>CAMVDS010000013.1 GCA_947166335.1 uncultured Mollicutes bacterium
AAACTACCATATTAGAATCTATATATTTTTCTATTATGTTAAAATCACCTAGAACTAATAACGATAATGATTTAATTAGTTTTAACGAAAAATTAGGCGTTATTAAAGTAAATAGTAATAAAGAGTACAAAGTAGTTTTAAATGAGAAAAAAAGGGTATTTATTAATGATATAGAGATAAATAATTTAAAAGAGTACATTGGTTTAAATAATGTTGTTATATTTAGTCCAAATGATCTTGATTTAATTTATGGTTCTCCTTCTTTAAGAAGACATTTTTTAGATATAAATATAAGCCAAATATCAAAGATTTATTTAAATAAATTAAATGAATATAAAAAAATATTAAAGATGAGAAATGATATCTTAAAAGAAGAAAAAATTAATAAAACTTTATTATCTGTTACAACAAAAAATTTAATAGATTTAGCTAAAGATATTATTAAATTTAGATATGAATTTATTAAAGAATTAAATGATAATATTATAACGATTGGTAAAGAAAAAATAGTAATAGAATATAGTCCTTCTACTACTTATAAAAATATAGAAGATGACTTCAATAAATCTCTAGAATTAGACATTTCTACTAAATTAACAAACAAAGGTCCACATAGAGATGATATGAAATTTATAATTGATAATAATAAGTCAAATTATGCTTCTCAAGGTCAGGTTAGAACAATAGCTTTAGCTTTAAAATTAACTTTAATAAATATTATAAAAAAATATAAAAAAAATAATCCAATTATATTACTTGATGATGTATTATCTGAATTAGATGATGAAAGAAAAAATAGATTATTTGAATTGTTAGATGATAATTATCAAATATTTATTTCAACAACAGAATTAAATAATATTAGAAACGATCTATTAGAAAAAGCTCAAATTATAAAATTAATAAAAAAGTAATAAAGAATCATGTTTGAATAGGCATGATTTTTTATTTTCTATTTTTGAATTTAACATATATTTTATTAATTTTTAGGCGTTTTTGTTAGCTTATCCTATAAATATACTAGAAAGATTAAAAAACTTGAAATTTTTAGTAAAAAAAGGGTGTATTTTACTATTTATTATGATATAATAAATATGGAAAAATTGTGAATAATTTTTTATTTTAATAAAATATAAAAAAATTATTAAGAAAAAGGAGGCTTTAAAATGGTAGATAATTACGATTCAAGTGAAATACAGGTACTAGAAGGTTTAGAAGCTGTAAGAAAAAGACCAGGTATGTATATTGGTAGCACTAGTGAAAGAGGATTACATCATTTAGTATGGGAAATAGTTGATAACTCTATTGATGAAGCTTTAGCTGGTTTCTGTGATGAAATTTTAGTTGAAGTATTAAAAGGTGAAATTATTAGAGTTACTGATAATGGTAGAGGTATTCCAGTAGATATCCATCCTAAAACAGGTAAATCAACACTAGAAACAGTTTTAACAGTACTACATGCAGGTGGTAAGTTTGATAATTCAGCATATAAAGTATCAGGAGGATTACATGGTGTAGGTTCTTCTGTTGTTAATGCGCTATCTGAATGGTTAAAAGCAACTGTATATAAGAATGGTAAAAAATATTATCAAGAATTCCATAGAGGTAAAGCTGTAGGAGATATCAAATGCCTTGGTGAAACTGATAAACATGGAACTGTAATTGAATTTAAAGCCGATGAAGAAATATTTACTGAAGTATCAGTTTATAATTTTGAAACATTAGATACAAGAGTTAGAGAATTAGCTTTCTTAAATAAAGGGTTAAAAATAACTATTACTGATGAACGTGGTGAAGAAAAGGTTGAAAAGAGCTACTGTTATGAAGGTGGTTTAAAAGAATATGTTCAATACATTAACGATAATAAAGAACCACTATCAGAAGAAATATTATATTTTGATAAATCTGAAGCTGTAACTGTTAAGAAACCTCATGGTGATGAATTAGTAGATGTTGAACAAGTTATTGGTGTAGAAATTGCTATGCAATATACTACTGAATATAATTCATGCATTTATTCTTTCACAAATAACATTAAAACTCATGAAGGTGGTTACCACGAAGATGGATTTAAGATGGCCTTAATGAGAGTTTTATCAAGATATGCAAAAGATCACAATATGTTTAAAAAAGATGAAGGATTTAAGGGTAGTGATTTAATTGAAGGTTTAACTGCAATTATTTCTGTAAAGCATCCTGATCCACAATTTGAAGGACAAACAAAGACTAAGCTTGGAAATGCTGAAGTAAAAGAAATAGTATCTAAAATCTTTGGTGAAGGTTTAGAAAGATATTTAAATGAACATCCAGCTGAAGCTAAACAAATAATCGATAAAGCTTTAATGGCAAGTCGTGCTAGAATAGCAGCTCAAAAAGCTAGAGAAACTGTTAGAAAGAGTCCTCTTGATTCTATTAAACTAGCTTCTAAATTAGCTGATTGTAGATGTAAAGATCCTGCCTTATCAGAGATTTATATAGTCGAGGGTGATTCAGCAGGTGGTTCTGCAAAAAGTGGTAGAGAACCTGAATATCAAGCCATTTTACCTTTAAGAGGAAAAATCTTAAATGTAGAAAAGACTAGTGAAGTTAGGGCATTACAAAATAATGAAATCATGTCAATGATTCAAGCATTTGGTACAGGCTTTAAAGATGAATTTGATGTAACAAAAGCTAGATATCATAAAGTAGTAATTATGACCGATGCCGATGTCGATGGTGCTCACATTAGAATACTTCTTCTTACATTCTTCTATCGTTATATGAGAGGTTTAATAGAAAAAGGTTATGTTTATAGTGCATGTCCACCACTATATAAAATTAGTGCAGGTAATGGTAAGAATGTAGATTATGCTTATACTGATGAAGAATTAGAGAAATTAAAGAAAGATGATAGATTTAAAAATGCTAAATATGATGTACAAAGATATAAAGGTCTAGGTGAAATGGACCCAGAACAATTATGGGAAACTACAATGGATCCTGAACGTCGTACATTACTTAGAATAACTATTGATGATGCAATTGAGGCAGATCACTTATTCACTACTTTAATGGGTGATGAAGTAGATCCAAGAAGAAAATTTATTGAACAAAATGCTCAATATGCAGAAATTGATGCATAGGAGGTGTAACTAGATGGATGAGAATGATTTAATGGATGTTGAATTTAATCATGGTAAGATTAAAGATATAGGATTAAAACATGAACTAGAAGGTTCTTTCTTAAGTTACGCCATGAGTGTTATTGTGGCACGTGCTATTCCTGATGTTAGAGATGGTTTAAAACCAGTTCAAAGAAGAATATTATGGGGTATGAATGAACTTAACTTAACTCCAGGTGTTGCACATAAAAAGAGTGCACGTATCGTTGGAGACGTTATGGGTAAGTATCACCCACATGGAGATTCTTCTATTTATGAAGCTATGGTTCATATGGCTCAAGATTTTAGCTATAGATATCCTTTAGTTGATGGACACGGAAACTTTGGTAACGTTGATGGTGATGGAGCTGCTGCAATGCGTTATACAGAAGCTCGTATGAGTAAGATGGCTATGGAAATGCTTAGAGATATCAATAAAGAAACTGTTCCTTTTGTTGATAACTATGATGCATCAGAGCTTGAACCAGAAATATTACCTGCTAGAGTACCTAATTTATTAATTAATGGTACTACTGGTATTGCCGTAGGTATGGCAACAAATATTCCACCACATAACTTAGGTGAAGTTATTGATGGAACACTTGCTTTAATAGATAATCCTGAACTAGAGACAATTGATTTAATGAATTATATCAAAGGTCCTGACTTCCCTACAGGAGGTATAATTTTAGGTGCTAGTGGATTAACTAGTGCTTATACAACTGGTAATGGTTCTATTACTATTAGAAGTAAAGCTGAAATAGTAGAAAATAATGGTAAAGAATCAATTGTTGTTACCGAAATACCATTTGGTGTTAGAAAGACAGCATTAATTGAAAAGATTGCTCAACTTGTAAAAGATAAAGTAATTGATGGTATAACTGATTTAAGAGATGAGTCAAATAGAAATGGTTTAAGAATAGTAATTGAAATTAGAAGAGATGCTAATTCATTTGTTATTCTAAACACTTTATATAAAGAAACACCACTACAACAATCATATGGAATTAATATGACTGCCATAGTCAATAAACGTCCAGAAAAGCTTAGTTTAAAGCGAATTTTGGAATGTTACATTGAACATCAAATCAATGTAATTACTAATAGAGTAAAGTTCGATTTAAAGAAAGCAATTGATAGATTAGAAATTGTTGATGGTTATGTTATAGCGCTTGATAATATTGATGAAATCATTAATATTATTAGAAATACTACTGATGGTTCTGAAAAAGATAAATTGATGTCTAGATTTGGTCTATCAGATAGACAAGCTCAAGCTATTCTTGATATGAGATTAAAGAGCTTAAGTGGTTTATCTAGAGAAAAGACTTTAGAAGAAAAGGCAGCTTTAGAAGCTTCTATCAAAGAATACAATGAGATTTTAGCTGATCCTGAAAAAGTTAAACAAATTATTAAAGATGAATTAACTGAAATAAAGAATAAATATAAGGATGAGAGAAAATCTACTATCGATTTAACTAGTGATATAGATATTGATAATGAAGATTTAATTCCTCGTACTGAAGTTATGTTAATAATCACTAAGGGTGGATATGTAAAACGTACTAACTTAGATGAATTTAAGACACAACGTAGAGGTGGTACAGGTCATGGAGGAATGAAGACACATGAAGATGATATGATTGTTGATTCAATGGTTGTATCTAGTCATGATTATCTACTATTCTTTACTACTTGGGGTAGAGTTTATAAGCAAAAGGCTTATAGAATCCCAGAAGGTTCTAGAACAAGTAAAGGTATTCCAGTAATTAATATTGTTCCACTTGAAAAAGGTACTGATGGTAAACCTAATGAAGAACTTAGAGCAATAACTGTAGTAAATGAATTTGATAGAGATGATGAGTACTTATTATTCGTAACAAGAAAAGGTATTGTTAAACGTACTAAGGTTAGTGATTATCAAAATATCAGATCTAGTGGTATTATTGCTATAGGTATGAAAGAAAATGATGAATTATTAGATGTTATTAAGACAGATGGTAAACGTCAAATAGTTTTAGGTGCATCAAATGGTAAAGCTATAAGATTTGATGAAAATGATATATCTGTAGTAGGTAGAACTGCATCAGGTGTTAAAGGTATGGCTTTAGAAGATGATGAAAGATTAGTTGGTGTATCTGTAATTGAATCAGAGGAACAAGAAATATTAATTGTTACTGAAAATGGATATGGTAAGAGAACTGTAGCTAGTGAATATAGATTACAATCACGTGCTGGTAAGGGTGTTAAGACACTTAATGTTACTGAAAAGAATGGTAAATTAGTAAGCTTACATACAATTACAAATGACGAAGACTTATTAATTACTACTTCAAAAGGTAATGTAATTAGAATATCAAGTAAGAACATTCCAACTACTTCTCGTGCAACTCAAGGAGTTATCCTAATTGATATGAGAAATAATAAGAATAGTAATCAAACAATTTCAGCAGTTTCAATCATTCCACATTCAGAAGATGAAGAGGAAGATGCAACTGAATAATCGCTAAATAAAAGGATTTTGGGCTTATTAATTTAAGCCCTTCTTTTTTTATTATTAAAAAAACATTGATAAATTTAAAAAAAGAATTATAATATATTTGTAAAGCGATAATGAGGACTAAGTAATGCATTACTTACTTATAGAGAGCAAGTGGTTGGTGTAAACTTGTATTAAGGTGTATGAAATCTACCCTCTAGTGATATTAATAATATCCGTATCCCGCGTTAAGGGTTTAAGAAGTAAAAAAGGTGGCACCACGTTAATACACGTCCTTTCAAATGAAAGGCGTTTTTATTTTATAGGAGGAAAAAATATGTTAGACATTAAATTCGTAAGAGAAAATCCAGAAATCGTAAAGGAAAACATCAAAAAGAAATTTCAAGATGAAAAACTTCCACTAGTTGATGAAGTTATTGATCTTGATAAAAAAATTAGAGCATTTAAAGGTGAAGCTGAAAGCTTACGTGCTTCTCGTAACACTTTAAGCCAACAAATTGGTGCTTTAATGAGAGAAAAGAAAATTGACGAAGCAAATACAATTAAAGAAACTGTTGCTAAAAACAATGCTAGAATAACTGAAATTGAAAAGGAACAAGTTGTTTTAGAAGAACAATTATTAAAGAAAATGATGGTTATTCCAAATATCATCGATTCTACAGTTCCAATTGGAAAAGATGATTCAGAAAACGTTGAAAATCAAAAATTTGGTGAACCAGTAGTTCCAAGTTATGAAATTCCATATCATGCAGACATTATGGCTAAGTTTGATGGTCTAGATAAGGATGCTTCAGGTAGAGTTTCAGGTAATGGTTTCTACTATTTATGTGGTCCTATCGCTAGACTTCATTCAGCAATGCTATCTTATGCTAGAGATTTCATGATTAATAAAGGATTCATCTATTGTATTCCACCATTTATGATTAAATCAGATGTTGTAAATGGAGTTATGAGTTTTGCTGAAATGGAAAATATGATGTATAAAATTGAAGGCGAAGATTTATATTTAATTGGTACTTCAGAACATTCAATGATTGGTAGATTCAAAGGTCAAATTATTCCAGAAAATAAACTTCCACTTACTTTAACAAGTTATTCACCATGTTTCCGTAAGGAAGTTGGAGCTCATGGTATTGAAGAACGTGGAGTTTATAGAGTTCATCAATTTGAAAAACAAGAAATGATAGTTATTTGTAAACCTGAAGAATCAATGGATTGGTATAATAAGATGTGGAGTTATACAGTTGAATTCTTTAGAAGCTTAGATGTACCTGTTAGAACACTTGAATGTTGTAGTGGTGATTTAGCAGATTTAAAAGTTAAGTCATGTGATGTTGAAGCATGGTCTCCAAGACAAAAGAAATATTTTGAAGTTGGATCATGTTCAACACTAGGAGATGCACAAGCAAGAAGACTAGGAATTAGAACAAAAAATAGTAATGGAACATATTTAGTTCATACACTAAACAATACAGTATTAGCTACTCCAAGAGGCTTAATCGCAGTACTTGAAAATAACTATAATGAAGATGGATCAATCAATATTCCAAAGGCATTACAACCTTATATGGGTGGAATGACTATTATAAAATAAATAAAATAAAAACGGCTTTAATTAGCCGTTTTCTTTTTATCCTTAAAATCATATTTCTTCTTCTTTTTATTATTTTTTATTGATTACAATATATATATTATAGTATAATTATATTGGATTTTTACTATATAAAAATTATTATAATTGCGGAGGTAAAAGAGAAATGATAGTAGGAACAACAAAAGAATTAAAAGACAACGAATTTCGTGTTGGTTTAACACCTGACAATGTCATGGCTTATGTAGCTCATGGACATACTGTTTTAGTTGAAAAAGGTGCTGGTGAAGGTGCAGGATTTCTAGATCAAGAATATATTGATGCTGGTGCTAAAATAATTGAAACTGCTAAAGAAGTTTATGAAAAAGTTGACATGCTTGTTAAGGTTAAAGAACCTGAAGAATGTGAATATAAATATTTTAGAGATGGATTAATTCTATATACTTATTTACATCTAGCTGCTAATAAACCATTAGCTTTAGAATTAATTAAAAAAGGTGTTTCAGCTGTAGCATTTGAAACTATAACTGATGACTTTGGTAATTTACCATGCCTTAGACCAATGAGTCAAATCGCTGGTAGATTATCAATTCAAGAAGGAGCTAAATATCTAGAAAAAGGATTTGGAGGACGTGGAATCCTACTTGGAGGTGTTCCAGGAGTTCAAAGAGGTAAAATAGTTATTCTTGGTGGTGGTGTTGCAGGTACTTTTGCTGCAAAAGCTGCAGTTGGTATTGATGCACAAGTAACATTACTTGATATTAATCCAAATAGATTAGCATATCTAGAAGATATTTTTGGAGCAAGTGTAACAACATTATATGCTACAGAAGCTAATATTAGAAAGGCATTAGCTGAAGCTGATCTAGTAATTGGTTCAGTATTAATTCCTGGTGGTTCTACTCCTAAATTAGTTAGAGCAGAACACTTAAAATTAATGAAGAAAGGTTCTGTTATTGTTGATATAGCAATTGACCAAGGTGGATGTTGTGAAACAAGCCATGTTACAACACATAAAGATCCAATTTTCATTAAGGATGGAATTGTTCATTATTGTGTTGGAAATATGCCTGGTGCTGTTCCTAGAACTTCTACTATTGCTCTTGCAAATGCTACTATTAAGTATGGTTTAATGATTGCTGATTTAGGATTAGAAAAAGCAGTTCATAAAGAAAAAGGATTATACAATGGTATGAACATTTATAATCACAAATGTGTTAATAAGAATGTATCTAAAGCACTTGATTTAGAGTATGTTGAAATATTAAAGTAAAAAAAGAAAACGGCTAATTTAAGCCGTTTTTTTTATTTACTTATCTTCTGGAGTCCAACTTTTTTGCATTGGTCTTATATCAAGTTCACCAGGCACTTTTACAGCTACTTGATACTGATCTTCATATACAATTTCACCTGGTAACATATTAGTATAAACTAAATAAAATGGATGATTGTATCGCTCTAGTAACCACATTGCTGGTTGTATCATATTAAGCATTTCTTTTGAGTTTTCTGTTTTAAAAAAACATATAACTTTTTCTTGATTTTTACATTGTGGTGGCCATGGTAATTCATTAGCAAACCAATCATCAATTTCTTTAAATAATGCTGCATCATCAGCATCCATTATTTCGTTTTGAACCATATCCCAGCACATACTAAAAATACCTCTTGCGAACATTGTATTTTCAGCAAGTTCTTGTCCTTGAATTCTTACATATTTAAATCTTGAAACTATATTTCTTTCCATACGAGGTATCAACCTCCTTCATTTAGATATAGGATTATAGATTCTTTACTATTTCATTTTTTAATTCTTCAAATTTCTTAGGATCAAAGCTACTACTATGGTCAACCCATTTAACATCTACTGTATCATTAAAGAATCTAGGAATTACATGGATATGTAGATGGAATAATGTTTGACCAGCTGCTTCACCGCAGTTATTTAAAATATTAACGCCATCGCATTTAAATGTTTTTACTAATGCAGCTGCAATTCTTTTAGCTATTTTCATAGCATAACCAAAAGTCTCTTCATCTATTTCAAGCACATTCGCAAAGTGCTTTTTAGGTATTACTAAAGTATGACCAACACCTGCTTGTGATAGGTCTAAAATACACTTAACTTTATCATCTTCATATACTGTTGTTGATGGAATTTCTCCTTCAATTATTTTACAAAAAACGCACATAATTATCACCTCAATTTGATTATAACATAAATACTTTTTTTATTAAATAAGCATTATAAAATAATTATAAATAGTTTATTAAAAAAAGCCTTTATTTAGCCGTTTTCCTATATGGATAGTATATGCTTATTAAATAACTTTTTATTTAATATTTTCTATTAAATAAGCCCTTTTATTGTAATAAAGTCTAATAAGTGGTAAAATAAGTTAGAATGTATATTTACGATTAAGTATTATAAATTTTTTAATAGGAGGTTTTGTATGTTAAGCAAAGTATTTAGAGATCCACTTTATGGATATGTAAGAGTAAATGACGAAATAATTGATGAGCTTATTAATTGTTCTATTTTTCAACGTTTAAGACGTATAAAACAATTATGCGGTGTATCAATGGTTTTTCATATGGCTGATCATACAAGATTCTCGCATTCTCTTGGAACTTATGAACTTGCTAGAGAAGTTTTAGAAAAAGTTAATGATGTAAATACTTCATTAAGCGATTATGAGAAAAAGGTCTTCTTATGTAGCGCACTTCTTCACGACGTTGGACATGGCCCATATTCTCATAGTTTTGAAAAGATTTTTAAGATTAATCATGAAGTTATGACTTCTAATATAATTTTAGAAGACACTGAAATAAATAGAATTTTAAAAAAATATGACCCAAAGCTTCCTGAAGACATTGCTTCTGTTATTAATCATGAACATAAATTTCCATTGATTGAACAATTAGTTTCTTCACAACTTGATGTTGATAGAATGGATTATTTAAGAAGGGATGCATATTTTACTGGAGCTCAATTTGGAGATATCGATATTGAAAAGATTTTAAGAGGAATGCTTGTTAGAAATGGTAAAATTTTATTCAAATATAATTCAGTTCCAAATATTGAAGATTATTTAATGAGCAGATACCATATGTATTATCAAGTTTATTATCATCCAGTATCACGTTGTTTCGAAGTAATGCTAGAAATGATTTATGCTAGATGGTATGAACTAATTAAAATGGGTTATAAATTTAAAACAGATGTAAGTCTATTAATTAATGTTATTGATGATAAGACTGTTGAATCATTCTTAAAAATTGATGATTTTTATGTTAATGGTTGTATTCAACAATTCCAATATGAGGAAGATCCTATTTTAAGAGATTTGTCATTTAGATTATTTAATAGAAAACTATTTAATCATATCGATTTAAAATATGCTTCAAAAGAACAAATTGATGAAATAAAAAAATATAAAAACAATCCAAAATATTATTATAAAGAGGATGTTGTTTCTAAATCAGCCTATGACTATCAAATAGATGAACAAATTAATATATTAGTACCTGGAGACAAAGAAGTAGATTTACTACATTTCTCACCTATTGTAGATGCGTTTAGTAAAAGTAGTGAATATATTTCAAAATTAATATACTATAGTGAAATTTAATGAAGTAGTTATAGTTGAAGGGCTTCATGATTTAGAAAGATTAAAAAGTATCTATCCTGACATTGATGTTTTAATAACAAATGGTAGTGAAATAGATAGTTACTTACCACAAATAATAGAAGTATCTAAGAAAAGAGATATCATTCTTTTTTTAGATCCAGATTACCCTGGGGAGCGTATTAGAAAGATTATACAATCAAATGTTCCTAATGCTAAAAATGCCTTTTTAAAAAAGAATTTAGCAATCAGTAAAAATAGAAAAAAAGTAGGTATTGAACATGCTAAAAAAGAAGATATTATAGAGGCATTAGAAAACCATTTATCGGTAGTTAAAAAAGATAATTTAATCACAATAAATGACCTATATAAGCTAGGATTAATTGGAGAAAATAATAGTCAAAAATTAAGAGATGAAATATGCGAAAATTTTAATTTAGGACATACAAATGCTAAAACATTTTTAAATAGAATTAATATGTTTGGCATAGATATTAAAGATATAGAAAAAGTCTTAAATAAGCCATAATTTAAGATTTAAGGAGGCCGTACAATGAATACAAAAAAGATAATAGAAGACAATAAATTTCATATAAAAAAGAAGTATGGTCAAAACTTTTTAACTGATAAAAAAATATTAGAAAAAATAGTTGATTCAGCTAACATTTCTTCTAATACTGGAGTAATAGAAATAGGTCCAGGATTAGGTGCTTTAACATATAAATTATGTGAAAAAGCAAAGCAAGTTTTAGCTTATGAAATTGACTCAGATTTAATACCTATTTTAAACGAAAATTTAAAAGAATTTAATAACCTTACAATTCTAAATCAAGACATATTAGAAGCTGATGTTAGTAAAGATATTAAAGCTTATTTTAGTGAATGTAGCGAAGTTATTGTAGTTGCTAATTTACCATATTATATTACTACTCCAATTTTACTTTCTTTACTTCAAAATATTCATATTAATAGATATATTGTTATGATGCAATTAGAGGTAGCTGATAGAATTTGTGGTAAAACACAAACAAAAGATTATAATTCATTATCTATTACTATCCAATATCAAGCTAGTTGTAAAAAACTTTTTAAGGTTCCTAGAACAGTTTTTAATCCTGCACCTAATGTAGATAGCGCAGTTATTGAAATTGATGTGTATAAGGAAATAAAACATAAGCCTAGAAATGAATCATTTTTCTTTGATGTTGTAAGAAGTTCATTTGCTCAAAGAAGAAAGACTTTAATTAACAATTTAATTAATAGATTTGGTCCTGAAAAGGAAAAATTCATTAAAATATTAAACAAACTAAACATTAAAGAAAACGCTAGAAGTGAAGAATTAAGTGTTGATGATTTTGTTAATTTAGCTGATGAAATTCTTACGGCATTTATGAGTGATGAAGTAGTAGATTTATACGATAAAGATTGTAAACCTTTAGGTATTACAGTTAAAAGAAATGCCATATCTGACTCAAATGCTTACTTTAAGGTAGTAAGTGGATTAATAAGATATAATGGTTTATATTTAATTCAAAAACGTAGTCCTTATAAACCGATGAGTCCAAGCATTTATGAACTTCCTGGTGGAGGTTTAGACAGTGGTGAAGATGAAATTACTGGTTTAATTAGAGAAATTAAAGAAGAAACAGAAGTAGATTTAAAAAATATTGAATTGGTTGATAGAGTTTTAGGACATTATATTATTAGATGTATTTATATAGCTGATGCTGTAAGTGATAAAGTAGTTCTTCATGAGGCTGTTGATTATAAATGGGTTAAAAAGGAAGAATTAAAAGAACTTACTATGTTTAAAAAGCATCCTGAATTATTGGAGAAATTTTAATGATTAAGCTAAAAGCATATGCTAAAATAAATATTTATCTAAAAGTTCTTGGAAAAAGAAATGATGGATACCATAATTTAGAATCATTAATGGTTCCAATTAATCTTTATGATGAACTAGAGTTTATCGATAGTGATAAAGATATAATTGAATCAAATATTGATATTGAAAATAATATAATGTATAAAGCTATTAAATTTATGAAAGAAAAATATAAAATTAATAGATGTGTAAAAATTAAATTAAAAAAGAATATTCCTTTATCAAGTGGTTTAGGTGGTGGTAGTAGTGATTTATCTACTACTTTAAAAGGTTTAAATTTACTTTGGAATTTAAATTTAAATGATGAAGAATTAGGTAATATTTCCTTACTTTTTGGATCAGATACTTTATTCTTTATATATAATAAACCAGCTATCATAAGAGGTAGAGGAGAATTAATAGAATTTGTAAAATATAGTGAAAAAGAAGTGCTTATTTTAAATCCAAAAATTATAGTGTCTACTAAAGATGTATTTATGGAATATAAAGAATTTGATAAAGGAACTAATGAATTAGAAATGGCTTTGTTAAGACTATATCCAAACGTTAAAGATTTTAAAAGCTATTATGAAAAGCAAGGTTTAGAACTTAATTTAAGTGGTAGCGGAAGTACATATTTTAGTTTTAGCAACACAAATTATATAAGCAATGATAAATACATAGAAATAAAAACAAAGACAATTGAATAGTTATATTTTCAAACAATTTTCATAAAAATCATTGAAAACGTTTTCTAAATATGATACAATAATGGTGTATACGTGCGAAGGGAATGGTTGATGATGAAAATAACAGACGTAAGATTAAAAAAAGTAGATGGACATAATAGATTAAAGGCAATTGCTTCTGTTACAATTGATGATTGTTTTGT
Source organism: uncultured Mollicutes bacterium (assembly GCA_947166335.1). Next base: position 13,617 of record CAMVDS010000013.1, read on the forward strand.
AATCCATGAACTACGTATTATTGAAGGAGATAATGGATTATTTATTGCTATGCCTTCAAGAAAGCTTCCAGAAGGAGAATTTAAAGATATTGCTCATCCAATCAATGCTGAAACTAGAGAGCAATTAGAAAAAGCAATTATAGCAGAATATAATAAACATGAAAACTAAGAGGACTTGAATAGTCCTTTTCTTTTTATAGGAGGTGATTACATGAGGATAAGAGTACTAATCGAAAATAAAGAAACTCCCTTTTTTATTAGTGAACATGGTTTATCTTTATTAATTGAGTATAATAATAAAAAAATATTATTTGACACAGGAAAATCATCTAATTTTATTGAAAATGCAAAGAAATTAAGAATAGATTTATCAAAAATAGATTATTTAGTATTATCGCATGCTCATTATGATCATACAACTGGCACAATTCCTTTCATTAAGGAATATGATTATAAAAATAAGATATTTGTAGGTTTTGGTTTTACAAATAATAAGTATTCTTTATATGATGACTATGAATATAAAGGGATTCCCTTTAAAGTAGAAGATTTAAATAACTTAGTAATTGTAAATAATGATTTAAAAATAGATGATGATTTTAGTTTATATTCTAATTTTAAATATGAAGATATGAATTCTCATTTTTATATTTTAAATAATAATTATGAAAAAGATAATTTTATGGAAGAATTATGTTTAGCTATTGATACACCTAAAGGCTTAGTATTAGTTGTTGGATGTTCTCATGCAGGAATATGTAATATAGTTGATGAAGTAATTAAAAGAACTAAGAAGAAAATAAGAGGAATAATTGGTGGATTCCATCTTTCAAAATTAAGTATTGATGAGTGCAGTAAGGTTATAGAAAAACTAAAAAATTATGATTTAGAATTTATATGTCCATTACATTGTACAGGCTATGATTCTCTATTTAGAAAAGAGTTTAAGGAGAAGTGTAAAATACTAGAAGTAGGCGATTTATTGACTCTTGATGAAACAAAAAAAGAATATAAAATGAGAAGCAATAAATTACTTGATGAGGAGTACGGAAAGCAAACAGATAGAAATTATAAGGATGGAGATAGGAATTAAAAAATACCATTGATACATAATATCAATGGTTCTATTTTTATCATAAGTATTTTTTTAATAAAAAAAATATGATATAATACACTAATACGTGGAAAGTATTAGATGGAGGGTTATTATGATTAATAAAATACTTGATAAAATAAAAGACGCCAAATCCATAATAATAATTGGACACGTTTCTCCAGATGGAGATTGTTATGGTTGTCAGTATGGCCTAAAAGAAATTATAAAGGATTCTTTTAAGAAGGATAAAGTATATGTTGTTGGTGAATCATCAACATCCTTAAAATTTATGGGACAAATGGATGATATAAGCGATGATGTATTTATGGAATCTTTAATCATTTTAGTAGACGTTGCTAATGAAGAAAGAATAGCTGATAAAAGATATAAATTAGCAAATGATATTGTAAAAATAGATCATCATCCATATAGTGATAATATTGGATCAGTTGTTTATGTTGATACTACTGTATCTAGTGCAAGTGAAATAATTGCTAGAATTGCTATAGAAAACAATTTAGTTATAAATGAGTATGCAGCTAATAGTTTACTTACAGGTATTATTACTGATTCAGGTGGTTTTAGATTTAGTGGTGTAACATCAAAAACATTTGCGATTACTTCTAAATTACTTGAATGTGGTGCAGATCCAATTAAGCTTAATAAAGAAATAGCTATGAGAACATTTAATGAGCTTAAAGTAAAAGGATATGTTATTGATAATATGAAGAGAACTGATTTAGGATTCGTTTATTGCTATATTTCAAAAGCAACTAGAGACGAATACAACGTTAGTTATGAAGAAGCAAGTAATGCTGTAGATGTATTATCTAATATAGTAGGATGTCCTGTATGGGCATTATTCCTTGAAGTAAATGATGAATTACGTATTAGGCTTAGATCTAATGGTCCTATCATCAATACTTTAGCTAAAGAATATGGTGGAGGAGGTCATCCTCTTGCAAGTGGATGCCATTTAAAGAATGGAACTTATGAAGAAAATATAGCGTTAATAGAAAAATTTGCAAAAGATGCAGATAGATATATAACTAATTACAATAAGGAGGAAAAATAATATGTTTTATGAAAATGCCCCAGTTATTGTTAACAATGCTGAAAAATTAACAACAGATGCACCTACTTTCCTAGATTTTGGTGGAATGATTGCTTTAATAATTGCATTAGTCTTTTCATTCTTAATCGGTTATGAAAGACAAGCTGTTAGAACAAGAAGTAGTGTATCAAGCCATGTACTAGTATCTGTTAGTGCTTGTGCAGTAGCTATATTACAAAGATATATTTATCAATTTGATTCATCAACAAATAGCCAAAGAATTATCGCAGCTATTCTTACTGGTATGGGATTCTTGGGTGCTGGTGTAATTATTAAAACAGGCGATAAGATTAGAGGTTTAACTACAGCTTCTACTATTTGGTTCTGTATTATTACATCAATTATCCTAGGTATGAATTTCTTATTATTAGGTGGTATAATGGCTGGATTTGGTGTTTTATTCGTTTATATAAGAGATTTTGCAAGAGGAGTAAACCCCTTTACTCCAGGAAAAATAAGAGAAAAGCACGCACAAAACAAAAAAGAAGAAAATGAAGAAAATGAAAAAATAATTGAGGAGTGATTATATGTTTGAGCCTATATGCGCAATATGTACTCCATATGGTAGTAGTGCCATATCTATAATTAGATGTAGTGGCGCTAATACAATTGAATTAGTAAATAATATTTTTAAAGGTAAAGATTTAACTAAAGTATTAGGAAATACAATTAATTACGGTCATATTTACGATAAAGAAGAAGTAATAGATGAAGTAATGATTTCTTTATTTAGAGCTCCTAAATCTTTTACAGGAGAAGATTCTATTGAAATAAACTGTCATGGTGGTATTTATGTAACAAATAGAGTTTTAAAAACATTATTAAATAATGGTTTTAGAATGGCTGAACCAGGAGAGTTTAGTAAAAGAGCTTTTTTAAACGGCAGAATAGATTTAGTTCAAGCTGAATCTATTATGGATATGGTTAGTGCTAAAAACAAGCTAGCATTAGGAATTGCGAATAATGGAATCAGTAAAAGAACATCTAATATGATTAATGATTTAGAAAAAGAATTATTAGATATTTTAGTAGACATTGAAGTTAATATAGATTATCCTGAATACACTGATATACCTGAAATTGAATATAGTTCATTAGATTCAAGAATAGATAGTGTTGTTCAAAAAATGAAAAAAATATTAGAAAAATCATCTTCAGGTAAGCTAATTAGAGAAGGTGTAAAAACTGTAATAGTAGGTAAACCTAATGTAGGAAAGTCTAGTTTATTAAATGTCTTATTAGATGAAGAAAAGGCTATAGTAAGCGATATTGAGGGTACTACTAGAGATTATATAGAAGGTTTCTTAAACTTAGGTGGAATTACTTTAAACTTAATTGATACAGCAGGTATTAGAAAAACAAATGATGAAATTGAAAATATCGGTGTAGAAAGAAGTTTAAGTAAAATTAATGAAGCAGAATTAGTATTAGTTTTACTTGATAATAGTAGAGTTTTATCTGATTTAGATTTAGAAATCTTAGATAAAACGAAAGACAAGAATAGAATTATTATTATGAATAAGACAGATCTTGAAAGCAAAAATAATTATAAAGCTGATATCTATATGTCTATTAATGATAATAAAGGTATAGAAGAATTAGAAGATAAGATTTTAAGTACTTTAAATCTAAATGATTTTAATGTTTTAGATTCTAATTACTTATCTAATGTTAGACACATTAGCTTATTAGAAAAAGCACTTAATTCATTACTTGAAGCAAAAGAAGCTATTAAGAATATGCTTGAAGTTGATATGATAAGTATTGATATAAAAGATGCTTTAGATTCTATACTTGAAATTGTTGGAAAAAATAACACAGAATTAGTAATAGATAGATTATTTTCTAGATTCTGTTTAGGAAAGTAATTATATAATATCATTATATAAATAGTGTTATTTTTATGTTATAATATTTATGTTGGGTGGTGAATAAGCATGTCTTATCAAGCGTTATATAGAACATATAGACCTCAAAGCTTTAAAGAAGTTTCTGGACAAGAACATATAACAAGAACTCTTATGAATGCTTTAAAGAATGATAAAATAAGCCATGCATATTTGTTCAGTGGCCCAAGAGGTACAGGTAAAACTTCTATCGCAAAAATATTTGCGAAGGCAGTTAACTGTATGAAAGCACCAACAAGTGATTGTTGCTGTGAATGTGAAATATGTAAAGGCATTGCCGAAGGTAAAATAGGTGATGTAATTGAAATAGATGCTGCTAGTAATAATGGTGTTGATGAAATTAGAGATTTAAGAGAAAGAGTTAAATATGTTCCTAGTGTATGTAAATACAAAGTATATATCATTGATGAGGTTCATATGTTATCAACAAGTGCATTTAATGCATTACTTAAAACTCTTGAAGAACCGCCTAAACACGCTATTTTCATCTTAGCAACAACTGAAATTCATAAGATACCAGCTACTATTCTATCACGTTGTCAAAGATATGATTTTAGAGCTATATCTAATGAAGATTTGATTAAGAGATTACATCAAGTATCTGATATGGAAAAGATTAAAATAACTGATGAAGCTATAGAAGTTATTGCTATTAACGCAGAAGGCGGACTTAGAGATGCTTTAAGTTTACTTGATCAAGCTATAAGTTATTCTAACGATGAAATTACTGCATCAGATGTTCATAGAATTAGTGGTAGTGTTACATCAGATGATTTAATTGATTTAATTACTTCAATTAAAGAAATGAATCCATCAAAGTCTATGGAAATAATTGATGAACTAATTAAAAACGGAAAAGAAATAACAAGAATTGTTAATGACTTGATAAGTTTCTTCAAAAACATATTGTTATTTAAGAATGTTCCTAATTATAATAGTGATTTTTCACTATATAAGAATGAAAGATTCATTAACTTATCAAAAACTATTTCTAATCAAAGAATTTATGCTTATATTAACACTTTAAGTGAAGTTCAAAATAATATTAAATGGACTAATCAAAAACGTGCATATCTTGATTTAGGAATTATAAAAATGACTGATTCATTTGAATTAAAGAATGTAAATGATAATGAATTATTGTATAAACTTGAAAAGAGAGTAGAAGATTTAGAAAAGAGACCTCAATCAAGTATAGTAGTTGAAAATAAAACAGTAGAAAAAGAAGAATGCGAAAAATATGCTGATGCATATGATATGATTAAAAAGATTTTAGAAAATCCTAACGAGGAAAAAAGAAATCTTATGCTTAGAGGTTGGAATACATTCTCAAGAATTACTGATATCGAACTTAAACAAGTTGGTAAGATGTTATCACAAAGTGAATTAGTATGTATGAATGATTTTGATATGATTCTAGTATTTGATGAACAATATATTTGTAGTCAAATTCAAAAAGATGAAAATAAAGAATTAGTTAAGAAAATACTAAATAGAAAAACACATCTTATTAACGATTATGTAGCTATTACAAGAGATTGTTGGAATAAGATAAACGAAAAAATGAAAAATGGTAATAACAAAGAATTAAATATAGAAGAAAAAATTGTTATTAATGCAAAAGAAGAAGCTATCTCAGAATTTGAAGAAGCTGGAATAAAATTATTTGGGAAAGAAAATATAAAGTTTGAGGAGTGATGAAATATGAATCCAAATATGGTAAAGAAAATTCAAAGAATGCAAAGAGAAATGATGGAAGCTCAAAAGAAACTAGAAGAAACAGAATTCACTGGAACTGCTGCTGGTGTTGTTGATGTAGTTGTTTTAGGATCAAAAGAAGTACTAAAAGTTACAATCAATAAAGAAGCAATTGACTCAATTGATGATTTAGATATGATTGAAGATACAATTGTTGCTGCATTAAATAATGCATTTAAAAATGTTGATGACGAAACTCAAAGAGTTATGTCTCAATTCCAAATGCCAGGAATGTTTTAATGAAGTATTGTGATGAGATAAATAGCCTTATTGAGGCTTTATCTAAATATCAAGGAATAGGTCAAAAAACAGCAGAAAGATTAGCAATTAGCACAGTTACTAAGTGGAGTAATGAAGAGATTGATAATTTTGCTAGTGCATTAGTTAGATTAAAATCTTTAAAGAGATGCAAATTATGTGGTAATATCACTAAAAACGATATATGTGAAATATGTTCTACAAGAAATAATGAAAAAATCATGGTTATTGAAGATGTAAAAGATTTATTTGCTATTGAAAAATGTGAAGCATATGATGGCGTATATCATATTTTAGATGGTGTTATTAATTACCAAGCAGGTATTACAGAAGAAGATATTAATTTAGAATCTTTATTCTCTAGAGCAAAATCTGCAAAAGAGATAATTATTGCCACAAATCCTTCAATTGAAGGTGAAATTACAGCACAATATATAAAAGAAATGTTAAAAGATTATGATTGTGAAGTATCAAGAATTGCATATGGTTTACCTGTTGGTGGAAATCTAGAGTATGCTGATTCTTTAACTTTAATTAAGGCTTTAGAAGGCAGAAGAAACATAAAGTAAGTATAAAAATATAAAAAGTACTTGAAAAAAATTTATATTTCATATAAAATATAGTAGTCATTTAAGGAGTGAAGTTTGATGAACGATAAATCAATGTTAGAAGTAGCCGTTGAATTAATGAGTGCTTCTAGTGAACCTAAAAATATATACAAATTAATAGATGAAGTAATGGATAAATTAGGATTAGGTGACGATACTAATGCCAAAGCTCAACTATATATTGATATTACAACATGTGCTGATTTCGTGTTCCTAGGTGGAGAAGATGATCTATGGGATTTAAAGGATAGACAACCACTTGAAGCATGGGATAAATCATTCTATGAAAATGAAAGCGAAGACATCGATGATGAAGAAGATGAAGGCGACGACATTTCTATGGAAGATTACAACTATGTTGAAGATGAATCTGACGAAGAATATGAAGAATCTGAAGAAGATGAAGATGAAGATGAATCTACATATGAAATCGATGAATCTCTTGGAGATGAAGATGAGGATGAGGATGAAGAAAATTCTTGGGACGAAGAAGATGAAGAAAATTCTTGGGATGAAGATGAAGAAGAAAAGTATAATGATATGATGGATGACTACGAGGATTTATACGAAGACAAATAACAATAATAAAAGAGGATTCATTCCTCTTTTTTGATAAGGAGTATTTATGGACATTTTTTTAGAGTTTAAAGAATTAAGAGAAACATATCATAAATATATGATTGAAAGATTTAATGATGCGCCATTCTATGATTCATTTGAATGTATATATGATGTTATAGATTATATTTATGAATGCGAACAAAATGGTGAAGAAGTAAGTGATGATTTATTTGATTTATTTACTTTTGGATATAGATATTTAAATGAAAAGTTCTTATATATGACTAATTTACTTGATAGAGTATTTAAAAGTGATGAGAATTTAAAGAAACATTATGATGATTTAGATATGCTATTCTATATAATGGATTTTGTAACTGACGCAAAGCTAGAAGATTTAGATTATAAGGAATTAGAAGAATTAGAATATGAAGTATTCTCATCAATAGAAAATAATAAGAAACTAAAAGAAGATATTAGTTCTAGATTAGAAGAGATTACTAAAAAGACATTTAGAAAAGGATTCCATGGTTTTATGGAGTCATTTGAAGTTTTATATGATGCTATTACATATGGTATTAATGATGACGAAAAAGATGATGGAGAGTTTTACGAAATAGAAAAATAAAAACGGCTAGTTAAGCCGTTTTTTACTTGCTATCTTTGTTTCATTAATGGGAATAATAAGACATCTCTAATAGAATCATTTTCAGTAAATAGCATCATTAATCTGTCTATTCCATAACCAATTCCACCAGCAGGTGGCATACCATATTCTAGAGCTTCAACGAAATCATAATCGATATCGCTTGCTTCATCATTTCCAAGTTCTTTTTCTTTTAATTGTTCTTCAAATCTTTCTAATTGGTCGATTGGATCATTTAATTCTGTATAAGCATTAGCAAATTCTTTTCCACCAATGAAAAGTTCAAATCTATCTACAAATCTAGGATCTTTTGGATTCTTTTTTGTAAGTGGTGAAATCTCTACTGGATGACCATATAAGAATGTAGGTTGAATTAATGTTTCTTCTACATAAGCTTCAAAGAATAAGTTAATGATATGACCTAGATTCTTTTCATGTTCAGCTACTTCGATATGATGTTCATTAGCTAGAGCTAAAGCTTTATCTAAAGTCATAGAAGGATCTTTAAAATCAATTCCTGTTATTTCTTTAATAGAATCAACCATTGATACTCTCTTCCATGTTCCACTAACATTAATATCATATCCTCTATATTTGAATGTTTCTTTACCGCATACTTTATTAGCTATTTCTTTAAACATGCCTTCAGTTAAATCCATCATTCCACTTAAATCAGAATATGCACAATATAATTCCATTAAAGTGAATTCAGGGTTATGAGTTAAATCCATACCTTCATTTCTAAATGTTTTACCAATTTCATATACCTTTTCCATACCACCAACAAGTAGTCTCTTTAGATTTAATTCTAGAGCGATTCTTAAATACATATCTAAATCTTGAGCGTTATGATGTGTAACAAATGGTCTAGCAGAAGCACCAGTAAGTAAGGTTGTTAGAATTGGTGTTTCAACTTCTGTATAACCAGAATTATCTAGATAGTTTTGAATACATCTAATAATTCTAGGTCTTAAGAAAGCAACTTTCTTACTATCTTCATTCATAATTAAATCTACATATCTTCTTCTATAACGTTCTTCCTTATCAGTTAAACCATGGAATTTTTCTGGAAGTGGTCTTAATGCTTTAGTAAGATGGGTATATTTAATGGCTTTAATACTCAATTCTCCAGTATTTGTGATAAATACATATCCATCAATACCAACGATATCTCCGATATCGCTCATCTTATATAATTCATAGTTTTCCTCACCTACATTATCTTGTCTAATGTAGATTTGGATATTACCATCTTTATCTTGTATATTCATAAAACCAGCTTTACCTTGACGTCTATTAGTCATAATACGTCCAGCAACTTTTACAAAATATTTTTCATCATTTGTTTCGTATTTTTCTTTAACTGGTTCGATTTCTTCTTTAAATTTTTGTGATACTTCAGGATCTCTTTTATCTAAGCCATCTTGATATTTTGCCTTAATAGCCTTTACAATATCAACATCAACTTGATATAAAGCCTTAATTTTGCTAGAAGTAGAAGTTCTATCAAATCTTTGACCAAATGGATCTAGGCCTAATTCCTTTAGTTTATCAACCTTTTCTCTTCGTATTAATTCTTGTTCAGTATATTCTCTTTCCATAATTCATACCTCCAAACATAAATTATTATAACATAAGTATTATAATAATTCTATAAGAAAAAAATGCCCCTACAAATGTAGAGGCGTTTTCATTTTTTATTCTTCAGTTTTTTCTTCCTCTTCCTTTACTTCTGGTTCAGCTTCACCAGTTTCATCAGAGTCGTCTTTAACTTCTGTAGCTTCAGCATCAACTGTATCTTTCTTTTCATCAACTTTGCTTGATAAATCATCAAGAGATCCAGTTTCATAAAGAATACCCCATTCACCCTTACCAATAGTTGTAATGATATCTATAATCCACATTACAGTTCCTACAAGTGGTACTAAGCATAGAATGAAACCAATTAATGGAGAAGTATCTTTAGTTGTGATGAATTTAATTAGACGAGCTACAAAACTCATAACACCGAATGTAATGATAACTAAAAGAATTTTTAAACCTCTAGATAAATCATTCCACCATCTTTCAAAACCATTCATAACGAAAACCTCCTTTGTATACTATTTTATTATTTTTTTCAAGAAAAAACAATAATAAGGCTTTATTTTTTAATGTTTTTAAAAAAAGAAGAAGCGCTAGGCTTCTATTCTTTCTTCTTTTATAATTTCATACATTAAACTAGAATCTTCTTTTTTAGTGTATTCGTTAATGCTTAATACTTTAACAGTTACTATCTTCATACCAAATCTAATGGATATAATATCATTTACTTTTATATCTGTGGATGGTTTTGATAGTTTATCATTAACCATTATTTTTTCATGATCAGCTACTTCTTTAGCCACTGTTCTACGTTTAATTAAACGAGAAACTTTAAGATATTTATCTAATCTCATTATTCTTCTTCGTTTTTAGTTTCTGTAGTTGAATCTTCATCTGTAGAAGTTGAAGAAGAATCTTCGCTTTCTTCTTGAGCAGGTGTATCAACTTTTTCTTCTTGGTTTGTTACACCAATAGATTCATTTGCGGCTTTAAGTATAGCATCTGTTGAAACAGCTTGTTCATCATTTATTTTGATTTCTTCAGACTTTGCATTCTTTTCTTGATCAGCTTTTTTCTTATCTTCCCACCAAGAAAGTTTACCAGTTTTTTCAATTTCAATAATATCTTGACCGTTTAATGTTTCAACTTCAAGTAAGTATTTAGCTATATTTTCTAATAATTCTCTGTTTTCATTTAAACATGCTTTAGCACGAGCATAACATTCATCCATAATCTTTCTAACTTGATCATCAATCTCTTTAGCAACAGCATCACTAAAGTTCTTTTCAGCTAGATAGTCTCTACCTAAGAATACGTTACCTCCGCCATTTTCGTATTGTACAGTACCCATATCTGACATACCATATTGAGTAACCATTGCTCTTGCAATCTTAGTTGCTTGTTGGAAGTCATTATGTGCACCTGTAGATATTTCATTAAAGCATAATTCTTCTGATACTCTACCACCTAAGAAACCAGTAATCTTATCTAATAAGCCTTGCTTAGTTTCAAAGAATGTTTCTTGCTCAGGAAGCATTAAAGCATATCCTCCTGCTTGTCCACGTGGAACGATTGTAACCTTTTGAACTATATTTGCATTTTCTAATTTTAAACCGATAACAGCATGACCTGCTTCATGATGAGCAACCATAATTCTTTCTTTTTCAGAATACTTTCTACTCTTTTTAGCAGGACCCATTAATACTCTATCAACAGCCTCATCAATATCAGCTAATTCAATTACTTTTCTATTTGCTCTTGCAGCAAGAAGAGCAGCTTCATTTAATAGGTTAGCTATTTCAGCACCAGAGAATCCTGGGATTCTTTGAGCCACTTCATTGAAATGAACATTTGGAGCAAATAATTTATTTCTACCATGTACCTTAAGAATAGCTTCTCTACCAACTACATCTGGGTTAGGTACTGTAATTTGTCTATCAAATCTTCCTGGACGAAGTAGTGCAGGGTCTAATATATCAGGACGGTTTGTAGCAGCCATTACGATAATACCTGAGTTATTTCCAAATCCATCCATTTCAACTAATAATTGGTTAAGTGTTTGTTCTCTTTCATCGTGTCCACCACCTAAACCAGCACCTCTTTGTCTACCTACAGCATCAATTTCATCTATAAATACAATACAAGGTGAGTTTTCTTTAGCTGTTTTAAATAAATCTCTAACACGGCTAGCACCAACACCAACAAACATTTCAACGAAATCAGAACCAGAAATAGAGAAGAATGGAACATTTGCTTCTC
>CAMVDS010000014.1 GCA_947166335.1 uncultured Mollicutes bacterium
TGTATGTAGTCTAATTGCTTTACCTTCAATTAGTTTAGGTTCAAATGCTTCAATACCTAATCTATGTAGAGTAGGTGCACGGTTTAATAATACTGGATGTTCTCTAATAACATCTTCAAGTACTCCCCAAACTTTATCATCTAATCTATCTACCATTCTCTTTGCGTTTGAAATAGGTACTTTTGGATCACCATTCATTAATTCTTTAATAACAAATGGTTTAAATAGTGTTAGAGCCATTTCTTTAGGAATACCACATTGATACATCTTTAGATCTGGTCCAACAACGATAACTGAACGACCTGAATAGTCAACACGCTTACCTAGTAAGTTTTGACGGAAACGTCCTTGCTTACCACGTAAGATATCAGATAATGATTTTAAGTGTCTTTGACGTTCAGCAACTCCACGCTTACCACGTTTAGAATTGTCAATTAATGCATCAACAGCTTCTTGTAATAAACGTTTTTCATTCTTGATGATTAATGATGGAGCATTTTGTTCATATAATTTCTTTAAACGGTTATTTCTGTTTAAAATTCTACGATATAAATCGTTTAAGTCAGTTGTAGCAAATCTACCACCATCTAGTTGAACCATTGGTCTTAAATCTGGTGGTATAACTGGAAGAATTTCTAGAACCATCCATTCAGGCTTATTGTCTGAATTGTAGAAAGATTCAACTACTTCTAGTCTTTTTACTACTCTATCACGCATTTGTTTAGAAACTTTCTTTAATCTCTTTCTTAGAGATTGAACTTTCTTTTCTAAATCAATTTGTTTTAATAATTCTTTTACGGCTTCAGCACCTGTTAGTGCTTTAAATCTTCCGTGATATTCTTCATAAAGTCTATTGTAATCAGCTTCTGAAAGAATTTGTTTATTTTGGATTCCAGGAACATCTCCCTTATCAACTACGATATAGCTTGCTAAATATACAACATTTTCAAGATCTTTAGCCTTGATTTCAAGTAATAAAGCAAGTTTAGATGGAGAACTCTTTAAATACCAAGTATGAACAACTGGAGCAGCAAGTTCGATGTGACCCATTCTTTCACGTCTAACTTTAGCTTCTGTGATTTCAACACCACATTTTTCGCATATTGTTCCCTTTTCTTGGTTTCTTCTTGTCTTTCCGCAACCGCATTGATAATCTTTAGTTGGTCCAAAAATCTTTTCGCAGAATAGTCCATCTGGTTCTGGTTTTAAAGAACGATAGTTAATAGTTTCATGCTTTTTAACTTCTCCATATGACCATGAACGAATTTCTTCTGGAGAGGCTAATCTAATTTTAATATGTGAATATGTTTTTCCCATTTTTAAATCCTCCTACTCTCCAAAACCAAATTTTTCGATAGCATCGCTATCAGCAAAATCAACTAATGACTTATTAGCTTCATTTTCACCTGTTTGTGAATTAATTAATTCAACGTGTACACCAAGTGCTTGTAATTCACGAGTTAATACTCTAAATGATTCAGGTACACTACCTTCTGGAATTGGCTTACCTTCAGTAATTGCCTTAAATACTTGGTTACGTCCGATAATATCATCTGATTTAACAGTCATCATTTCTTGTAATGTATGTGCAGCTCCATATGCTTCTAGAGCCCAAACTTCCATTTCTCCGAAACGTTGACCACCCTTTTGGGCTTTACCACCCATTGGTTGTTGAGTTACTAGTGTGTATGGACCTACAGCTCTAGCATGTAATTTATCATCAACCATGTGGCTTAACTTAACGAAATACATTACACCAACACTAATTCTGTTTTGGAATGGTTCACCAGTTCTTCCATCGTAAAGAATTTGCTTACCATCACATACATATTTTTCTACTTGTTCTGGATCATTTGGATCAAGTCCCTTTTCCTTCATTTCGTTAATATGCATCTTAGCTTCCTTCATAATAGCGTTAATGTCTTCAATTGTTGCACCATCGAATACTGGTGTTGCAGTCTTAATGCCAAGTTTCTTAGCAGCCATACCTAAGTGGATTTCAAGAACTTGACCGATATTCATACGAGATGGAACACCTTGTGGGTTAAGCATGATGTCTACAGGGACACCTTCTTTTGTAAATGGCATATCTTCAACTGGAAGGATATTAGAAATAACACCCTTGTTACCATGACGACCAGCCATCTTATCTCCAACTCTAATCTTTCTCTTCTTAACGATGTAAACTCTAATAACTTCGATTACACCAGGTCCAAGGTCATCGCCTTTATCTTTTCTAAAGCAATCAACTCTTTGAACAACTCCTCCTCCACCATGAGGAACTCTTAAGGAAGTATCTCTAACTTCTTTAACTTTTTCACCGAAGATAGCGTATAATAACTTTTCTTCTGGAGTTTGTTCACTTTGACCTTTTGGAGTAGTCTTACCAACTAGGATATCTCCTTCTTTAACTTCAGCACCAGGAATGATAACACCACGTTCATCAAGGTATTTAGTCATTTCTTGACCTACGTTAGGAATTTCTCTAGTAATAACTTCATGACCTAATTTAGATTGTCTTGCTTCTACTTCATATTCATCAATATGAATTGATGTATAAACGTCTTCTTTTACAAGTTTTTCACTCATAATAACGGCATCTTCGTAGTTGTATCCATTCCATGTCATGAAGGCGATAGTAACGTTCTTACCTAATGCTAATTCACCATTTGATGTAGATGGACCATCAGCAATAACATCACCATCATCAACGATATCGCCTTTTTTAACGATAGGACGTTGTAATAAACATGTATCTTGGTTTGAACGAGAGAATTGAATTAAATCATAAACATCTTCAACTCCATCGTTGTTCATAATTTTAATAGTACGGCTATCAGCGTATGTAACAGTACCACCCTTACCACACTTTAAAGCGATACCTGAGTCTTTTGCAGCTTTATATTCCATACCAGTACCAACGATTGGACTTTCAGTAGAAATTAGTGGAACTGCTTGACGTTGCATGTTTGCACCCATTAGCGCACGGCTCGCATCATCGTGCTCTAGGAATGGAATACATGCAGCAGCAACAGATACTACTTGTTGAGGAGAAACGTCGATATAATCAACTTCTTTTGCATTTACGAATTCAGTTTCACCATTTACTCTGGCAATAACTTTAATTTCTTTTCCGTTTTCATCTTTTTCAACGATATAACCATTATCATCGATTAGTGTTGAAGCGGCAGCAATTACGTGTTCTTCTTCAATATCTGCAGAAAGATATTCTTTAATATCTGTAACTTTTTTCCTAACTGTGCCATCTGGCATAGTTTCATTTATAACCTTAAGATATGGAGTTTCAATGAATCCATATTTATTTGCAGTAGCATAAGTAGATAGAGATGTAATTAAACCGATTGATGGACCTTCTGGTGTTTCGATAGGACACATTCTACCATAATGTGATGTATGGACGTCACGTACTTCTACACCGGCTCTATCACGAGCGATACCACCTGTACCTAATGCGGAAATTCTTCTCTTTTGAGTAATTTCTGCTAATGGATTAATTTGATCCATGAATTGTGATAATTGGCTACTACCATAGAATTCTCTAAGTTCTGATGTTAAAGGCTTAATGTTAACTAAGTTCTTTGGATCAGCATCCTTAGGATCTACTGTAGACATTCTATCTTTAATATTCTTCTCAAGTTTTACAAATCCCATTCTAAATTGGTTCTTTAATAATTCACCAATTAATCTTAAACGTCTATTACCTAAGTGGTCGATAACATCGATTGTTCCGATACCATCAAGTAATGTTAAGTAATAGTTTGCAGTTGAAAGAATATCAGAAATTGTGATATGAAGCATATCTTGATTGTTTTCTTTACAGTTACCAAGTAACTTGAATAACTTAGTGTCTTTACCTTCAGCTTGTTTTACGTATAATACTTCAACATAAACAGGGTAATCACTTAAACCAGCATCAAGCTTAACTTCTTCTCTTAATAAATCACGGTATTTAATTAAAGTCTTTAAAACATCACCTGTAATCTTAGTGTCAGTTTTAATTACAGTATTGATTGCTTCTCTAACTTCACCAGTTTCTTCGTTAACTGTTTCACCACATTTTAACTTGATATCTTTAGCAACGTATAAACCTTTTGCTCTTTGGAATACATCAAGCTTCTTGTTGTATTTGAAACGTCCAACGCTTGCTAAATCATAACGCTTATCATCGAAAAGGCGTGATTTGATTAATTCTCTAGAACCATCAATTGTACCTTTTTCACCTGAACGTAATTTAGCATATATTTCGATTGCGGCTTCTTCGCTATTTTTAGTTTCATCTTTTTCTAGTGTTGCTTCTAAGTATTTAGAATCTCCGAATAAATCAATGATTGATTCATTTGTTGATAAACCTAAAGCACGTAAGAATGTAGTTAGTGGAATTTTCTTTGAACGGTCTAACTTAGAATAAACGATATCCTTAGATCCTGTTTCATATTCAATCCAAGCACCACGATTTGGAATAACTTGTCCCATAATCTTTTGTGTTTGAGTCTTCTTGTCAGTTTCTGTAGTATAGTAAATACCTGCAGATCTTACGATTTGACTTACAACTACACGTTCAGCACCATTTACAACAAATGTACCTACTGGAGTCATATATGGATAATCACCCATAAATAAATCTTCTCTAGTCTTGATTTCACCTGTTTGAACATTTTCTAGTGACACATTACATACTAAAGTTCTAGAATAGTTAATTTTTCTAGCCTTAGATTGTTCAATATCAAACTTAGGTTCTTGGAAATGATAATCACCAAAGTAAAGTCTTAACTCACCGTTATTACTTACGATTGGAGATAAATCATCGAAGATTTCTTTTAAGCCTGTTTCGACAAATTCTTGAAATGATTTTGTTTGAATTTCAATTAAGTCTGGCAACTCAACATGCATATGCACTTTTGAATAGTCTCTACGGCTTGCTTTTTTACCATAATTAGAAGTTTTATAATTCATTTAAGCCACTCCTTCTATAAAAAATTCTTAATTATTTATAAATAATTACAGCGCAAATTTGCGCCATTACGCATTTTACTATTATACTATATCATTTTCAAATAGTCAACACATTTCATAAAATTATTTTAATTTTATTGTCTTAACAATCCAAAATCCATTTTTTCTTTTAACTACTTCGTAGTTTCCAAATAATTCATCTATTTTTTTTATGGCAGATTCTACACCATGACTTCTACGCATTACAAACCATAACTCTCCATTAGAAACAAGCTTTTCATAAGCTTCATCGAAAAAATTATAGATAACTTTTTTACCTGCTCTAATAGGTGGATTAGTTAAAATGCATGCAAATTTCTTATCAACATTTTCAGTTGCGTTTGTTAAAATTGCTTCAAATTTTATACCATTATTTGAGGCATTTTTTTGCGTTAAAAAAATGGCTCTTGGATTTACATCAGTAAAAATAACTTCTCTTTTATAAAGCTTTCCTAGAATAGTTCCAATAACTCCAATTCCACAACCTAAATCTAGTAATAATCCCTCTAAATCTGGATTTTTGAATTCTTCCATTAATAGTAAACTACCAAAATCTAAATGTGTTTTTGAGAAAACTCCATTATCAGAAAAGAAAGTGAATTTGTTTCCTAAGACTTCACAATCAAAGCTTATTTCTTCACTTTTTAAATCTTTATTATCAGTAAAATAATGAGCCATATTTTAATCTCCTTTAAAGAAAGTCAAAAACCTGAGCGATACACTCAGGTTTTATACATTTACTAGTCAAATTACTTAATGCTTACAGTAGCACCTTGTTCAGTTAATTTAGCAGCAATTTCTTTTGCTTCTTCTGGTTTAATGTTTTCTTTAATAGGTTTTGGAGCTCCATCAACTAAATCCTTAGCTTCTTTTAATCCAAGACCAGTGATTTCTCTAACAACTTTGATAACAGCAATCTTAGTTGCACCTGCATTTTCTAAGATAACTGAAACTTCAGTTGGTTCAGCAGCAGCTTGAGCACCTGCTCCAGCTCCTGGTGCAGCAACAGCTACAGCAGTTGGATCAATTCCAAATTCTTCCTTCATTGCATCTACTAATTCCTTGATTTCAAGGATTGTCATTTCTTTTAAACCAGCGATAAATTCTTCTTTATTAATCTTTGCCATTTTATTTTCCTCCTAATATATATTATTTTTCTGATTAATTTGCTTCTTCTTTTTCTGTTAACATATTTAAGCCAACAGCTAAATCCTTTAATGGTTGTAACATACCCATTGCTAACATAGTTAGTAATGTCTCTCTTGATGGTAGTGTTGCTAATCCAATTATTCCATCTTTATTTTCAACTTTTCCTTCAACTACACCAGCATGAATTTTAACAACTTCATTATTTTTACTAAACTCATAGATGATTTTTGCAGGAGCTACTACATCATTGTTACTAAAAGCAACAGCTTTTGGTCCCTTGAAGTATTCTGCTAATTCAGAATAACCAGCAGCTTCTGAAGCTCTACGAGAAATATTGTTCTTAATTACTTGAACTTCGCATCCAGCTTCTCTAAGTTGTCTTCTTAAAGTAGTAAATTGTTCAACAGTTAATCCGATATAGTCAAATGCAACAATTGTTTTTGCTTCTTGCATTTTCTTTGTTAATGCTTCAACATCGGCTTTCTTTTGAGCTAAAACTTCTTTTTCCACAAGATTACCTCCTTCATCTAAAAAATATAACTCTTTCCTGCACGAGAAAAGAGTTAATAATTTCTTTAACACCTCGGCAGGAAATTAAGCTTATTAAATAAGCACCTGATTCTACGGTTATTTAATTACAATTAGAATGTAGTTTCGTCAACTTTGATACCAGGGCCCATAGTAGTTGTTACTACGATGTTCTTCATATAAACACCCTTAACAGTAGTTGGCTTAATTCTATCTAATTGATCTTTGATAGCTTTTAAGTTACCAAATAATTTATCAGCATCAAATGATGCTTTACCAATTGGTACTAAGATGTTACCTACTTTATCAGTACGGTATTCAATCTTACCACCCTTAGCATCTTTAACAGCATTAGTAACATCCATAGTTACTGTACCTGTCTTAGGGTTTGGCATTAGACCTTTTGGTCCTAATACTCTACCTAATTTACCTAGTTCAGCCATCATATCTGGAGTAGCGATGATAGTATCGAATTCGAACCATCCGCCTTTAATCTTTTCGATATATTCAGCATCACCAGCATAATCTGCACCAGCTTCAAGAGCTTCTTGAGCTTTAGCAGTCTTTGCGATTACTAGTACTCTTTTAGTTTTTCCTGTTCCGTATGGTAAAACGATTGCACCACGTAGATTTTGTTCAGCCTTACGTGGGTCAATATTTAAACGGAATGCAGCTTCAACAGTAGCATCGAATTTAGCACAGTTTGTTTTCTTAGCTAATTCACAAGCTTCTGCAGCAGGATACTTCTTAGTACTATCTACAAGCTTTGCAGCTTCAATGTACTTCTTTCCTCTTTTCATATTTTCCTCCTATTAATTTTCGTAAAGCCTATTAGTCTACAACTTCAATACCCATATTTCTAGCAGTACCTTCAATGATCTTCATTGCTGCTTCAATATCGTTAGCATTTAAGTCTGGCATTTTCATTTCAGCGATTTCTTTAATCTTTGCTTTAGTTACCTTAGCAACTTTGTTCTTTATACTGTTGTCAGAACCCTTTTGAATGTTTGCAGCTTTCTTTAATAGATCACTTGCAGGTGGTGTTTTAACAACAAATGTAAATGAACGGTCATCATATACAGTAATAATTACTGGACAGATATATCCCATCTTATCTCTAGTAGCATCATTAAATTGTGAACAGAACGCAGGTATATTAACTTGTGCTTGTCCTAATGCTGGACCGATAGGTGGAGCTGGATTAGCTTTACCAGCAGGTACTTGTAGCTTGATTTTTCTAACAATTTCCTTAGCCATAATACTTCCTCCTTTTTAATCAGTTTGTGGTCATTTGGGTAGAGATACCCCTGCCACTTTGCACACACGTGCTCTATTAGTATATCATTATAAAAAAAAGAATGCAACACTTTTTGCAAACTTTTTTTATTATTTTAATAAATTATTAGATTATTTATATTCTTCATCATTGATTACATAAACATTATCTTCATTTGAATTATCTTGTTTTTCATCGTTATTGTGATATTCATTTCTTCTAACAAATTCATCAGCATTATATTCATAATTTGCCTTACCTACGCCATAAGACGCTAAATTGAATATTTTATAAAACAATAATAAAATGACAAACATTATGTAATACAAAGCGAAGAATTCAATAAAAATAACAACGAAAACCCATAACATATTCGATCTATCTTCAGTTAAAGAAACAAATAAATAAATTATCCATTTTGCGATTGCCCCAACTAAAGCAATTGGAAATAAGCATATTTCTAATAGCAAAATAATTAGAAATAAAGGAAATATTAATACTTTTCTTAATACCGAACCATTTATATACCTATAAATTACATCCGCAATGTTATGTATATAATTTGAAAAACTTAATTTAACATCTATATAATCATTCATGATTATTCCCCCTTAATAATTGATGCGATTTTTAATGCTAATCTAGTATGTGATTCTTCAAGTAGATGAATTCCATCTTCCCCTATCTCTAAATCAGAATTATCTATAAAAGTAATATTTCTTTCATCACAATACTTTTTTTCTAACATATTAAATTCATTTCTCTTTTTTGTAGTACCTTCATAATTTTCAAATACTTTCTTAGTATCATCTACTGGCGGTATACCACAAATAATTAGTTTTACTTTAGATCCATCTTTATTAGTCCAAAAATTCTTAACTGTCTTAATATATTTCTTTAACATTTCAAGCATATCTTTAGCACTATTATTAAAATGTGTTTTTAAATCATTTGTGCCAAGCATTAAAACTAAATAATCAAATTCATAATGACTTTCAAGGCAAGGAAGTAGGTAATTGAAGCCATTTTTGTGTGGTTCAACATCTTCAGTTGAATCAAGTGTTCTAGCATTTAATCCTTCTTCTATTATCTCACTATCTTCTAATAGGCTTCCAAGAACTTTTGTCCATCTATTGATATATCTATCTCCACTTAATGGAGTAAATCCCCAAGTA
Organism: uncultured Mollicutes bacterium; assembly: GCA_947166335.1. The sequence continues at coordinate 9,142 of CAMVDS010000014.1, forward strand.
TTCGAATCTCCGTAACATAATATTCTCATATTATCACCCACTGATATTATATTACAAAAAAAATAAATTGCATATTAGAAATATTAATGTATAATAATCTTTGGTGATAAAAATATGTATAAAATAATCGCATTAGATATGGATGAAACTTTACTTCAACCAAATAAGACTATTTCAGCTGAAGATAGAGATGCTTTAATTAAAGCACAAGAAATGGGAATATATGTTGTGCTAGCTACAGGTAGACCAATCTTTGGAATTAGAAAGTATATTGATGAGCTACAAATTCCTGATAAAGGATATGCTGTATGCTTTAATGGTGCTGAAGTTACAACAATAGACACAAAAGAATTAATTTATAATGAAAAATTAAATGGTGATGATTTACATTATCTAGCAAATCTAGCAAAAAAACTTAATGTAAATATGCATGGATTTGATAAGAATGGTTGCTTCTCTGAAAAAATGAGTAAATTCACTAACTTAGAAATAACTTTAAACCATATCGACTTAAATTATGTAAAATATGATGATTTTAAACCAGATCATGAAATAATAAAAATAATGTATGTTGATGAACCAGAATATTTAGATAGTGTAATTAAGAAATTTCCAAAAGAAATATATGATAGATTTAATATCGTAAAAAGCGCACCTTTCTTCCTAGAATTTCTAAAACCTACTGCAGATAAGTGGTATGCTATAGAAGCTCTAGCAAAGCATTTAGGAATAAAAAATGAAGAAATAATGACTTTTGGCGATGAAAAAAATGATTATTTAATGATAAAAAATGCAGGACTTGGTATAGCAATGGGTAATGCTATAGATGAAGTTAAAAAAGTAGCTAAATTTGTAACTGTAAAGAATTACGAAAATGGTATAGCATATGCATTAAATAAGTTCATATTTAACAAATAAAAAAAGGCTTTTTTAAGCCTTTTTATTTTGCTTTTCTTAATGATGATAGATCAACTTGGAAATCCATTTGTCTACCAAACATTTCTACAAGTACTGTTGCTTTAGTTTCAACTAAATCAATATCAGTAACTTCAACAATTTTACCAGCCATTGAACCACTAACTATTTCAACCATATCGCCAACTTCAAAGTCGATATTAATTTGTGGAACAATACCAGCTTTCTTAAATACATTAGCAACTTCTTCTGGTGGTAGTGGTACTGGTTTAGTTCCTCCTCCACTTGATCCAAGGAAGCCTGTTACTTTTGGTGTATTTCTTACGATGAACCATGATTCATCAGTAACAATCATTTCAACAAAGATGTAACCAGGGAACATCTTTTTTACTTTTTCTTTTTTACTTCCATCAGCTTTAGTTTCAACAACTGTTTCTGTTGGAATTAATACATTGAAAATGTAATCTTGCATTTCCATTGTTTCGATTCTTTTCTTTAAGTCTCTTTCAACTGAATCTTCAAATCCAGAATATGTTTGAATTATATACCATCTTTTTTCTTGCTTTTCCATTATCTACACCTCTATGAATAAATTCTGTTATATAGTGCTCTACAAATGATATCAAAGAAAAGTAATACGAATACAAAGAATATCATGAACACAAGTACTCTAAATAAATCTTGATATAATTCCTTAGGTTTTGCCCAAGTAATCTTTTTAAATTCACCAATTGATGGTTCGAAGAAAGGCCATAGCACTACAAGTAAACCTAATAATGAAACTATTAATAGGATAATTGCGAAGGCTTTTGGATAAGTTCCAAATAGTGGATAACTATCTCTGATGTTTATTGAACCAGATAGAATCATTACACTAAATCCCATTGCAACTACTGCTATTAGTGCTAATAGAATATTTTCGACTTTATAGTCTTGAGATAAAACCTCAAGAAGCTTATTACGTTTTGGCTTGTCTAAAGTATCTTTAATTGCCATAATGATACCTCCTTCTATTTAGACTCTTTGTGTAATGTATGTTTATTACACTTAGGGCAAAATTTCATTAGTTCTAATCTTTCTTTTTTTTCTAATTTGTTTTTAGTTGATGTATAATTTCTACTTAAACATTCAGTACAAATCAAAATTATTTTTTCCCTCAATTAAAAAACCACCTTTATAATGGGCTGCAATAATATCTTACATTATTAAGTTTATTTTGTCAATAAAATTATATTTTATATTCATTATTTAGTTATTTCTTAAAGGACTCAACATCAATTACTCTATGCGGAAAGCCTTCTAAGAAATCTTTCTCATGACTTACTAATAATACAACACCTTGATAATTCTTTATAGCTTCACATAAAGCTACTTTAGCATCCTTATCAAGGTTATTACTAGGCTCATCCAAAATTAATAAGTTAGATTTAAACATAGATAATCTAGCAAGTCTTACCCTTGTTTGTTCCCCACCTGATAGCTCATTTAGCTTTTTAGTAGCCATATCACCTACTATGCCTACTCTTGCTAAAATGCTTCTAACATCTTTGTTTTCAAGGTCGTAAAAATCTTCTTTTATAATTTGAAATGGAGTTAAATTACCATCATATTCTGAATCTTGTGAAAAATACAAGAAATCCACATTTGAAGAGATTTTTACCTCTCCACCTAACTTATCTATTTCACCTAAAATTGTTTTAATTATTGTTGATTTGCCTATACCATTTTTTCCTACTAAAACAAATGTTTCATCCTTCTTTAAATTGAAACTTATAGGGCATAATATAGGTTTATCATAACCTACCACTAAATCCTTTACTTCAATAGGAGTATCAGATATAAATTTAGAAAAAGGAAAATTAAAATATATTTTTCTATTTGTTGTAATAGGAGCTAAAATCTCTAATTTACTTAGCATCTTTCTTCTAGATTGAGCTCTTTTTGTAGTAGATGCTCTAACTATATTTTTGTTTATAAATTCTTCTGTTTTCTTTATTTGTTTTTGTTGATTGATATAAGCATTTTTATAAGTTTCTAGTCTTACTTCTCTTTCTTTTAGATAATAATCATAGTTACCTTTGTATCTTGTTATTTCTTTATTTTCTAAGGCACAAATGTTAGTACTTATATCATTAATAAATGATACATCATGACTTACAACAATATATGCTTTAGGATATCCTTTTAAAAACTTTGTAAGCCATTCAACATGATTTATATCTAGAAAGTTTGTAGGCTCATCCATTATCAAAACATCTGGTTCTTCAAGCAATAGTTTTCCAAGTATTATTTTTGCTCTTTGTCCACCAGAAAAATTAGATAGTGGATCATTTAATCTTGAATCATCTATTCCTAACCCATTAATGATATTTCCTACTTTAGATTTAAAGGCGTAAAAACCTTTTTCTTCAAGTTCCTCACCTATTTTACCAGCCATATCTAAAATTCTATCATATTCGCTTTCTTTAGCTGTTGCCATAGAGGCATATAATTCTTCCATTCTTTCTTCTTTTTTAAAAAGATCAGAAAATACATTGTATAAATATGTAATAATAGTTTGTCCTTTATCTAGTTTGGCTTGTTGATCTAAATATCCTACAATTATATTCTTTTCCCAAATAATTTCTCCACTATCTGGTTTTATATTTTTACTTATTAAGTTTAAAAATGTAGATTTTCCTACTCCATTTAAACCAACTAGTCCTATATGATCATTTTTCTCTAATTTGAAATTAACGGAATTAAATAAATCATTATCGGTATATTTAAATTTAAGATTTTTTACTTCTAAGACGCTCATTATTACCACCATTATTTATTTTACCATATATTTTTTAATTTTCTTCTTAATTCTATAAATTATATAATAAATATTTTTCTTATTTGTTTTTTGCCTTAAAGCAATTTCATCAATAGACAAATTACATAAAAAATAGTCATAAAAAACACTCTTTTCAACGAAAGATAATTTGGCAATCAAAGCATCACAATTATTGTATTCAATTAAAGAAGATTCTTCATTTAAATAATTGCAATAATCTAATTCAAACACATCCATTAAAACGAAGTAATTACTTTCTTTTATTTGTCTTCTTTTTAGATCAATTAGCTTATTATTTAATAATACTTCAAAATATTTTGTGAATGATTTATTATAGTCTTCATTAAAAGTATTTACAGCATTAAATAAAACTATTAAACCCTCTTGAAAACAATCTTCATGATTTTCTAAACCTAATTCATGTATTCTTGAATGAATATAATTTTCATACTTTTTTATTAATAAATTATTTGCTTGTTCATTATTGTTTTTAATTAGATATATAAGTTCGTTATCATTAAAATTAATAATCTCTTTCATCGTATCACCTTACATATCTATATATACTAATTGTAATAAAACGTCAAATAAAAAACGGCTTTTTCTAGCCGTTTTATAAAATCGTTTTATTAATAGTATATAATTGATTATTTATTTTGTTTTTTTCTCAAAACCTCATATAAGAGGATAGATGCTGAGACACTAGCATTTAAAGAATTCACATGGCCTTTCATAGGTATTGAGACGATATAATCACACTTTTCTTTAACTAATCTAGACATGCCTTCTCCTTCATTTCCTATTACAATAGCAATTGAAGTTGATACATCTATAGAAGTATAATCCATATCTTTATTCATATCAGTACCATAGATCCAAAATCCTTTTTCTTTTAATTCTTCTAGGCATCTATTAATATTATTAACTTCTATAACTTTAACATATTCTATTGCTCCTGTAGATACTTTAGCTACAGTAGCATTTAAGCTTACACTTCTATTTTTAGGAATGATTATTCCATCTATTTCTGTGGCATCACACGTACGCATGATAGCACCTAAATTGTGTGGATCAACAATACCATCTAATATAAGAAAACATTGCTTATCTTTGGTAAGAACTTCTTCTAAATTATAAATCTTATATTCTAGTACATCTAAAGCAATTCCTTGATGTAGTCCTAAATTATCTAATTTATTCTTATCTACTATATCAATTTTAACGTTTAACTTTTCTAAATCGGAAATAATATATTTTTCTTTATCATAAAATTGTTTAGTGACATAAGCGTTATAAATAGTATGATTTGCTTTTATAGCTTCCTTACAAACATTTCTTCCGTATATTTTTATCATTTATATACCTCCTTATAAAATTAAAAGAATCAAAGCGATTCTTCTAATTTTCATCGATATGTCCCATCCATTCGGATAGATGATTAATTCTATCTCTAAACCAACGTCTAGTATCAGATAGAATAATCATAAGCGGATATGAACCAACCATAAATACTAATAATAGTAATACTGCGACAATTCCAATCTTCCAGAATGGAAGTATTCCAAAGAACCAAGGAATTGAACAGATTAATATAAAGGCAATACCTATAGCACTTGTCCATAGCATTCCTCTTAAATAGTTAAATGGTTTACATACTCTAAATAATACTAAGAAGCATGTAAATGTTGTTGAAATGACAATAATAGTTGATCTAATTGCTCTTAAGATAAGTTCATCATCTGTTAAATCTGAATTAGCAAAACTAAAGAATGATTTATAACGATTAATATAATCAGCAACCTCACTCTTATCCTTTAGAATATATAATATTTGATTTCCCCATCCATATTTTGGATCACATACCCAATATACTAGTAGGGCAAATATTACAATAACTAAAGCGCCCGGTAATGCCGTCCTTAAGACATTTTTAATAAAGCTTCCTTGTATTCTATTTTTATTAACTTCAAGAGCTAAGAAGAATGAAGGAAGTCCTACAACTAGGAAGTCAATCATATATAATTGACCTGGATCTAGTGGATAGCTTCCCATAAATGGTAGAGCTATTACTAATAATAATAGTAATGTAGAGAAGATTGTTTTTGTTAAGAATAATGTAGATACTCTTTGTATATTATTAATAACTCTTCTACCTTCTGATACTACCTTTGGTAGGCTTGAGAAGTTAGAATCCATTAATACTAAGTGGCTTACATTTCTTGCTGCTTCACTACCACTAGCCATTGCTATTGAACAATCAGCTTCTTTTAAAGCTAAAATATCATTAACACCATCACCTGTCATAGCAACTGTGTTACCTTCAGTTTTTAGTGTCTTAATTAATAATTTCTTTTGGGCAGGGCTAACACGTCCAAATACATTAAAACGTGTTGCTGCTCTAATAACATCTTTATCAGCTAAACCATCTAATGAAATGTATTTATTAGCTCCTTCAATACCAGCTCTTTCACTAATCTTTGATACTGTAACAGGGTTATCACCTGATATTACTTTTACTTCTACACCATTTTCTTTAAAATACTTAATAGTATCATAAGCATCTGGTCTAATTGTATCTTCAATTAGAATTAAAGCAATAGGCTCTGGAGTACCAACAACTTCTTCGTTTTTAATCTTATCAGCTTTAGCTAATAATAATACACGATATCCTAATTTAGCGTTCTTATTTACATCATTTTCAACTAAATACATATTCTTTCCAAGAATAAATTCTGGAGCTCCAAGCATAAATGCACCTATCTTATCAAATTCCGTTACACTATACTTTCTTGAACTAGAAAATGGAATAGTATTTTTTACTGGTAATTTCTTACCTAAGCCATATTTAGCCTCTAATGCTTTACTAGTAATATTGTTGTCGTCTTGGGCATTTAATATAGCTGATATTAATTGTTTAGTTGAATAAGGTAAATCAGTTTTATATTCAATTAAACCTTTAACTGTCATTGTTCCATCAGTAATAGTTCCTGTTTTATCTAAACATAAAACATTAACTCTTGCTAGCATTTCAATACAATATAATTCTTGTACTAAAGTTTTATTATGAGCAAGCTTTACAACAGACGTTGCTAAAGCGATACTTGTTAGTAAGAATAAGCCCGAAGGAATCATTCCTATTATCGCTCCTGCTGTTGTTGTTACAGCTTCTTTATATTCAATATCTCCAAACCATGGTGAATTAAATCCAATGTTTTTACCATAACACATTAAGAAATAAATAGGTCCTAATATGAAAATTAAAATACCAACTGTTCTAATAATGATATTAAGTGATCTCATTATTTCTGATTTAGGTTTTTCATATTTTCTAGCTTGCTTTGTAAGTTTTTGAATATAGTTTTCTTCTCCAACCTTTTCAACTCTTGCTTTACAAGCACCACTTACAACGAAGGAACCAGAATATAATTCATCACCTGGTTTTTTAAGTATGGCATCTGATTCACCAGTAAGTAATGATTCATTAACTTCAATAAATCCTTCTATTACAACTGAGTCAGAACATATTTGCTTACCATTATTTAAAAGCATTATATCATCAAGAACTATTTCTTTTACTTCTATTTCTTGATGTTGTCCATCTCTTAAAACATTAACCGTAGGCGCAGATAATATTGATAATTTATCAATCATAGCCTTTGCTCTTAAATCTTGAACAATACCAATAATAATATTTGCTAAAACAATTATGATAAAGAAACATTTAGTGAAAGCTCCTACACTTATTAACCATATTGCTATACCAATACATAATAAGTTAAATATTGTTAGAATTTTACTTAAGATAATTCCACCAACAGTACGAGTACCTTTCTTATCATTGATATTATCCCAATGTGCTGCTTTTCTAGCGGCTACATCATGGCTATCAAGACCTGTTTTAAGATTTGCTTTCTTTCTCTTTAAATCAAATTCTGTTGTTTTTAAAGTTCCATCTTCAGCTATCTGTTTAATCTTTACTTTTTGAGGTTGATAAAATGATTCATCAATAGGAACATCTACAGGTTCACCCTCAAAAATATCTTCAATTTCATCTTCAAAAGGATTAACGTTTTCTTTTTCCTTTTTTTCCAATGCTTCTTGAACTTCTTCATTTGTATTAGGGTCAACTTCTTTAGCTTTTCTAGCCATTTTATCCCTCCTTACTTATTGTATTCAATCATTAATTCAAATAAATAATTTAATCTTTCATAGTCTTTACTTTTATATAAAAAACCAATAATTGCTTCAAGTCCTGTAGCTTTTTGGTATTCAGCACCGCTTAAATTCTTTCTATGAGAAGTTGCGCTATTACGCCCTTTTTTATACACATCTATTTCATTTTCAGTTAATACATTATTCTCTAAAAACGAATCTATGAATTTAGCTTGTGCTTCTCCTGAGGTAAATTTAATTGCTTCTTTATGTAATTCATTAACCTTTGTTAATCCTTTTTCAAGAAGATAATCTCTTACCATTATTTCAAAATAAGCATCACCTATATAAGCTAGTGATAATCCATTCATTAATTTTGCATCCATTAAATAATACCTTTTTCAATTAAAATATTTCTATATTTATCAGCAGCTTCAAAATCTTTATTAACTCTAGCTATATTCCAATTCTTATATACTTCTTTTGCTTCATCATCAATATTTGGTTTAGAAGGAATAATACCAAGTGAATTTAAAATAACATCTAATGTATTAAAATCTGCACTAAAGTCTTCTTTTGATCTAACCTTAGTATTAATCTTTTTAATAATATTATTAATTAACATTAAGACATTAGGTGTGTTAAAGTCATCATCCATATAACTTTCAAATTCTTTAATATCTTCACTCAATTCTTTAGTTAATTTGTCATCCATCACTAAAGATACATAAGCTTGCTTATAAGCTTTAGAAATCTTTTCCCATTCTTTATTATATTGATTAATAATTTCATCAGTATAATTGATTGGTTGTCTATAATGACTTGATAAAATGAATAATCTAAATGCTTGATAAGGATATTCTTTAATTAAATCCTTAACCCAAATAGTTCTACCTTCTGATTTAGACATCTTTTGATTATCAATTTGTAATCTACCTACATGCATCCAGTATTTTGATAAATGATTATGTCCACTCGCATTTGCTTGTGCTATTTCATTTTCATGATGTGGGAATTTTAAATCTGTTCCTCCACCATGAATATCTATTTCACCTTTAAAGATATCATCAATCATAACACAGCATTCTGTATGCCATCCTGGTCTACCTTTACCCCATGGACTATCCCATTTGATACCTACATCAGTATTTTTCCATAAAGTGAAATCTAGAGGAGATTCTTTCTTATCTTCAACATCGATTCTTGCTCCTGCAATTAAATCTTCTTTTCTTTGATTAGAAAGAATTCCGTAATCATCTATTTTAGAAATTCTAAAATAAACATTTCCATCATTATAATATGCATATCCAGTATCTTCTAAGTTCTTAATGTAATTAACCATTTGGTTAATATAATTAGTAGCATATGGAATTACATCTGGTTTATTGCTTCCTAAATTAGCGCAATCAATAAAATATTGATTAGCAAATTTATCTACTATATCTTTTTCACTTACATTTTCTTCGATTGCTCTATTAATGATTTTATCATCAACATCTGTGATGTTAGATGCATATGTAACTTTATATCCTTTATAAGTTAAATATCTTTTAACGATATCAAAGAAAACAACTGGTCTTGCATTACCAATATGTATAAAGTTATAAACTGTAGGACCGCAAACATACATGTTTACTTTGCCTTCATTTATAGTCTTAAATTCTTCTTTTTTGTCTGTTAATGAGTTATAAATCTTCATGTCAACCACTCCTTACGCATAATACACAATTTTATTATAACATAATTATAATAAATAATTCAAAATATTTTTTAATATAAAAAAAATAGCCCCTAAGGGCTAATTTTATTTAAATGTTACATCGATTGTTTTGTTTTCTGAATCAATTTCAACAGTCCAAATTGCTGTATCCCATGTTGCAACTGATGGAGCATCAACAATTGAAATTGTATCTGTATATGGAGTAACTGTTCCATTAACATCTAAATCAATTTTAACGTATTTAACATTTACATCATCGATTACTGATAATGGTTTATCAACTCCACCATCATTATAAGTTTCACCATCATATGCAAATACTCTAATAGCAGCTGTTTCATTTGAACCAGTTGTAACTGCTTTAATACCACCATTAATTATTGCTTTATGTAATTCAGTATGATATTCATAACCTCTACCAAATACTAAACCAGAATATAATTTTCCAGATTCTCCAAATTTACCTTCAATATCAATATTCATCTCGATATATGCTTGATTAATCTTTGTTGCTGTAGCTGAAGCAATTAATCCACCAATAATTACTGTATCGTCATTTTCAACTATTTCTTCTTCTTTAATAGTCTTATAATTAATTGATCCCTTAGCTACGACATTTTTAATATATTCAATAGTTATATCTTCTACACTATTTAAATTAGCTTGACCAATTAAGCCACCAATCTTAGATGCTCCATATGAAGTGATTGTAGCATCCATATTAGCAATTGATTTATCTATATATGAACCAGCCTTTAAGAAACCAACTAATCCACCATAGAATAATGTTTGAGCTTTAGAAACATTTACTGTTCCACTAACACTAGCACTATAAATTTTACCAAATTTACTACTTGAATTTTGACATAGATAAGAAGTGATTCCACCAACATATCCTGTTGTTGCATTTGTTGAATCAATTGTAACACCAGTATTTTTTGAATAAGTAACGTTTGTTGCAAATGCATAACCAATTAATCCACCAGTATATTGTGTTTTAGCATCAACTGTAACTGTTGAATTAGTTAAGTTAACATTGATTAATTTTGCTTGATATCCATAACCACAAACAGCACCTGTGTAAGTAGTTGATGATGTAGTTCTTTTTACATTAACTTTAATATTATCAAAATTAACATCTTCCAAAGTTCCTTTTAAATAACCAAAGAAACCATTATAACTATTTTCTGATGTAATTGTTGCATTCTTAATTGTATAACCATTTCCAAATAATGTACCAGAGAAAGCAGTTGATGATGTAGAAGCTATTCCGCTAAATTCAACGTCTTTACCTTCACTATCTTTTGCTTGATAATCTGCAAAGTCAATATCATTAGCTAATTCATAGTATGCATCAGTTGAATAATCTGTAGATAAGAAATCAACTAATTCATTTGCTGTTGAAATAGCGATAGGATCAAATTGTGTTCCGTCTTTCTTAGTTGTAATAACCCATGAATAAATGATATGAGCTTTTTGATTATAAGTACACATTACATCACAACGATAATCACAATCACTTTCTAGACCAGTAACTGATACTGTTTCACTGAAAGTAGTTAATGTCTTTGTTGTGAACAATACTTCGTCTTTCTTTGTTAGTTTATAGAAATTAACAAGCACACTTCCTTTAGTAACCATGTTCTTGTCATCGACAGTCAAATCAAATTTATATGATGATCTTTTAATATCTTCGTTCTCAATTTTAGCTACTGGCTTTTTACCACAGCCTGTAATTACAAACATAAGTACGAGTGTCATAAAAAATATGATTATTTTTTTCATCTTATCACTCCTTAAAATTATACACATATTAATTATAAAGTATAATTAAATTAAATGCAACTTTTTTCTTTTATTTGTTGATAAAAAAAGAAAAGCATTTTATGACTTAACAATCAATAAAACGCTTAACTATGCCATTATTTAATAATATATAATACTGCTGCTCCTATAGTTAGCAATATACCAAATATACCTAAAAGCAGAAATCCTTTAGACTTTTGGTATTTATATGAAAATAAAGCAGCACCACCCAAATAAGCAAAAGAAAATAATATAAAACCGAATGTTTCTTTTGTCTTTCCTAAAGCTATAGCAATAACAGCCATAAGCATAGATACCGCAATGATAATTGCACCCATTGTCATAATAGCTTCTCCTCTTGCATTTATTATAGCTTTTTCAGTTTGAGTCATTTTTCTTAGTTCTTTTTTATTTCCCATACAATAAATCACCTAGAAATATTATAATTCTTTAATTAATTAATGTAAATGATATTTTATTTCTTTGATTTATTATTTTATTAATGATATACTTTATATGAATCGGAGGTATTTAATTATGAAATATGGTTATTTTGACGAACAAAACAAAGAATATGTTATAACTAATCCTGCCACTCCAAGTCCTTGGGCAAACTATCTAGGTAGCCCTGCTTATGGAGCAATTATCTCAAATAATGCTACAGGATATAGTTTTGTAAAATCAGGAGCAAACGGTAGACTTATTAGATATAGATTTAATAGTTATTCAAATGATCAACCTGGTAGATATATTTATATAAAGGATTTAAAAACTAATGAATATTGGTCTAACTCTTGGGCTCCAACAGTTAAACCATTAGATAAGTTTGAATCACGTTGTATTCATGGTACTGCTTATACAATTATCTCATCTAAATATAATAATATTTTAGGTGAAGCACTTTATTATGTACCACTAAATTCTGAATATGAAGTATGGAGATTTAGAATTAAAAATAATAGTAATGAAACTAAGAAATTAGCTATTACTGGTTTTGTTGAATTCACTAATGAAGCTAACTATGAACAAGACCAAGTAAACCTACAATATTCACTATTCATTACTTCAACTAAATTCTATGATAATATGATTGAAGAAACAATCCGTACAGGTAAAGATAATCCTGAAAAGGCGAGATTTTTCGGCCTTGCAGGTGCTAAGGTAGATAACTACTGTGGTAGTAGAGAAACATTCATTGGAAACTATAGAAATTATAGTAACCCTGTAGGTGTTGAAGAAGGTTTAAAAAATGATTTAAACTATAACTTAAACTCTTGTGGTGCCTTGGAATCTATTATTGAACTTAAAGCCGGTGAAGAAAAAGTCTTAACATATGTTTTAGGTCAAAATAAGACAAGCGTTGCTAAAGAAATTATTAAAAAATATGAAGATAATAAAACAGCTGATAAAGAATTAAATGAATTAAAGAATTATTGGCATTCAAAATTAAATAATTTCCAAGTTCATACACCAGATGAAAGATTTAATAATATGGTTAACGTATGGAATTCATACAACTGTTTTATTACATTCACTTGGAGTAGAGCCGCTTCTTTCCAATATTGTGGCTTAAGAAATGGTTATGGATATAGAGATACAGTACAAGACATTCAAGGTGTTATTCATTTAGCTCCTGAAATGGCTTATGAACAAATCAAATTTATGTTAAGTGCTCAAGTAACTAATGGTGCAGGTCTACCTCTAGTTAAATATACTCATAAACCAGGATTAGAAAATACTCCAGATGATCCTGAATATGTAAAAGAAACAGGACATCCATCATATAGAGCTGATGATGCTTTATGGTTATTCCCTACAATTTATAAATATATTTCTGAAACAGGAAACTTAAAATTCCTAGATGAAGAAATCTTATATGCAAATAATAATGAAAAAGGCACAGTTTACAATCACTTAAAAAGAGCAATTATGTTCTCACTAAATAATCTAGGAAATCATGGAATGCCTGCAGGTCTTCATGCAGACTGGAACGACTGCTTAAGATTAGGTAAGAAAGGTGAATCAACATTCGTTGCTTTCCAATTATATTATGCTTATATAATTATGGAAGAATATGCAGAATTAAAGAAAGATACTGAATACTTAGAATTCTTAACTAAAGAAAAAGCTAAATTATCTGCTATTCTAGATAAATGTTATGATGAAGATAGATTCATTAGAGGTTACCTAGAGAATGGTACTGTAATTGGTGCTAAGAAAGACCCTGAAGCTAATATGTGGTTAAACCCTCAATCATGGAGTGTAATATCAACTTATGCTAAAGGCGATAAAGCAATTAAAGCAATGGATTCAGTTGATAGAGAACTTAATACTCCTTATGGAGCAATGCTAATGTATAAACCATACAATAAGCATTACTTTGATGGAGCATTAATGATTACATACAATAACTGTGTTAAAGAAAATGCAGGTATCTTCTCTCAACCTCAAGGTTGGTTAATCTTAGCTGAAGCTAAATTAGGAAGAGGTAACCAAGCATTCAAATACTGGGCTGAAGCTTGTCCAGCAACATATAATGACACTGCTGAAAAGCGTATGATGGAGCCATATGTTTATGGCCAATTCGTTGAAGGTAAGGATTCTCCATTTGCTGGTAGATGTCATGTTCACTGGTTAACAGGTACAGCTTCTACTGTCATGGTTGGTACTGTTGAAGGTATTCTAGGTATCATGCCTACAACTAAAGGATTAATTATTAATCCATCTATTCCATCTAACTGGGATAAATATTCATTTACTAAGACATATAGAGGAAAATTACTTGATGTTACAGTATTAAATCCAAATGGTAAAGAACATGGAGTAAGTAAAATCACAATTAATGGTAAAGCAATTAATGGTTTATTAATTACTGATGATATGTTAGTCAAAGAAAACAAAATTACAATTGAAATGTAGATTAAGGTCTAGGACTAGTTCCTAGATCTTTTCTTTTTGTAATATTATATATTTACAAACTTGAATAAAAGTGTTTAATATGCTACAATAAAATTTAGTGGAAAGGGGTCATGTTAAAATGGCAGTAGTAAACTCAAAGTGCCCAAATTGCGGCAATATTATCAAAATTGAAACAAATAAAATGCTAAGTAGTTGTCCTTATTGCAAGTCTTCATTCAATACTAGCGATGCAATTCAAGCATATAGAACATATGTCGCTACAGGCGGAAATCAAATGGATAACACTTTTGAGATAGAGGATAACAAACTAATTCGTTATAATGGTAGATCAAGAAATGTTACTATTCCTGATGGAGTAGAAATTATCGGTTATGAAGCATTTAGATTTGATGGAGCAAAAGATGAACACATCCTTCAATCAATCGTAGTTCCTTCTTCTGTTAAAGAGATTGAAGAAGGTGCTTTTGCTAATAACCTTGTCTTATCAAGTATAGATTTATCAAGTTGTAGTGATTTAACTACTATAGGAGCTAGAGCTTTTTCTGGATGTAGAAGTATAGATGAAATTGATTTATCTAAATGTAATAAACTAGAATCAGTTGGTGAAAAAGCATTCGCAGGATGTAAGGGACTTAGAAACGTTATTTTCCCATCATCAGTAACTGAAATTGGTCAATCAGCATTTATGAATACTGGAATTACTGAAATAGATTTAAGTATGGTACACTTAAAAGAATTAGACACTCAAATCTTTAAGAGCTGTCCACAACTTGAAAGTGTAATACTTGCTAATTGTGATAAAGTTAAAGATATTAGTAACGATTCTTTCCCTGAATTAGAAAATATCTTAAGATTAGATTTCTCTAATTGTAAGAATATCACTTCTATCAATGATTCAGCATTCTGTAAATTTAAAAGATTACAATATATTAAATTTGATAACTGTGTAAACTTACAATATATTGAAAACAATGCATTTAAAGATTGTGTTAACCTAATTGAATGTACATTTGGAAATCTTCCAAAGCTACAAGTAATTGGTAAGAACGCATTTAGAGGATGTAAAGCATTAGAAAATGTAGATTTAAGCAATACAGCAGTTAAATCAATTGAAATTTGGGGATTTGGACAATGTCCAGTTCTAAGAACTATAAGTCTACCAGATACAATTGAAACAATCGCAAGCTGGTCATTCAATGAATGTGATAGCTTAGTTCAAATCAATTTACAAAATTGTATTAATTTAGGATACATTGAACAAGCAGCATTCCAAAACTGCAAGAGTGCCCAACAAATTATCTTACCAGATAATGTAAATGTTATTTCTAAGAGTGCTTTCCAAGGATGTGCATTAGCTAAGAGTATTAAATTACCAGCAAATGTTGGTACTATTGAATCTCTAGCTTTCGCTGATATGGAAAACTTACAATCTCTATCATTTACAGATTGTTCAATTCTAATTTCAATTGATAAAGAAGCATTTAGAAATGCTACAAACTTACAAACAATAGATTTCTCTAATTGTGGAATCACTACTATTTGTGAAGAAGCATTTAAGAATTGTAGTAAGCTTAGAGATATCAAATTCTATAACAATGAGAATTTAATGTCAGTACAACTTGGAGCATTCTCAGGATGTAAGAAAATCAAAAAGCTTAATATCTCAGGAATACCTGCTGGAGATAAAGTGTTTGATAAGAAAGCATTTGATTCTGTAAAATTCACAACAAAATAAAAAAGGCTTAGAAA
>CAMVDS010000015.1 GCA_947166335.1 uncultured Mollicutes bacterium
AAAAAAGGGATTTTTATTTTTTAGAATGAATCGATATCAATCTTGATTCTTTTTCCTTCTTTGGAAGCACCAGCGTAAGCAATAGTTCTAATAGCTTGTGCAATTTTACCATTTTTTCCTATTACTCTACCTAAGTCTTCTTTATTAACAAGTACTTGTATTGTAAGTAGTTCTTCATCCTCATCTAACATTTTAACTGTTACGTCATTAGGATTTGCCACTAACGGTGCTACCATGTTTTTGATAAGCTCTTCGAAGTTAATGGACATGACTACACCACCCTACTTCTTTGCATTAAACTTAGCAATAATTCCTTGCTTAGATAAAATGTTCTTTACAGTATCAGTAGGTTGTGCACCATTGTTTAACCAAGCTAATGCCTTTTCTTCATCAACTTTTACTTCAACAGGATTAGTTAGAGGATTGTAAGTTCCAATGATTTCGATGAAACGTCCATCTCTTGGGTTTCCTGATTCAGTAGCAATAATTCTATAAAATGGATTTTTCTTTGATCCATATCTTTGTAATCTTAATTTTACCATGATATTATTCTCCTTTTTTTCATAATTCCTTAGTTATTATATCATATAAAATATGATTGTCAAGTATTTTTACTTAACAATGTTTTATTAAATAAAAAATGGTTTGAAACCAAACCATTATAATACTTGTGTATTTTGTAATAAATCAAATTGTTCAAGTTCAAATTGAGAATCGACAATATCTTTTATTCCTTTAGCGTTCATTAATTTCTTTTTTGTTTCATAAACTTTCTTTTCATCTACATATACAACTACATATTTGAATCTATTAGATTTATGAACAACTCTAATAGATTCATCTAAAGCTTGTAGAGCACTTTCTTGTTTATAATATATTATTAATGATCTTCTTCTTATTTTTCTTTTAGGAACTTCTTTATTTTCTTTTAATTCTATTTTTTCTTCCATTAGATTTCACCTCTAACTGCCTTAAGCATTTCTTTTCTTAGATTATCTAAATATTCATTTATAATATTTTCTAATCTATGATATTCTTTTACAAGTTCATTATTTTCTAATTCTATACGTAAGTTACTTAATTTATTTGTTAGTGATTTGTAATTATTAGAATATTTATTATCTTCCTTAGCCAATAAAGACTTTGTTTCGTTAAAATCTTTAATTAAATCTTTTAATTCAATTTTAATTATATTATTTAATTCTACCAATTTTTTATATTCTTCTAAATTTTTTATTTTATCTATTTCTTCATATGTTGCATCTAATAATTCAACAGTCATATAATCACCAAAAATATTTTAACACATTAAATTATCTATTTCAATTTCTTTATATTCACCTAGTTTTAGATCTTCATCTAAAAGAATATTACCGATTCTAATTCTTTTTAGGTAAAGAACCTTTGAACCAATATGTTCAAACATTCTTTTTACTTGATGGAACTTTCCTTCTGATATAGTAATGTAACATGATTTTTCATCAATTATTTCAACTTTAGATCCTTTTGTTGTATATAATTCATTATTTCCATCTAAAAGCTCTAAAGGGCTTTCTAAAGCGGTTTTATCAATATTTCCGTTATGAATTACATAATATGTTTTATCTATATTACTATTTGGTGATATTATTTTATGCATAAGCTTACCACTATTAGTTATTAAGACTAATCCTTCCGTATCAATGTCTAGACGTCCACATATATTTAAATCATATCTATTATATGGTTCTTTTATTAAATCGATAACTGTTTTATTTAAATTATCCTTATTTGCGCATACATATCCACTAGGCTTATTAAGCATTAATAAAAATAATTCTTTATGAAATACTAATAAATCATCAAATAAGATTTCATCTTTTTCAAATACTTGTCTGGATGGATCAAGTATAATATTTCCATTAACCTTTACTCTTTTATTTTTACAAGCTTCTTTTATATCAGTTCTAGAACCATAATTTAAATTAGATAACACTCTATCTAGTCTCATAACATCACCAAATATATTATAATACATTATTAATATTTGGTAAAAGTAAAATATTATAATATTTAACATGAATAAATAATTATGTTATAATACTTATTGGTGATAAGTATGATTTTAATGAAAGATATCGTGTATGAGGGAGATAAAAGACTTCATGAAGTATGTAAGCCTGTAGAACTTCCTATTAGTGAAGAAGATGCTAAAACTTTACAAAGTTTATTAGAATATGTTGTTAATTCTCAAGATGAGGAAATGGTTAGTAAATATAAAATCAGACCTGCTGTAGGTCTTGCTGCTCCTCAAATTGGTGTATTAAAAAGAATGTTTGCTATAGTTTGTTATGATGAAGAAGATAAATTACATATTCTTCCATTAGTAAACCCTAAAATCTTAGAACATAGTGAAGAAAAGGTTTATCTAAACGGTGGAGAAGGATGTATATCTGTAACTAGACCTACAACTGGACTTACACCTAGATATAAATGGATAAAAATTGAAGCAATACAGTGGAATTATAAAAGAAAAGTATTTGAAAAAATACGTTTAAAATTAGAAGGATATCTATCAATAGTATTCCAACATGAATATGATCACTTAGATGGAATACTTTATGTAGATAAGATGTATAACAAGCTTCCTGATTGTAAGCCTGTTGTAGAAGAGACTGAAGAAAACGAAGAAATAAAAAACCCAGAAGAAAAATAATCTTCTGGGTTCTTTTTTATCATTTTAATTATTTAAGAATGTTTTATAAGCTAAAAAAGCTTCATAAAGGTCAGCTTTAGCAATTATTTCCATAGGTGCATGCATATTAAGTACTGGTACTCCTGCATCTATTACATCCATATTATATTTAGCAAGGATGTATGCGATAGTTCCTCCACCGCCCTTATCAACTTTACCAAGTTCTGCGAATTGATAATAAATATTATTTTCTTCCATTATTTTTCTAATAAAGCTGATGTATTCAGCATTCGCATCATTAGCTTGTGATTTACCTCTAGCACCTGTATATTTTTCAAAAGATATTCCATAATTAAAGAATGCGGCATTCTTTTTATCACTGGCAGATGAATAAATTGGATCTATTGCTCCTGTTACATCACAAGATAACATTTTAGAATTTTCAAGTGTCTTTTTTAATGAATAATAATTATTATCATTAGATTTGATTAATAGCTCAGCTACGCTATTTTCAAAGAATTGTGAATGAGCTCCTGTTGCTCCAACAGATCCTATTTCTTCTTTATCTGTAAGTATTACACAAGAAGTATATTCTGGGTTATTTGTATTAATGATTGCTTCTATACTAGGATAGGCGCATACTTTATCATCATGACCATATCCAGCAATCATAGATCTATCGATTCCATAATCTCTAGGCCTAATAGCTGGAACTACTTCTAGTTCTGCAGATATAAAATCTTCTTCAACAATATCATATTTTTCTTTTAAGAAATCTAAGATATAAGCCTTTACATCTTTATCTTTATTTCTCATTGATGAGAAAGTAATATCTAAATCTTCTCCTTCTATGGCTTTAGATGCTTCTTTGGTTAGTTGTGAACTTGATAAATGAACAAGTAGATCAGTTATACCAAATATAGGATCATCTAAATCTTCACCAATATTTACTTCAAGCATAGAACCATCTTTTCTATAAATTACACCTATAATAGATAATGGTGTTGTTACCCATTGATATTTTTTAATACCTCCATAATAATGTGTATCTAAAAGAGTAAATTCATTATCTTGATATAATGGTTGAGCTTTTAAATCTAGTCTTGGGCTATCTATATGAGCACCTAAGATTCTAAGTCCATCAGTTATAGGTTTTTTACCTACAACAAATAATATAATACTTTTATTCTTATTTACCTTATATAGCTTATCTCCGGCTTTTATTTCTTTAACATCATTTAAGTCTTTAAAGTTAGCTTCTTTAACTAGTTTAACTGTTTCTTTAACTGCTTGACGTTCAATTTTAGCGTTCTTTAAAAATGATTTGTAGCCTTCAGCAAAATCAAATATTTCTTTTATTTTTAAATCACTTGCATCTTTATAAATATTAGTTTTAAACATAATTATTTTCCTCCTAATTCATACATTAAAATAGCTCCTGCTACACCTACATTTAAGCTTTCCATATTAGTTATTTCAATGAATATATTTTTATCTGTCATTTCTAATAATTCGTCTCTTACGCCACTGCCTTCATTACCCAAGATAATGGCTAGTTTTTGAGATTTTTCGATTTGTTTTAAAGGTACTCCATTTTTAAGTGATGTACCATATACTTTATAATCTTTTAAGTTTTTTATAAAGTCTATAATGTTTGTGTTTATGATATTTAATTTAAATATAGCTCCTTGTGTAGCACGTAATACTTTTGATGAATAAATATCACAAGAGTTCTCCATAACAATAGTATCAAAGCCAAAAGCTACAGCACTTCTAATTAAAGTACCAACATTACCTGGATCTTGTATGTTATCTAAAATTAAAATCTTATCAGTTATATTTTTATTTTCTAACTTTTTACATATAGCACATACTTCTACTACTGATTTTTGATTAGTAAGTTTTTTCATTACTTCAGTGCTTACTAAAGTACCCTCTATATTAGGATTAGTTGTGATAACTTCTTTAACTATACCATAGGCTTTTGCTTCTTCTACTAAATGAATTCCTTCAACAATGAACATATTAGTTTCATCTCTATATTTCTTTTCATTTAGTTTAGCATAATTTTTAATTTTTTCATTTTGTACTGAATTAATCATAAAATCACACTCCACTTATTATTTTAACACACTTCATTAAAACTTGTTAGTATAAAAGAAAAAAGCACTATAAAGTGCTTTATTCGAACTATGAATATATTACTTCCCTTGGCTTTTTTAGATAAAGCCTAATTAATGGAAGTAAACTTGAAATGATAATAACTATTATTAAGTATATAGTCATAATCAGTATATCATTTAATTCTATTCTATATACCTTAAAAGGCAGTTAATCCAATAAAGCCTTCATAATCCTCTATAATAATATCTGAATAATCGCTTGCTGTAAATCCGCATAGCATTATTACCTCGCATATATACTTGGATATTGCTACATCATTTTCTCCCCCTATGTTCTATGCTTTTTTATATTTTTATAAATCTTGCATATAAATTTGTACCAACAAAAACATCCCAACCATTTTCATCTAAACCACTAAAATTAGGCAAGACTGAAGTACTAAAATTCCATTTATTAATAAATTCTTTTTCGGTATACCATCCATCAAAAATATGTCCTTCCTTTTCTGGTTGTTTTGGAACAAACGATATTTGTTCTCCATAAGTGAAATCATCGAACCAATATACTTCATCATCTACATAATATGTAACATTTGCCGCCATCAAATTATAGAAAACATTGCAATTCTTTTCAAATACTTTTATGATATGCTTGCTATTATCCCATCCTGACTTAAAATCAACGAATAATATCCTTTCAAGAAAAGGGCAATTATCAAGAGCGTATGTTTCAATTCCAACAACATAAGGAAAATATATTCTTTTTAATTTGTTGCTTTCCATTTTCCCCTTTAGATTACGCCCGTACCCATTAATATAATTAAATTTTTTTACTTCGTATCCGCCTATTTCTTTAGGAACTATTAAAACTTCTTTTTGAGCTCCTTCTTCAGAAAAATCAAAAATATATGCATATGTTTTGCCATCTACTTTATGCAAATCATATATATAATCTCCACTTATATATGCCTCTCTATCCTTCTTCTTAAAACACCCCGTGGATAAACTACATATTAAAATTAATACAAAAAAATATATAACCTTTTTCATTTTCTCCCTCCTATAACGCTCCATACAATAATAATTATAGTATAAATTATTATTCAAAGCAATAATTAACCTTTTGTTTATCTTTTATATAAAGAAAAAGACTAGATTTCTCTAGTCTATTCTTTACCATTAAAGCAATAAGTACAAATCTTACATTCATCAATACCAATAGATTCAATTAAATCATCGATTCTATTGTATCTAAGTGTTGTGAAGTTTAATTGTTTTCTTATTTCTTCAACCATTTCATTATATTTAACGCTATCTGGATCTAAATATTCTTTAACTACTTCTAAAGAATCAGTTCCTTCTTTTTTCGCAATAACTCTTCTACCAATTAAATCCATATCAGAAGTTGATCTTGAGAAGTTTAAATATTTACAAGCATATAGAATAGGTGGACATGCGCTTCTAACATGCACTTCTTTAGCACCTGCACTATATAAATATTCTGTAGTTTCTCTCATTTGAGTTCCTCTAACAATTGAATCATCAATTAATAGAATAGATTTTCCTTCAATGATTTGACGGATTGGGATTAATTTCATCTTAGCGATTAAGTTTCTCTTTTCTTGGATAGTAGGCATAAAGCTTCTTGGCCAAGTTGGAGTATATTTTACAAATGGTCTAGCATATGGAATATGTGATTCATTAGAGTAACCAATAGCATGACCTATACCTGAATCAGGAACACCTGCGACAATATCAGGTTTAACATTATCACGCATAGCTATATGTTTACCACAGTTGTATCTTACTTTTTCAACTGCTTGACCTTCATATTTACTTGATGGATATCCATAATATACCCATAAGAATGAGCAAATTCTAAGTTTATCTCCTGGGGCTGCAAGCATCTTAGCACCATCAGGTGTAATAATATCTATTTCACCAGGTCCTAGTTCCTTTAAGTCACTATAACCTAGATTTAAATATGAGAATTCTTCAAAAGCAACACAACAAGCGTCTTCTTTCTTTCCTACTACTAGTGGTGTTCTACCAAATCTGTCACGAGCAGCATAAATTCCTTTTTCGTTCATTAAAAGCATTGTGATAGAACCCTCTATTACTTTTTGAGCATAACGAATACCTTCAATAAGGTTTTCTTTTTGGTTTATTAGTGCTGCGACTAATTCTGTAGGGTTAATTCCACTGCTAGTCTCTAAGAAATGTGAATGATTCTTAATGAAGATTTTATCAACAATCTTATCAATATTATTTATTTTTCCAACTGTAGTAATCGCAAAAGTACCATGATGACTTCTTACGATTAAAGGTTGTGGTTCAGTATCAGAAATACATCCAATACCAAAGTTACCTTTCATTGTATTTACTTCTTTTTCAAATTTTGTTCTAAATGGTGAGTTTTCGATGTTATGGATTTGTCTATTGAATCCTGTTTCAGGACTATATACAGCCATACCACCACGTTTAGTTCCTAAATGTGAGTGGTAATCTGTTCCAAAAAATAAATCAAACATACAATCTGATTTTGATGCTACGCCAAAAAATCCGCCCATAAATTAATCCTCCTAAAAGTTCAAAAAGCACAGATTGGTGTGCTTTTTATTAATTTAACTATTTTAACTTCTTATCAATTTCTTTTCTTAATTCTTCGTATCCAGGTTTACCTAGTAAAGCGAACATATTCTTCTTATATGCTTCTACACCAGGTTGGTTAAATGGATTTACATCAATTAAGTATGCGCTAATTCCACATGACTTGAAGAAGAAATATGAAATGTATCCAAATTGATATCCTGATAATTCAGGAACGTTAATAGCGATGTTTGGAACTCCACCATCAACGTGAGCTAATACTGTAGCCATATATGCATTATGATTTACATAGCTAATAGTCTTACCAGCTAAGTAATTTAATCCATCTAGGTTAGCATCATCAGCTTCAATTGTAATATCCTTTAAAGGAGTTTCTAGGTTAAGTACTGTTTCAAATAGTATTCTTTCACCTTCTTGGATATATTGTCCAAGTGAGTGAAGATCTGTAGAGAATGAAGCACTTGTAGGTAGAATACCCTTGTTATCTTTACCTTCAGATTCTCCAAATAATTGTTTCCACCATTCAGCGAAATAGAAGAATGCTGGTTCATAGTTAACAAGCATTTCTACTTTATAACCCTTCTTGTATAATAAATATCTTGATAGAGCATATCTAACAGCATCATTATCTTTAGAGAAATTCTTTAAATCATTATATGCATCATTAGCACCCTTCATTAATTCATCAATTGAAATACCTGCACAAGCAATTGGAAGTAATCCTACAGCTGTAGTTACAGAGAATCTACCACCGATATCATCAGGTACTACGAATGTTTCATAACCTTTTTCAGTAGCAAGCTTCTTTAAAGCTCCTCTTGCTTTATCTGTAGTAGCAAAGATTCTATCTTTAGCACCTTCACCATATCTTTCTTCACAAATCTTCTTGAAGATTCTAAATGCGATAGCTGGTTCTGTAGTTGTTCCACTCTTAGATATTACATTAATTGAGAAATCTTTATCTTTGATATATTCAATTAAATCATAAGTGTACTTACTTGAAATATTGTTTCCACAGAATACGATTTCTAGATCATCTTTACCAAATGCTTTTTCTAACATAGAAATAGCAGCTCTTGCTCCAAGATATGATCCACCAATACCAATAACAATTAAAACTTGTGATTGTTTTCTAATTTTTTCTGCAGCTTTTTTAATTCTTTCGAATTCTTCCTTATCATAATTAAGTGGCCAATCTAACCATCCCAAGAAATCATTACCTGCACCACTCTTAGACATTAATGTGTTAAAAGCAGCTTCAGCATGATTTAACTCAGCGTTAAATTCTTTTTCACTTACAAAGTTAGAAATGTTTTTTAAATCTAAAGTCATCTTTTTCATTTTTATTTCTCCTTATTTTTCTATATTTTCTAAAGTCTCTGCGACATTACGAACTTCAATTACGCCTGGAACTTCTTCTAATAATAAAGCTTCAAGCCCGTCTTTAAGTGTGGCATCTTGCATAGCACATCCTGCGCATGCTCCAACTAATTTAACATATACAATACCATCTTCAAATCTTACAAATTCTAAGTCTCCACCATCGCTATTTAAGTATGGTCTAATTCTGTTTATAACATCAATTACTTGTTCTTCAGTATTCATAATTTATTCCTTACCTTTCTTTAAGCGCTGTAATATGTAATATGGACATCCATATGCACAAGATTCCGATAAATAATCAGGAATGAATCTTACATCATTTTCCTTATCATTTGCGCTAAAGCCTTTTATTCTTAATATTCCAGATGATACATCACCTACTAAAACCTCAAATCTATCAAAGCATTCTTCAATATAACGTTCTTCAAACTTCGCAATATCAAAAGCATCTTTAACATTTTTAATGATTTCATAGGTTCCAAATTTAGTTTCTACTACCATACAAATCACCACGCCCTTATTTTATCACAAAATATATTTTGTGTATATAATTATAAAAAGTAAAACGTTTTTATGAAAATAACAAAAAGCATATCATTAGATATGCTCTATTTGTATAAAAGAATTGTTGAATCACTTGCAATGGCTAGTTCTTCACCAACTAATCCTAGTTTTTCATATGTTGTTGCTTTAACACTGATTAAGGATACATCTATATTTAATAGTTTTGCTAGTGATTTTCTAATATCTAAAATAAATGGCGCCATTTTAGGCTTTTCAGCATAAATCATACAATCTAAATTATTAATTTTAAAGCCTAAATCCTCCATCATTTTTAAGACATCTTTTAGAATAATTTTAGAATCAATATTTAATGTTTTACTATCTGTATCAGGGAAGAATTTACCTAAATCGCCTAGCGCTAGAGCTCCAAGTATTGCTTCACTTATAGAGTGTAATAAGCAATCTCCATCTGAATGCCCTAGTAAGCCCTTATTAAATGGTAGAGTAATACCTCCAAGTACTAAAGGCCTATTTTCAACTAGTTTATGAATATCAAATGAATGCCCAATTTTGTATACGGTAGGAAGATCTTCTTTTGTTGTTATTTTGATATTATCATATGAACCTTCTATTAGTGTAGGTAAAACATCAAAATATTTTAATACTACAGCTACATCATCTGTAAAATCAAATCTTTTTTCTTTATATGCTAGTTCATAGGCATCTTTTAACAGTTTTGTCTTTCCACCTTGTGGTGTTTGACATACTATAAGTTCATCTCTATTTAATGTTTCTATTCCTCTTCTAATTGTGTTAGTTTCTTTAACTCCTACATAAAATAAATCATAAGTATAACATTTATCTATTGTTTCTTTTTTAATATTATATCTAGCACAATCATGTATTAAAATATAATCTTCTTCTACTTTTTGTAAAGCATTATAAACGCTTAAAAATCTCGTCTCTCCGGCATTTACTTGAATTACTCCTTTAGGAAATATATCATTTGAAACAAAATATATTTTATAACCTTTAAATGCATCAAGTGCATATTCATATATAGGCTTTTCATCAATTTTGTATAATAATTTATTATATCCTAAATTAAGTCTTTCACCTTTTCCTCCAGCAAGTATAATTACTGCTTTCATCTTTTCTCCCCCTTAATAATGTAATTTAATCTTACATCAGTAGGTTTAGCATCTATTTTATCTATTTCTTGAAAATCATAAGCTACTCCAACAGTAATTCCTTTATAGTCTTTTAGATATCTATCATAATATCCTTTACCATATCCGACTCTATTATTATTTTTATCAAAATATAATAATGGGACAATTATTAAATCAATGTCATTCTTATCAACTTCTACTCCATTAGGTTCAAGTACATTAAATGAACCATAATCAAAACTATCTGGATAAAAGAATTTAATATAATCTCCTATTACTTTTGGGTAACATATATTCTTATTATTTAAAACAACATTTATTTCATTTCTAATAGGCATGTATAATCCAACAGTTAAATCTTCATTATAAAAGCTTAAACTTTTAATTTTATTTATTACATCATTTGAATAGGCTATAACATCATCATTAGATAGTTCTAACCTTTTATTAATCATATAACTTCTATCTAACATCTTTATAATAACAGCAACATCTGCTGTATCCTTCTGTTGAAGCAACTTTTAAAGCACGCTTTGCACAACTAATTAGAGTTTCTGCATTATCGCTATCACTATATGATTCAGCAATACCTGCAGCAGCTTTTATTTCTATTGATTCACTGCCATAATTATATTTTAGATTAAGTGGATATGCCTCTACCTTAAATGCCTTATCAAGTACTTGCATCTTTCTTGGATCAGTAACAGTAAGTATAAAATCTCTACCTGTTACTCTATAAATGTTTGAACTTTCAGTTCTAATGTTGTATAACATTTTTTTGATGTATTCACCAAGAACCATATTACCTACACTTCTACCATATTTTTCATTTATTTCTGGTAGATTTACTATTCTAATTGCTAGAAGTTCAAATGTTCTTTTGTTCTTATATAAGTTATCTACATCTACCTTTAATTCTTTATCTGATAAACAATTATCAACTTCTGCGATACCTATTTTTTCATATTCATTAGATTTTACTATTTCAACAAATCCTAAGATAATTGATGATGATTTATCATCAAATAATCTTTTTCCTCTCTCATTAATCCATATAGTTTTATTATCTGTTGTTAATCTATATTTAATATCATAGAATGGCTTATTATAGGTTAATTCAGCGATTTTTTTGTTGTAGTTAAATGCATCATCATCAGTCATTAAGTTTCTAAAATCATCTAAGCCTATAGTATTTCCTTTAAGTCCTAATTCATTTTTATAATTATCATTTAACCAAATATATCTTTCAGTTATATCTATAAAAAACATTAGTTCATGTGTTAACTCTAGAGCACCAATAAATTTATAACGAATACCTTCAAGTTCATCACGCTTTTCATTTAATTCTTTTTCTGCTTTAAGTAATACTTCATCACTCTTCTTTTCTCCAATCCACATTCTTCCTTTGTATTTAGAGAAAACATAAACAGGACGTTCCATTACATTTAAAACTATTTTTTCATTCTTATAATTAGTTAAAATGATTTCTCGTTTTTCTTCTTTTCCTTCTGTGGCTGTAGCTTTATAAGTTCTATAAAATTCTTTTAATTCTTTATTGTTCATATCAACATTATTGAACTTTAAGAATCTAACACATTTATCAAATACATCGAAGAATTTCTTTCCAATAACTTCTTCATATTTTAAGCCTAGTTCATCAAGCATTCCACTTGATATTTCTTTAATTCTATCTTTCTTATTTAAAATTACATAAATATTGAATCTTGTGGATTTGATTGTATCAATAAGCATGTTGTAGTGGTTATTTTTAAGCATAGATGAAATAAAGCCTACATAAATAATAATACCAAAAGCAAAATATAGGACAATTGATAAACCAAAGGCAATATTGCCAAACAATTTACGTTCGCCTAAAAACTCTGTAGCAATGCATCCTAATATCCATATAAATAAATTGACGCATGAAACAGCAAGTGTGTGATATTTTATTTTCTTTTCTGTAATACAGTTATTAATTACCATTAAGACGATTAATAAACTAATTATGGCACTACAAATCATCATATACAATAGATACATATAACCCACCTCAAATTAATTATATCAAATAATTTAATAATATAAAATGATATTATTAAAAAAAATACCCTTATCAATTGATAAAGGTATTAGTTTTTAAAACATTAATTCACCATAGCTTGGTACTGGCCAAATATTAGAATCAACAATTAATTCTAACTTGTCTATTGGATATCTTAAATTACCCATAATAGTGAATACTTCTTTTCTATAATACATAGCCTTTTTAGCATTATCTGTTTTAGTTTCAGCAATAGATATTTTTTCTTTTAAATTTTCTAAAGCTTTTTTAGCTTCAAGCAATAATGCTGATGTATCATCAAGCATTTTTTCAATGACTGATGTATCAGCTTCTTTAGAAGCATCTTTAATGTTATTAAGTGTTTTAGCTAAGTTATTCATATATTTGATAACTGCAGGAATATATTGTTTTGAAGCCATTTCTATCATTGTGTTAGCTTCAATATTTACAGTCTTTGAATAGTTATCATAATATATTTCAGCACGACTCTCTAACTCGCTCTTTTTATAAACATTATTTCTTTCCATTACTTCAATTGTATGTGGATCAATTAATGCTTTAATAGATTCTGCGAAGCTTGTTGCACAAGGTAGTCCTCTACGTTTTGCTTCTTTCTTCCATTCTTCTGTATAGTTGTTTCCATTAAAGATAATTCTTTGATGTGCTGTTAGGGTTTCTTTAATAACTTGTCTTACATCTTTCTTATTAATTAATACTTCATCAGCCATTTGTCTAATTGCATCAGCAACAGTACCATTAAGCATAATGTTTGTACAAGCAATAGAAATTGATGAACCTACCATTCTAAATTCAAATTTATTACCAGTGAAGGCAAATGGACTTGTTCTATTTCTATCAGTAGCATCTTTTCTAAATGTAGGAATAGTATCAACACCTGTATTTAATACATCGCCTTTTTTACTTGTTTTAGCTTCACCACTATTAATAATTTGATCAACTATATCACCAATTTGATCTCCTAGATATATTGAAAGGATTGCTGGTGGTGCCTCATGTCCTCCTAATCTAAAGTCATTACCTGGACCACTTGCAGCGTGTCTTAATAATAAGGCATTTTCATCTACCGCTTTAATAACAGCAGTTAAGAAGAATAAGAATTCCATATTTTCATGTGGTGCTTTACCTGGAGCAAATAAATTCTTTCCTGTATCAGTAATTAAACTCCAGTTGTTATGTTTACCACTACCATTTACACCATAGAATGGTTTTTCATGAAGTAAGCATTCCATATTATGATGTCTAGCTACTCTTTTTAATGTTTCCATGATTAATTGATTATGATCAATTGCAATATTTACAGGAGCATAAATAGGAGCTATTTCAAATTGAGCTGGTGCAGCTTCATTATGTTGAGTTTTCGCATAAACTCCCAATTTCCATAATTCGATATTTACTTCTTTCATAAACTCTAAAACATTTTCTCTAATAGTTCCAAAGTAGTGAGCTTCAACTTCTTGTGTTTTAGGAGATTTAGCTCCAAATAATGTTCTACCTGTAAATACTAAATCTTCTCTCTTTAAGAATTTGTCTCTATCTACTAAGAAATATTCTTGTTCAGGCCCAACGGAAACAGTAATACTCTTACAGTTTTCATTAAATATTTCATTTAAAGCTCTAATAGTTTCTCTATTAATTGCTTTAATACTTCTTAAAAGTGGTGTCTTCTTATCTAGAGCTTCACCTGTATATGAACAGAAAATGGTAGGAATACATAAAGTAACTCCTTCTGAATAACTCTTTAAGAATACAGGAGATGTACAATCCCATGCAGTATATCCTCTTGCTTCAAATGTTTGTCTTAATCCTCCTGATGGGAAGCTTGAAGCATCTGATTCACCTTGAATTAATTCTTTACCTGAGAATTCTAAAATCATTTTATTGTTTTTATCTACTGACATAAAAGCATCATGCTTTTCAGCAGTTAATCCTGTCATAGGTTGGAACCAGTGAGTAAAATGTGTTGCTCCTTTTTCCATAGCCCAGTTTTTCATAGCACTAGCTACTTCATCAGCAATAGACAAATCTAATTCTTCTCTATTTTCAATTGTCTTTTTTAGTTTTAAATAAACTTCGTTTGATAAACGTTCTTTCATGACTTCATCATTAAAGACATTCTTTTCAAAATTATCAATTAAACAATTTGGCATAATAATACCTCCATAAATCATAATACATAAGTATTATAACACTTTTTAGAAAATAGGAAATACTATTTTTAAAAAATAAGCCTATTTTTTTACTTTAAAATGTTAATTTTAGGCAAATGGATAATATTTTATCCGTTTTATATATGATTTAATAAAAGAAAGCTCAAAATATTTTTAAACAAAAAAAGCGAACTATTTATGGTTCGCTTATCCTATTGAATTAGTCATTTCAAGCTTGATTAATTGATTTAATTCTACAGCATATTCCATTGGAAGTTCTTTCGCAAATGGCTCAATGAAGCCCATAACTATCATTTCTGTTGCTTCAGCTTTTGTTAAGCCTCTACTCATTAAATAATATAATTGTTCTTCATTTACTTTAGATACTGAAGCTTCATGTTCTAAGTATGAATCATCATTTAATACTTCATTTGTTGGAATAGTATCACTTGTTGATTTATCATCTAAAATAATAGTATCACATTCAACGTGACTCTTACTTCCTATGGCATTAGGTCCCATTTTAACTTGACCCCTGTAATTAACTTTACCTCCGCCACAGCAAATAGACTTTGAGATAATAGTTGAAGTTGATTTTTCACCTAAATGAATCATCTTAGCTCCTGTATCTTGGAATTGATTTGCTCCTGCAAAAGCAATAGTAATAGTTGTTCCTTTTGCTTTATATCCTTTTAAGATACATGCAGGATATTTCATATTTAGCCCACTGCCAATATTTCCATCAATCCATTCCATATGACCATTGTCCAATACAACTGCTCTTTTTGTTACTAGATTAACTATATTATTACTCCAGTTTTGAATAGTTGAATATCTACAATAAGCACTATTTTTAACAAATATTTCTACGACTGCCGCATGAAGCGAATCTTTAGAATATTTAGGAGCTGTACAACCTTCTACATAATTTAGATGTCCTTCATCTTCAACAATTATCATTGTACGTTCAAATTGACCCATTTGTTCAGAGTTAATTCTAAAATATGATTGAAGTGGTTTATCTATTTTTACTCCTTTAGGAATATAGATAAATGATCCACCGCTCCATACAGCTGTATTAAGTGCTGCATATTTATTGTCTGTATAAGGAACTGCTTTACCCCAATATTCTTTTACAATCTCAGGATATAGTCTAACTGCGCTATCAGTATCGCAGAATAATACTCCTTGTGCTTCAAGTTCCTTCATTTGATTATGATAAACTACTTCACTTTCAAATTGTGTTGATACACCTGATAAATATTTTTGTTCTGCTTCAGGTATACCTAATTTATCAAATGTATTCTTTATTTCTGTAGGTACATCATTCCAGTCTTTTTCAACTTTTTGACTGGATTTAATATAATATGTATAATCATCAAAATTGATGCCTGATAGATCTGGACCCCAACTAGGGTTATTTAATTCTAGGAATTTATAGTATGCTTTTAGTCTTATATCAAGCATCCAATCAGGTTCATTTTTTGCTTTAGAAATATTTCTAATAACCTCTTCATTTAAACCTTTTCCTGTATCATAGATATTCTTAGTATCAGTGGTGAAACCGTACTTATATTCACCAACAATATCTTTTAAATCTTTTTCACTCATACTAATCCTCCTCTATGCCTTTTTTAATAGCTTTCCAAGAAAGACCAGCACATTTTATCCTTGCAGGGAATTTAGATACACCTTGATAAACAATGGCATCCATTAATTCTTCATCATCTACTTCTTTGCCAGTAAGTAGATCTAAGAATTCTTGAATTAATTCTTTTGCTCTTTCAACAGTCTTACCCATAATAACATCCGTCATAACTGATGCACTAGACATACAAATTGAACAGCCATGTCCATCTTGTTTAATATCTTTTATAATTCCATCTTCTACTATAAATTGAACAGTTATATCATCACCGCAGCTAGGGTTATTAAGGTGAACCTTCTTATATTTATCGTTATCTAATAAACCCTTATTATGTGGATATTTATAATGTTCCATTATTACTTGTTTATATAAAGATTCTAAATCGTCCATAATAACTCCTTTCTAGAAACTCTTAAAGAAGTCTCTTGCTTCTATTACGCTACTTACAAATTTATCTACATCATTATAATCATTATAAATATAGAATGAACATCTAATAGTAGAGAATTGTCCTAAGAACCTAGTAATAGGTTGTGCGCAGTGGAAGCCTGCTCTAATACATACATTATTCTTATCAAATATGCTTGCTGCATCATGTGGATGAACACCATCTATATTAAATGTTATTAGACTTGAATCTAAATTGTTATTATAAATAGTTATACCACTAACAGATTTTAGCTTATCTAAGGCATATTTCTTTAATTCTAATTCACGTTCTTTTATCTTATCTAGACCTATTTCTTCTATGAAATCAATGGCATCCTTTAAAGCAATTACTTCACTAATTAAAGGTGTACCTGTTTCAAATTTATATGGCGCATCTTTAAACGTCATTTCATATTCAAATACATCTTGAGCCATATCTCCACCGAATTCTACTGGTGGCATTTTTTGTAATAAATCATACTTTCCATATAAAACGCCTACTCCTGATGGTCCAAACATTTTATGCCCTGAAAAGCTTAAGAAATCACAATCTAAGTCTTTTACATCTACTTTCATATGTGGTACGCTTTGAGCTCCATCAACGCTAACAACTGCACCAACTTCATGAGCAAGCTTGCATATTTCTTTAATTGGGTTAGTATAGCCAAGTACATTGCTTACTTGATTAATAGCTACTACTTTTGTTTTCTTTGTTAATACTTTTTTAAAGTTTTCTATTGTTACTTTACCATCTTCTGTAAGAGGAATATATACTATTTTTGCATTCTTTCTTTTACAGACATTTAGCCATGGCATAAATGATGAGTGATGTTCTTGAATAGTAGTAATTATTTCATCACCTTCATTAATAAAATCCATATAGCTATTTGCTACTAGATTTAAGGATGCAGATGCACCTCTAGTAAAGACGATTTCTTCTTCTTTAGCATTAATGAATTTAGCAACAGTTCTTCTACTTTCTTCATATAGATCAGTTGCTTCATAACTTAATTGATAAACTCCTCTATTAACATTAACACAAATGTTATTATAATAGTAATCTATTTTATCAATTACTTTTTTGGGTTTTAAACTTGATGCGGCACTATCTAAATAAACTAGAGATTTATTGTTATTAAAAATAGGGAAATATTTTTTATAATCTATCATAATCTATCGTCCTGTAATTTAAGGATTTCATCCTTTAATTCTTCGTTAGATAAACTGCTTAGTATAGGAGATAAAAATCCCTTTATAATAAGCATTTCTGCATCTTTCTTAGATATTCCTCTACTCATTAGATAGTATAATCCTTCTTCATCAATTTTTCCTATTGCAGCACCATGATTTGCGGACACATCAAATTCATCTATTAATAATACTGGCATTACTTTAATCTTCGCATCATTTGTTAAAATAATCCCACGGC
Organism: uncultured Mollicutes bacterium; assembly: GCA_947166335.1. Next base: position 18,203 of record CAMVDS010000015.1, read on the forward strand.
TCTTTTGAACACAGTTGGAATTGCTCATTCCTTTTTTTATTTTTCCTATAACATCTACATCAATTTTAGCTTTATTACTTGTAATATAATTTTCAATTTTAGATGTAGTATTTTTAGCATTATGATATACTTCTATTTTTTCTTTATCATCGTTATCTTTCATCATAATAATAGATTTAACATCTATATTAGATTCTTCATCATTTAAATATATTTTTAAATCTTTATTTCCACCATTAAAATTAGCTAAAACCATATTTAGATTATTATTTTTAGCTAATTTTATTTCTTTATTTGATGAATTAGACAAATCAATAGAAATATATTTAATACTACTATTATTTTCAAATTCAATTTTTATATTTCTATTTTTATCATTTTTTTCTATTAAACTAGCATTTATGTTCTCTTTAACTAAAATGTTTATATCAGTGTCATTTGGAATTAAATATTCTTTATTTTCATTAATTATTAAATCCATTATTTCTTTTCTACCTTATTAGCACATACACCTAAAATGTTTGCGTTTTTAGGTTCATATTCATCTTTAATACCTAATTCCTTCTTAACCCAGTCGTATCCTTCCTTATCAATCTTTTCGATTAATTCAGGACCTCCTGTTTTAACGATCTTTCCTTTAATTAAAATATGAACATAATCTGGTTTAATATAATCTAATAATCTTTGGTAGTGAGTGATAAGTAGGCAGCCAAAATCTTCGTTAACCATTGAACTAACATTTTCACCTACTATTTTTAAAGCATCAACATCAAGTCCTGAATCTATTTCATCTAAAATAGCAAAGCTTGGTTTAAGCATCTTCATTTGTAGTATTTCGTTTTTCTTCTTTTCTCCACCAGAAAAACCCTCATTTAAATATCTATGAGGCACATCACTAGCCATATTTAATTCTTTAATAGCTTTATCATATTCTTTAATAAATTTATATAAAGGCATATTTTCTTTATGCTTAATAGCAGCTCTAATAAAATCTGAATTTGTTACTCCTGGAATTTCAGAAGGATATTGCATAGCAATGAATAAACCTTTTCTTGCTCTTTCATCTACTTCTAAATTAGTAATATCTTCTCCATCCAAGACGATATTACCACCAGTAATAGTGTATCTAGGGTTACCCATAATTGCACTTGATAAAGTAGTCTTACCAGCACCATTTGGCCCCATGATAGCATGGACTTCTCCAGTCTTGATTTCTAAGTTAATTCCTTTTAAGATTTCTAGCCCTTCAATGCCTGCATGAAGGTCAGTAATTTTTAATGTTCTCATCTTTTCCACTCCACTTCGATTTATAATTATAAAATAATTATTATTCATTTGCAAATAATATGATAATAAAAATAAAAATGGCTTTTTTTAGCCATTTTTTTTCTTTACTCCTAATACTTTTTCAAGCATAAACAAAGTCATTTCATCAATAGATTCTTTTGCTCCATGTTGAATCCAACTCATGCATACTGAATAGAATGCAGATATTTTAGATACATGCTCATATCTAATAAATGGAGATTCATCAAATAGTTTTGATTTTAAACTCTTATTCTTTTCTTCCATTTTATAGAATATAATTATTAAATTATTTGATAAGACATCTGTGAAGTTTTTTCTTTTATCATAAATATTTGATAAGACTTTATGAACTTCATCATGCCATGCATTATAATCTCCACTTACAAGTAATGGTTGAATTAGATCATTAAAGCTTACTAAATAATCTTCTGCGATGCAATCTAATACTTCATCAAAACTATTAAAATTTCTATAGAACGATGCTCTAGCAACTTTTGCTCTTTCAGTTAATTCTGATATTTTAATTTCAGCTACGCTTTTTTCTCCAAGCAAATCTAAAACTGCCTCACATATTCTCTTTTTAACTGCTGATTTTTTCTTTTTCATATGAAAGCCTCCATATCAATAATTTATACAAATTGTATCATGTTTTTTAAAAATCTTCAATTAATTTATATCTAAATCATATTTAATATTATAAGTTTTTTCATATAAATCTACAAGTTCTTTCATAACTCTTTTTCGTAAATCTTCTTTTTGACTATTATTATCTAAGTCTTTGTTTCTATATATTGGCTTTAAAATATTTAAAGTAAAATGATTTTTTTCATCAAAAGTTATGAATAGTGGTACAACAGGCTTATCATATTTTACAGCATAATGATATGCGCCAACCTTATGTGGTCTAGGTTTTTTATACAGAGGCCACATTGAACCTTCTGGATAAATTAAAATTGATGTTTTATGTTCTAAATAATATTTAACAGCTTCATTAAATTTTTTCATTCCACCATAATTATCACTTAAAGGCATCATACCACCACTACGCATCCAATTACCAAATCTTCCTTTTTGATTATTAAATGGTGCAGCGACAATTCTAAGTTTCTTTTTTAAAGATCTTCTTATTACTAAGCAATCAAATATATCAACATGATTTGATACAAAAATAGCATTCTTTATTCCTTTTAAGTTTTCCTTACCTTTTACCTTAATACCATATTTATGTTTTAAATGATAACTATAAGGCTTTATAACAAATAGATTGTTGAAAAAATCGCCTAATTTAGTCTTTATCCCTTTTCTTAAATAATTATATGTCTCATCAACAACATAACAATTTGAGAGGTCAGGATCATTTATATGTGCATCAAAAGTTTTATTCTTTTCGCACTCTTTTATTTTCTCTTCAATAGTCATTTTATCCCTCGAATTTTACTCTATCAATTACTTCCCATTTATCAGATGTTAAACCTAAATATACTTTTAATACTATTCTAATATATCCCATATAGAATATTGGGTGAATGAACAATAATAATATCTTTTCATACCATGGTCTATGTATCTTACCAACAAGTAAAATGAATAATGTAAGCATAAAGAAACAGCCATATATTATTCCAAGTGATAATAGAGATAATAAGAAACATTCAACCCATAAATAACTATCCATAAAGAATAAGATTCCACCGATAATTAAGTTAAGCATAAAATAAACTAAGCAAGCTCCTATAAGTAAGAAACATGGTGATAATGCTGTAACATAATATCTATTCTTTTCAGATGCTTTCTTTAATTTATCATTATAAATTCTTTTACTATTTATTACACCATCCATCCATCTAGTTCTACGTTTGTTAGTTACTCTAAGTGATGTAGATTCTTCTAGATAGATAACAGCATGTTCATAATAGAATGTTGAATAACCTTTAATAGCAGCATCATTCATAAATTCAATGTCTTCTGTTAGAGTCTTATTATAAGGCCATCCGTCTAATTCTTCAACAACATCCATTCTAATCATTATACCTGTACCTATAAGCATATTAGTTATGCCTTTAGCACTCTTATATTTATTTCCTAAATCATCAATAATTGTCCAAATTAAGCCATTACAACTACTCCAAATAGAATTTGCATTCTTATTTTTCATATAGAAGTTTTTAACTTTTTTCTTCACTTGAATTATTTGTTTTCCACTAGATAGTGCATTGTTTAATTCTTCCATACACTTTTCATCCATGAAACAATCCGCATCAATTATAAAAGCACTATCATATTCTTTTCTTTTCATAGCTTCTTTTAAAGCATAATCTAAGGCATCACTCTTTTTTGTTTGATTTTGACAAATTAATGTGATTGCTCCTATTTCCTTTGCCATTTCAATTGTTGGATCATTTGGTTCTTTTACAATTACAAATGTATCAAAGTTTTTATAAGTTTGTTTTTTAATAGATTCAAATAGATTGCCTATTACCATTGATTCATTTCTTGCAGGAACAATAATTGCTATTTTATTATCTTTATTCTTAGTTAAATGCTTTTGCTTTTTAAATCCATAAAACCAAGCAACTAATCTTGGAATATAATTTAATATACAAAAGGCAATAAATACTAAGAATACATAAAACCCTATTTTAATTAATTCATTTAACATAATTTTTCACCTGTTACTTTCTCATATTCTATATATATATCATCATACATATGTATCTTAAGCTTTTTATGTACATTAACTACATCCCATTGCTTAACGTTTATTGTATGATAGAATGGTAAAAATCTAATTGATTTAGAAAAGTGCTTTACCACTGTGTTCTTTTTTATGTTTCCTTGATTGTTATAAATTGATGGAATTTTTAAATAAAATTGTTTCAATTTATTTAAGGCACTTTGATCTGGGAAAGCCATTTTCTTATTTTTTATTAATTCTCTTGATTTTACAAATAGCTTAGTTTCTCTAATTTTTTCTAAATTTAGGAGTAGAACTCCTGAATTTATATAATTAACATCGATAAACCATCTTCCTAATCTATCAACTACTCCTGCGAATTCATAATCACTAACATCTATATCATAGAATTCCTTAATGCTTTTATTAATCATTGTATCGGTATCTAGATAGATAATCTTTTCAGGTAATTCTATTAGATCAGAAAACAATCTTAGTAAGCAATAAGGTGTATAGAAGTTATTAAGATTTTTTGAATCATTCATTTCGTTTATGAAGATATCTGTGCAATCATATAATTTTACAAAGCTATCCTTATTCTTCTTTTTTATAACTGAATCTAACAAATTAATCATTTCCATACTTATAGGTTTGAAGTTATCAATAGTCATAGTAAGAATGTTAATGTTAATTGGTTCATCAGTATGTTTTATAATTGATAAAGTAGAAAGTAATATTCCTTTAAAAACTTTATCATTTCCTGTGTACATTAAACTAATCATTCTTTTCAACCCTTTTATAATATTTATAGTACTCATATGTTGAGTTTTTACTTCTTTCAACCATACAATTATAGACTTGATTTCTAAGTTCTATTTCCTGTTTCTTTCCATGAAGATCTTGTTTTGGATAGAAAGGACCATCTACATATACTGTAATTTTTGGTTTTTTAGAGAATTTTCTTTTTTGGTAAGTTGTTGTAAAGCAATATGCTGGTACATTATATTTTATTGGATATCTAAAAGATGTTGATTTAAATGGTCTTATCTTTGTATAATATGGCCAAATGTGAGCTTCTGGATATACAACAATTGGATGATGGTGATCTATTCTTTTTTCTATGGCGTTCATAAAATTTTTTAAACCGCTTATTTTTGATGGAACTGGAAGTGATCCGCTCATCTTAACAAACCATTCAAATCCTTTAAATGATACAGCATCAGGATTAACAATAATAAATGATTTTCTTGGAAATCCTATTAAGTTTGGAATATAAGCATCATCAGGCATTTGTGTATGATTTCCAAATAAGAAATATTTACCATGTGCTTTTTTTACAATCTTCCTATTTTTAATTTTTACTCTTTTGTGTAGGCATGAAAAAATCGCTATTAAAGTCATTATGATTCGATAGACAAAAAACTCCAAAATCATAAAAAAGATATTATGACTAATGTAGCGATAGTTATCTTCTATTTTCTTTTGTTTTTTGACGTATGCAAAAGCAAAATCGTCATTTAACTCATCAGAATAGAAATAAGTCTTCATTCCCCTCACCCTCTTATATTTTATATAAAATGTCAAATATTGCAAGATTTTTTAACTATACTCTTTGTTTTCTACTAGTAGAATTTTTTCTACTTATAGTAGAATACTTGATTTTAAGCCATTTTTTTGCTATAATTTGGGGTATGAGAGATGTTAGACAAATAATTGCAGAAAACTTAATAGAACTAAGAAAAATGAATAAACTAACACAGTTAGAACTTGCAGAAAAACTCAATTATTCTGATAAAGCTATATCAAAATGGGAAAGAGCAGAGTCTTTACCTGATGTTGAAATACTTTGTCAAATAGCAGACTTATATGGTGTCTCTCTTGATTATTTAGTAACAAAGGACCATGAGGAAGCAACTTTAGAGTATAAGATTAGTAAAGAAAGGGCTAATGTAAATAAGACCATAATAACATGGCTATCTGTATTTTCAGCTGTCTTATTAGTTATTCTTTCCTTTGTCTTAGTACTTACAATCACAAAGCATAATCTATGGATATTATACATTTGGATGGTTCCTCTATGTGCAACAATTTATTTAATATTTAATTGTATTTGGGGTAAGAGAAAAATAAGATATATTGTTTTATCTATCTTGATGTGGTCTCTTATAACTTCATTTGCACTTCAGTTTATGAATTATCATATTTGGCTAATTTATTTACTTGGTATTCCAGGCCAAATAATAATATTCTTAATATCTAGATTAGGAAAGCTAAAAACAAATAGTCATAAATCAATAGACAAAGAAAAAGATTCGGAATAAAACCGAATCTTTTTTTAATCTTCAAATTGTGAATAATATAGATCTGCGTAGAAGCCTTTTTTAGCAAGTAATTCTTCATGTCTACCTTGTTCTACTATGTTACCTTTATCCATAACAAGTATTAAATCAGCATCTTTAATTGTTTGAAGTCTATGAGCAATAACAAAGCTTGTTCTACCCTTTGTTAATTTATCCATAGCTTTTTGAATTAATATTTCCGTACGAGTATCAATATTTGATGTTGCTTCATCTAAGATAATCATAGGAGCATTTTCAATCAT
>CAMVDS010000016.1 GCA_947166335.1 uncultured Mollicutes bacterium
CTTTCTTTAAAAATATAATTAATCAAACAATAACAAATGAAGTTTATTGTTTTTTATATGCTATTATTTTTTTTATAACAATAAAAATTATAGCCATACTTAATAATACAATAATATGAAATAATATACCTCTAACAAAAAATGTACTGGTTGTCTCATGAACCTTCATTAAATCAACTAAATTAGTCACAGCTTTAAATCCTTTAATTTCCATACATGTTACAAAAAAGTACACGTATACAAATATAATAAACGCAAAAAACTTTATCTTGTTTTTAAACAAGGAAGAGAACAAACTTGATGTAAAAATAAACAAGAAAATAATAAATGAAAATAATAAAGCAATAATTATAAAAAACAAAAATGTATTATTTCCATTGTTAGACCAATAAAAATTATACCCAAAATATCCTTTTAAATCGAAAGGGGTAATATAATTGCCATCCAATCCAATTTCTCCATTATGAAACGCCAATTTCCATGGTGCCATTTTAAATCCCATAGTTAAGTAGAAACTTAAAATTGATATAAAATAATTAAAGAAGAAAGACAAAGATGTTATTATTCCAACACCTAGTGCAAAAGAAATGTCTTGGCCTATATTTTTCCCTCTAAAATCGCATATTTTAGTATAGTTGTTATTCTTTACGAACAAAAATGACAAAGATATCGGTATAACTAAAAACAAAAATGCTGAAAATTTTGCAAAAAATTCATTCCATGAAGTTGGAGCATATGGCTTGTTATAAAGAAAAGTATAATTAATTATCTCATGTGAGTTACCATTATGGAGTTTAAAGCAATTATAGATATCGATAAAAGTATATACAAAGTTAAATAATACGAGAATAGCAAAAATTATCCAAGTTAACCTATTCTTAAGTATTAGTCTTAAATTCTCTTTAATCATGGTGAATCACCTCATCATTTACTATTTCACCATGTTCCATTCTTATTACTCGATCTGCTATATCTGTTATATCACTATCAATATGACTTGCAATTAGAATTGTCTTATTCTTTTCTTTCAACTCTAATATAATCTTATGAAATTCTATAATAGACTCCTTGTCAAGGCCGTTAGAAGGTTCATCTAAAATTATCAGATTTTGATCTTCCATAATAGCTTGTATTATTCCTAATTTTTTCTTCATTCCAAGTGAATATTTCCTAACAACCTTATCCTTGTCCTCATATATATTTAATCTTTTCATTAGTTCATATACATAATCTAAATTAATTTTTCCATTTATACTTGCTAAAAATTTAAGATTATCAATTCCACTATTCCAATTATTAAAATCTGGTTCTTCTATTAACGCTCCGGCACCTTTAAAATAAGGATGCTTTTTATTTTGAACTTGATTATCGAAAACAATTTCTCCGCTAGTCTTTGTTAATAGGCCTAAAATATTTTTAAATAATACAGATTTACCACTACCATTAGGGCCAATTATTACATTAATTGTTCCAGGTTCGAAAGTAATACTTAAATTTTTTAATACATCTTTAAAAACTAAATTATTAATCGTTAACATTTTCACACCTCCAAATGACTGAAACAATAAACAAAATTAAATAAATAATTAACCAAATAAATGGAAAGAAATTAACGCCAACGAATTTTTCACCATTTGTTTTAATAATAGCAAAATGAAGCCATTTATATACATATAAGAAAACACATAATGCTATAGATATAACAAAACTCATGTATTTATTTTTAACAAAATTAAATAATGTATAACTAATAATAATATTACAAATATCTATGTATATAAATCTAAATATAAATTTATAATTATTAACATTGTGATAAATAATCAAACTATATATTAGTGAAGACATTATTCTAATAATAATAACCATTAGAATCGTAATAATTAATCTTTCAAAAAAAGAGATAAAAATATTCTTTATTCTAATAATTTCTAGAATAGACCTCTTATAATTATCAAACAATAGAAGGCATATAAGAAAATGTATTGAAATAAAAATATTTGATAGCATTAAAACATAAGAATCTTTTAACGAATAATTGTTTTTTTTGAAACCTAACTGAAAAAACATTATTAGAATCAAAAGAAAGGTTAAAAAAAATATTTTATAAACGTATTCTCGAACAAAAAATCTATATTTTTTCATACCATCACCTCCTTTTTATTATAGATATGTTAAAAAAGAGACAAAATGTATTTATAATGTCTAGTTATATACTTTTAAGACTTCCTTTATTTTCTATTATATCATCACTATAAAAAAATAAAAAGACAATTAATTATGTAAATAAGAAATAAAGGCTAGAATAAACAATTTCTAGCCTTTCAATAATTATTGATTTGAATAGTTTGAGAAGTAATTTTGAATTAGAATTACTGGTGTACCTTTATCTCCTGACCCACTTGTTAAATCTGATAAACTACCAAGTAAATCTGTTAGTTGTCTAGGAGTTGTTCCTTGTGTTTCCATTCTACCAACTAGATTAGAATCTTTTTCTTTGATTCTCTTAATCATAGCTTGTTTTAATTCTTCACCAGTTAAACCCTTAAATTCATTATCTGATAAGTACTTTAACTTTAATTCATTAGGTGTACCAACTAATCCTTTAGTAAATCCTGGAGATACTACTGGGTCAGCTAATTCCCAAATTCCACCTTGAGGATCTTTGAATGCTCCATCACCATAAACCATAACTTCAACATTCTTATTGAAAATCTTCTTAAGTCTAGCTTGAACATCTTCTACTAATTCTTGACAGTTTCTAGGGAATAATTTAACTGAGTTATCAGTTGCTAAGTTAGATCCAAGTAGACCATACTTATCATTATATCCTGATCCATCAACTGGAGCTGTCATTAATTCATCTAGACAGTAGCATTTCTTAACTCCTGCTTTTTCTAAGATTTTCTTATTTCTCTTTCTTTCATGAATTGATGCGATAATTACATTATCAGTATATTTTAGAATTGCTCTTGGATCATTTGCTAAAATAATTTCACATTCACATTCACAAGCTTCTTTATAATACTTAATGTAATCAACACCAGTAAATTGATGTACTGTATTAGGGAAATATTTTCTAAATTCAGCTTCAGTAAATACATCCTTATATGGATTAATGTCTGTATCAAGTAATGCATCTGGACTAATTAATTTATTTCCTACTTCATCTCCAGGGTAAGATAACATAACGATTAGTTTCTTAACTCCTCTAGAAATACCTTTTAATAACATAGAAAATCTATTTCTACTCATAATAGGGAAAATTAAACCTACTGTTGCATCACCAAATTTATTATTAACATCTTTAGCGATTTGATCAGCTGTAGCATAGTTTCCTTGAGAAATACCTACAACAGCTTCTGTAATAGCAACAACATCTCTATCGTTGATTTCGATTTTAGCCTCATCAACAGCCTTACATACAGAATCTACTACTATTGATGCTAAGTCATCACCTTTTTTAATAATTGGAGTTCTAACTCCTCTAGATATAGTTCCACTATATTTCATAAAAACTTCACCTCGCTCTTTTATTTTAACAAATTATATGGTATAAGTAAAATATATAATTATTATATATATGATAAGGAGGACTTATACATATGATAAGTGACTTAAATTTATTACATGTTTTCTATGTAGTTGCTAATGAAGAATCATTTTCAAAAGCAAGTGAAAAACTATATATTTCCCAACCAGCTGTATCTCAAAACATAAAATCCTTAGAAGATAGTGTTGGTTTTCAACTTTTTACTAGAGCTAAAAAAGGAGTAAAACTTACTCAAGAAGGCTTAGAGATATATGATTATTGTAAAGCTATTTTTAAACAAGTTGATTTATTAAATCAAACTATTACAGATTTATCTAGCTTAGATACAGGTACATTATATATTGGTGCAAGTGATACTATTTGTAAATATTATTTAATTGATAAACTAAAAGAATTTGAAAAACTATTCCCTAAAATTAGATTTAAAGTAACAAACTGTATGACAAACGAATCAATGAAATTATTAAAACAAGGTGATGTAGATTTAGTATTTGTTCACTCTCCTATTTATGAAGATGTACAAACAATAAACTGTCTAGCACTACATGATGTATTTGTTTGTGCATATGATTATGATATAAGCAATATCAATCATTTATCTGATTTAGCAAATCATCAAGTAATACTTCTTGAAGAAGCAAGCTCATCAAGAAAGATGCTTGATAATAATTTATTAAAGTATGGTGTAGTATTAAAACCAAACTTTGAATTAGCTTCCTTAGATTTATTAGTAGAATTCTCTAAAAAGAATATGGGTATAACTTGTATTGCTGAAGAATATATTCAAGAAGAATTAAAAAACAAAGAACTAAAAATAATAAATATTCCAGAAAAATTAGATACAAGATATATTACATTATGTTATGATAGAAATCTATCTAATGCAAGTAAACGTTTCTTAGAATACATAAAGAAAAACGGCTAGTTAAGCCGTTTTTTATTATATTAACTATATACTTGATCAATATAATTAACTAATTTTTCATCAGTATAAAAGTATATATAAGGAACTTTTAAATTTGGGTTAATACCATTTTCAATTTCATAGAAAATATTTGTGCCTTCAGCATTCTTTTCTACATATCTCATTGTATTATTAGAAGATATTGCTATTGCTGTTCCATCAGCTAATAAAATTGGTAAAACAGTGCACATTCCACCGCCAGTTTTTTGACCAATCGTTCTTCCTAACCCCTGATTAACAAAGCAACTTGTAAATGTATTTGCTGCACTGAAAGAATTAATCGAAGTTAACAATGTCCACCTATATTGATTGTATGCATCATCATCATAATTACCATCAGAATCTGTATCAATTTTATAGTAATCAATACGATATTCATCAGTTAATGTATCATATGTTTCGTATTTTAAAACGTTATCTGTTATGAATCCTAATACTCTTTGCATAGCACTCATATTTCCGCCACCATTTTGTGAAATGTCCAATAGGATATCCTTAACCCCATTGTGCTGTTTAATATCATACATACAGTATTGCATATAATAATAAGAATCATATTTCCAAGCAGTATCTTTTAAATAACCATTACTATCATACAAGTCATCTTTTGAGCCTGTTTTAAAACTATTTAAAGTTATAATCGCTGTATCGCCATAATATCTTACTGCTCTCACCCCGTCTGGGAATGGTGCTTTTTTATAAGTCGCTAATTCTTCTTCTACTGAATAATATTCATTTCGGAAATCTCCATAATCACTAACAGAAAAAACAGATGTATCATCAGAATTATTATAATTTGATGGTGTATCTATTCTAGTATGCAATTCATCTAATTTTTTTATTAAAATATTTCTATATCCTTGCATAAAACTATTTGTATCATTGCTAAACATTAAATCAATGTCTTCATCTTGAATATAATTCTTGAAATAATCAACATCATATCTATTTTTTAACCCGTAAAAATAATCAAATGCAAATAATAAACTGTTTATTGATGCTGTTCTAACATCATTAGGGCAAGATTTACCGTTCAAGGATGAATTATGAATGATTGAATATTCTTCGCTATAAGTGCTTATTTCACCAGAATAACCATAGTATGCGTCTCCGTTATAGAAGATATTATAATAATTTGATGAGCAAAACAACATATTAGCAATTACAAAAGGTATCAAACATTCTTTTTTATAATACAATATATCAAAATGATAGCCTCCTAAATTGAATGTTATAGATTTTTTTCCATAAGAATATGTATTTGTATATTTCATAAATCTTGAATAATTAGTTGTTCTTTTTTTAATTATCGAACTAAAAAACGAATAATTATCTACCAAAATAGTATTAGTATCCCAATGTGTTTCCAACGTATATAAATAATTATAATTAATCGATAATAAATTAGATTTAGCCTCAAATATATATCTCAAATTTTGCCCACAATCAAAAAAGCCATCTAAATTTGAAATAAAATCAATTAAACTAATATATGGAACATTACCATCATCGATAAAAAAAGTTTTTATTGTAGTATCTTTTATTGTGAATTCATTACTTAAATTTTTAAATGGAATAGAGATACTATGTATATTTGCTTTATTATCGTTTTTCCCTTTTGTAAAACTACAACCAGTAAGTATAAAAATGAAAATAAAGGTCAAAAAAGCATATAATAATCTTTTCATAAAAATCAGCTCCCTTATTGCTAAAGCATATTTTTATAATACTTAAATAAATGTTTTTATTAATTATATCACATTTTTTAAATTGTTTGTGATGACTCAACTTAAAATAAATTGATTAATGACTATATTAAGCCGTTTTATTTTGTTGCATTTAATAACTCTTCAATCATTAATGGCATTTTATTTTTAACTGTATCATAAACTATTTCATAATTAATAATTCCATAATCATGAACTATTATATTTCTCATTCCTTTAATGGACATCCATGGTATATTATTATTCTTCACCTTAAAATCGTTAGATAATTTATTATTGTTTTCTGATATTTGTATAATTCTAAACATAATTGAATCAAGCATTAATGGATTATCTATCATTTCTTCCATAGAAATGTTTTTTGTGTGTTCAACTACAAAAGATAAGTCATCAATTATTTTTCTTATGTAATAATTATCATCTTTAACCATATATCTTTATTCCATCCTTAAGTATATTGTTTAATAATTCAGGATCTTCATGGATATGTCTTGCATCAAGTAAATCAACTTTTTTTCTTAAACTATCTCTTAAGCTTTCAATTAATTCATAAAATTTTAATCCATCTAAAGGCATTAAAATCAGTAAATCAATATCACTATTTTCTCTTTCTTCGCCTCTTGCATATGAGCCAAATAAATAACAATATTCTACTCCATATTTAGGAAATATATCGCTACATAATTCTCTTATTCTTCCAATACTTAATAATCCGTGCTCTTCATCAATTAGGTTTGCTCTTTTAAGCCTATCAGCCATATATTTTCCTTTGAAAGAGTTTTGTAAGGATTCGTTGTTTTCATATTTTAAAAATGTTCTTCTAGAAATTCCTAAATAAGCTGCAGCTTGTTCTTGAGTCATTCCTATTTCTGTTCTTATATCTTTTAACATAGCACATCACTTCCTATTATTATTATAGCATATTTCACATTATTTTCAATTATTATGTGCAATTATTTCACAAGATAAAAATAAATGATGTGAAGTATTTTCACACCATTTATTACATTATTTGTGAAATTATGCTATTTTCATTCCTTTAATTAGAATGTATTTAGGCCCTTGATAATTGGATAATGTAGCCATTTCTTTTGATAAATATAATTCTTTTTTAAGCTCATTAATATTACCTGATATAGAGAATCCTGTTACAGGAATTTCTTTTTTACCATCAAAGTAGAAACCAAGTCTAACTTCTCCACCAAAGAATCCAGTGTTAGAGTCTAATTGCATATTAGAAAATCTAGAACATCTAATATATTTAGCTTTCTTAAAGTCTTTAAAATCTTTAGATCCTTCACCTACAACCATAATAGGAAGTATTCCTGTTGGATTTTGTTTTAGATAAAACCCGAATCTATATGATCCATACATGTTTTTAGCAATACCATCTTCTATTAAAGATATTTCTTTTAGTATTACTCCGTCTAAATCAAAATCTCTAGAATTAATACATCCATCAACGTGTGGTGCCATTTTAATATTTAATTTATCACCAATACATTCTCCTTGTACAGAATCATTGATTTCATTAATATTAATATGTTGATACTTTGCTCCATAAGTTAAATCATCGCTAAAGAATGATAATAATTGTGCCACTTCATCATTCTCTAAAATGATATTTAAGTTTTCTTTTTCTTCTAATTCTTTAGCATTGTATCTTTCGATAGCTAAATTAAGCAATTCTTTTATATCTTTTTTAATTTTATTTAAATCATAATTTTCTAATTCCATCATCTTATATATTTCAACATCTTTATAAGTTGGAATTAATTCTATATTTAATCTAAAGCTCTTTTGTTTTACATCTACGCCATTAGAATTAATTAATCTTTCATCTATTTCAGATAAGAAGAATTCTGTAGCGGATAGATAAGCTTCACTTTTAACACTAAATATAGCATTCTTTACTTTTTCTAATACTTTTAATGGTTTATCATTTAAGTTTGAAGTAATATCTCTATGATGTAAATGTTCATATTTAGGTAGTTCATAATAATCATTTAATGCATTCTTTGCGTTAATCTTATTATCTTCAATTTTTCGCATTATTTCCTCATTATCCATGTATGGATATATATCAAAGCTTGATGCGCCTACCTTGTTATTTTCTTTTACATAAATAGTTACACTATATAATAATTCATCAACTGCTCTATTAGTTTCTAGTTTATCTAAAATATAATATAATTCAGTTGATTTTTTCTTTATTTCTAAAATCTTCCAACCAAATAAATTGGCACTATCTAATAAATCAATATACTTTTTCATTAGCCTAATTTACACCTTGCTTTCAAATATGGTCCACCATCACTAACTGGTACCCATTCTTTATGACCTTTACCACAATGTCCTGAACCATGTATTTCAAATTCTTTAGATACAGCAGTTATAGATTTTAATAAATCTAATACATTACCACTCATAACTACAGGAGCAACAATCTTTCCACTGAACTTACCATTAACAATTTCTTTTGCATATGCGCAAGTACATTGTATATTCCAGTTCTTTGGATCTTCCATACCATTATCCATTTGACATAATAAATAACCATGTTTAATTGATTTTATCATATCATTTTTCTTTGATTCTCCTGCTTCAAAGAATGTATTAGTCATTCTTGAATAAGATTTATGGAATGGATTTTGTCTTCTACCATTTCCTGTAGGTTCCATTTTTAATTCCATAGCACTAACTAAATCAGAAATACCTCTCTTTAGTATTCCTTTTTCAATAATTACTGTATCATGAGCAAGTATTCCATCATCATCAAAGAAATAAGATGCTTGAGACAAGCATGATGAAGCACCATCATGCATTGTAATAAGTGGACTAGCTACATATTCATCAATATAATTCTTAGCTTTTGCTCTATTTTTTAAGAACATATCAAGTTCTACACCATGTCCAAATGCTTCATGAGCAATTAATCCTGTAATAGCTGGAGTAGTTATAATATCATATACTCCTGGTTCTATTAGAGTAGAATCTAATAATATAATTGATGTTTCACATAAATCATCTAAATTCTTCTCTAAATCCTTTATACATTTTTCAATACTATTATGAGCATAACATTCATAAACGTTCTTAATATTTTCTTTATCTCTTGAGACAATATTCACTATTCCTAAAACCCATGAGAAGTTTTGGGATAATTCTTTGTTTTTTGAAATAAAAATTGAACTAACATTATAATATTCTAATCCTAAAACAATATTAATTATTTTATCTGAATAATTATGAGCTTGTGTCTTAAGTAGATTAAATTTATTAATTACTTCTTCATTAGATAATTTCTTACCTTCTAATTTTCTATTAAATTTTTGTTTAATAACTTCTTCATTAATTAGATTAGCTTCTACTTGTTCATCATATAATTTTTGTGATAGTTTAGTATTCTTAATAATAGAATTATATATTTCTTTAAAGTTTTCTCTATTTATATCTGAGAATGCATATTCAGAATAAGATTTATTATTATATATTCTACATACAAAACCACATTGACGTTCTATAGTATCACCTATACGTGTAAAGCGTGTTGAAACTCTTATAGAATCCCCATTAATTTCTTTACCTAGTATAGATACATAACTATATTTTAAACTAAGCTTTTCTACTAATCTTTTTAAGATTTTTCTTTTTGATTCTAAGTATTTAGAAAACATAGTGCACCTCCTAAAAATCCTTTATTTATCCCTTTTTATGATTATAGGCTTATCTACTACAAGTCCCATATCACTATTCTTTACTGCTTTAAATAAACATACATTTGAATACTCTTTATTTGTATCATAAACAAACTTCATTTCTTTAATTGTTAGATTATTTTTCTTAAATTCTAATACAACTTCATCTAATCTTGATGTTAAATATAAGAAGAATAATGTGCCATTATCTTTTAAATTTCTACTAATAGATTTTACTAATAATTCTAGTGTTAATTCACTTTCGTGCTTAGCTAGATTCTTAAATTTATCATTAGATTTATTATCATCTTTTGTTTTAAAATATGGTGGATTACATATAATAACATCTACTAATTCATCTTCATATGTTATAATATTTCCTTCTTTTAATTCATAATTAGTAACATTATTTACTTCCATATTTTTTTTAGCAAGTTCTAATGCTTTATTATTTATTTCTAGACCTATTATTTTTTTTGGATGAAATAGATTTGCATAAAGCATTAAAGCTCCTGTGTTTGTGCCCATATCAAGCACTACATCTTCTTTATATATATTTAAGAATTCACCTAATACTTCAGTATCTGTATTAATTTTAAATAAATCATCACTTTGATATATCTTTATTTCTTTGTGTTTTGGTAAAAAGCATTCTTTTATCATATAATCACCTTTTATATTATAACACTTTTATAATTGTTATAATAATAAATTGATAATTATTATTTTCTAATGTTATAATTAAAATGTGGTGATCAATATGATTTTTAAAAAAATATTTTTTTATATCATTGGCTTTTTTAAGACAATGGGTAAGAAAAAATATGATACGCTTGCAGGAAGTTTAACATTCTTCTTTTTACTAACTTGTGTACCTATTTTATATATTACATTGTTTTTCTATGGACAAATAGCTAATGCCTTTAATTTAGAACTAGAAATACCTGAATGGTTAAAAGAATATATTACATTTGATTTAAATGTTGGTGTATCTATCTTTTTTATATTTGCGACTATCTTTTCTACCACAAAATTCTTTGTTCAAATAAAGAAAATTGGAGATATTATTTATGGTGTTAAAGAACCAGTAAATTCTATCAAATTAAAAATAGCTTCCATAGCTATTTCTGTAGTATTCATATTAGTTATTATTGCAGGGCTATTATTAATGAGTCTAGCAAATCATTTCTCTGCCTATTTCCCTGCATGGTTAACTAGATTATTATCACTATCCTTAATTGGTGGAGTATTCTTCTTACTAGTAGTAGTAATTGATAAAACAGCTACCCCTACATTAAGTATGAAAAAGCATGTTTATAGAGGAGCTTTTGTTACAATAGGTTATACATTAATAGCTTCAATAATATTCTCCTTATACCTAGCCTTATTTGGAAATTTTGGACAATTATATGGTTCCCTTTCCACTTTATTAGTATTTCTATTATGGATTTATTTAATAAGTAAGGGTATAGTTGTAGGTATTGTGATTAATTATTATTATGATAAAAAAATAGAACAAATAAATAAAAAACTCGAGGAAGAATAATCCTCGAGATTTCTTTTTATTAAGCCTTTTTTTAGAATTCGCAGTTCTTTGGTGTTCTAGGATAAGGGATAACATCTCTAATGTTTTCAACACCTGTTAAATACATAATCATTCTTTCAAATCCCATACCAAATCCTGAGTGGATGCATCCACCATATCTACGTGTATCTAAATACCAATCCATAGACTTTGGATCAATACCGAATGTTTTCATCTTTTCAAGTAATACATCCATTCTTTCTTCTCTTTGAGATCCACCACATAATTCACCTGAACCAGGTACTAATAAATCTACTGCGGCAACTGTTTTACCATCATCATTTGCTCTCATATAGAATGCTTTAATTTCTTTTGGCCAGTTAGTTACGAATACTGGTGATTTGAAGTGAACTTCTGTTAAATACTTTTCATGTTCTGTAGCTAAATCTTCTCCGTACTTAGCTTCATTTTCAAATTTAACACCACTATTTCTTAAAATAGTAATTGCTTCTTCATGAGTAACTTTTGCGAAATTAGAATTTAATACATGTTGTAATCTTTCGATTAATCCTTTTTCTACGAAATTATCGAAGAATTTCATTTCTTCTGGAAGAGTTTCTAAGACATATTTAATAATATGCTTAACCATAGCTTCCATAACATCCATGTCATCATTTAAATCCATAAATGCCATTTCAGGTTCAATCATCCAGAATTCTGAAGCATGTCTTTGTGTATTTGAATTTTCAGCTCTAAATGTAGGACCAAATGTATATACATTTCTAAATGCCATAGCATATGTTTCAGCTTCTAGTTGTCCAGAAACTGTTAAGTTTGCTTGCTTACCAAAGAAATCTTTTGAATAATCAATAGATCCATCTTCATTCTTTGGAATATTATTTAAATCTAGAGTAGTTACTTGGAACATTTGTCCAGCACCTTCACAATCACTTGCTGTGATTAGTGGAGTATGCACATATACATAACCTCTTTCTTGGAAGAAGTTATGAATAGCATAAGCTGTAACACTTCTTACTCTAAATACTGCGCTAAATAAGTTAGTTCTACTACGTAAATGAGCTACATCTCTTAAGAATTCTCTTGAATGCTTTTTAGGTTGAATTGGATAATCTTCTAGGGAATCTCCTAAAAGAGTTACGCTTTCAGCTTTTATTTCAAATGGTTGCTTAGCATCTGGTGTTAAAACTAATTTACCACTTACTCTAACACTAGCACCGTTTCTAAATTTTTGAATATCCTTAAAGTTATCTAAATTAGCTTCATATACAACTTGAACACTTTCAAAGAAAGTACCATCATTTAGCATAATAAAGCCAAATTCTTTTTGTGCTCTATTACTTCTAATCCATCCTAGTAAATCGACAGTTTTTCCATCGAAGCTGTCTTTTTCTTTATATAATCTTTTAATTACTTCAACCATATTTTCATCTCCTAATTAACATAATATACATGTTTAATACCCTTTGTATCAGTATAGTGATAATAACATATATCTACATTTTTACTTGTGAGTATATCATTTGCGGTTGTTACAGAAAAATCATTTATATTATCTTTCTTACTTACTTCATAAACTGATATACTCATTAAGTCAGTACAATAATATCCATTTTCAAACAAAAATGTATAATTATATTTACTTCCTATTTTTGTTTTCATGTTTTCAGTTATATCATTTACTATACTTTGATTTTTAAGTCTAACACCGATACACTCTTTTAGACTAAACCATCCATTATCATAATAAGATACTTTATTGTTTTTATCTTTGCCGTTTATTTCAATAGTTTTCTTATTATCTACTACATAAGCAGCATGCCCACCAACAAAGAAAGTAGCTAATTGATGGAATACAGGTATCTCAGGATAAGGAGATGCCTTCTTTAAAAGAAAATCTCCACTTGCTCCTACATAATACTTTCCATCAATATATGAAAGAGATGATTTTGATGTTCCACGTGAAACACAATAAAACTTTATGCCGTTTTCCACATCTTCATCTACTAGCTTTGCTTGATGCATAAAATTATCAATTTTTCTTGATATGATAATATTTTCTACTATTCCATTTATAACGAAAAATAGTAGGAATCCTAAAAGAATATATCTTATAAAATGAAATCTTATTTTTACATCCATTATTTCTTAGGTTTAATAACTAAAGCTCTGTCTATTCCTTCACCTTCAGATTCAGTATAAACATCTCTCCAGTCAGCTAATTTTTCATGAATAATTTTTCTTTCATAAGCGTTCATTGGTTTTAATTTTACTTCTATCTTAGTTCTTGCTACTTCTTTAGCTGTTTTAGTAGCTAAAACTTCAAGTTGTCTTTTTCTATTAGCTCTATATCCACCGATATCTAAACCAACCATAACGCTGTCGTCAGTTAATCTAGAAATGTATACTTTAAGTAATGTTAATAATGCATCTAAGCACTTTCCATCTTTTCCAATAAGTAATGGATTATCACTTGATTCAATAGCAATATTTAATTCATCATCATTGCTTCTTACTTCTAATTGATAAGTAATACCCATACCAGATAGAATATTATCAATATAAGCTTTTGCATAATTAACTAAATCAAATTCATAACTAGCCTTATATAAAGCTTTTCTACCGATTCCTAGGAATCCTTTAGTTTCTTCTAATACTTCTAAAGTAATTTTATCTTTATCTATTTTTAATTCATTACAAGCATATTCTAATGCTTCTTCATCAGTTTTAGCTTCAAATTTAATTTCTCTTAGCATATCAATTACTCCTCATTGTTTTCATTAGTATCTTTATTATCATCGATTTCTTCAAAATCAGCATCAACTATTTCATCATTTTTAACTGTATATTGATCATTATCTATTTCAAATTCATCATTATTTTCTGCTTGATTAGTTTGTTCTTCGATTGTCTCTACTGATTGAGCTTTAGATTTAGATTTTGGCGCCATTGTAGGCTTTAACTTCTTTTCTTTTGGTTGTTTTACTTCTTCAACAGTTTCTTCTTTACGAGCTTTCTTATTAGGCTTTTCTACTTTTACTTTAACACCTGTTATAGTGTTAGTTTCTTGAGCCTTAGTCCACTTGATTTCATTAATCTTTCTATTAAGTAAAGTTTGTCCAATTGTATAAATGTTACCAATAACCCAATATAAAGCAAGTGTTCCACTTCTAAATGACATAAGTACCATCATGATTGTCATGAATATAATCATAATTGTCATCATTTTCTTTGTTTGATCAGCTTGTGGATTAGCAGCTTGATTTGGATATGCTTTTTTAGCATATGAAGGTTTCATTTGGCTTACTAATTGACAAGCAACCATTGTAATACCTACTAATAAAGGTAAAATGATATAAACCCAATTACTAATATTTCCAAGTTCTTTTATATTTGTAATACCTTTAGATAAATCAATTCCACAGAACTTTGTGTGTAAATCACATTTATCAGGATCTGTGTTCATATGTTTAAACCAAGTACATACTGTTTTAACACTACCAGCATACTTATGTCCTTCTGGATATGTATATGCTCCATTAGGATATCTTTGAACTGCGTTATACATAGCCATGAATAATGGGAACTGAATAAATGGAATTACTAAACATCCTAGAGGATTAATTTTATACTTTTTCCATACAGCCATCATTTCTCTTTGCATCTTTTGTTGTGACAATGGATCTTTTCTATTTGCATACTTTGCTTGAATTCTTGTCATTTCAGGTTGAGCTAATGTCATTCTTAAAGACATATCATTACTCTTAGCATAAACTGGCCATGCAAGTGTTCTTACCATTAATGTTGTTAAAATAATACCTAAAGCTAAGCTACCACCAATAGAAAATCTATCAATGAAAAAAGCAATAGGTCTAACTAATAGCCATACAAACCATCCATCTCTATTCCAAGCATCAGCTGGATTAGGGTTAGAAATAGGTAGCATAGACTTATCAGCACCACTACATCCTGTTAATGTTAATAACATAACAAAAACAAGGACAATCATAATTACATGTTTTTTCTTCATCTAATTTCCTCTTTCTTTAATAAATATATAATATTTTCTTCAATTTGTTTGAAATCTAATTCTTTTGATAAAGGTTTAATTACAAATACATAATCTAAATTATTAATTAGATCAATGTTGTTTCTTATAATTTCCCTTACTCTTCTTTTCATTTGATTTCTTAAAACTGCAATACCAAATTTCTTACCAATTGATAAAGCAAAACGATAGTGACTGGTTTCTTCATTCTTATAAGTATAAATTGCAAAATATTTATTGCCAACAGATCGTTTATGTTTTATTATTTTCTCTATCTCTTGGTTTTTCTTAATGTGATATTCTTTACTTATTATAGGAATCACTCCCTTTACTAAATAAAAATACTACTCAAAAAATTAATTTCAAGTAGTACAAGTATCTTATATAAAATTAAGCAGATAAAACTTTTCTTCCTTTTGCTCTACGTCTTGCGATTACCTTACGGCCACCAACTGTAGACATTCTTTCTCTAAAACCATGAGCTTTTTGTCTTTTTCTCTTATTTGGTTGGAATGTTCTTTTCATTGCCATAATCAATTACCACCTTTCTTTTTTAGAAACCATGCTCTTTTATTATAATTGTTATAAACAATAAAGTCAATAACAAATTTAAATTTTCTGTAAAAATGAGATTGTAAATAATACTATAATATATATAATATATTTATGGCAACTTAGTTTTTAAAATCATTTGTAAAATTTTTGCAATGTTTCATAGCAATTTTATACACATTTATTAACTATTTATTAACAAAGTGAAGTTGTGAAAAGCAGTAAAAACGCTTTTATTTCCTATATTTTTGGCTTAAAGTTTTCCACATTTTCTAAAAAAAAGATAAAAAATGTTTCACAGTTTTCCACATTTTTTGTTGATAACTTTCCCTTTTTTTTATATATTTTTATGCTATTATTTTAATTGCGTAGACTACAATATAGAGGGTGAATTTAACATGAAGATAGAAGAGTGTCAAGCTCTCTACGATAAGGTTATAAGTGACCTAAAAAAAGCACTAGATCAAGATTCATTTGAAGCTTTATCGCTAGAGGGTAAAAAAATATCCAAGTTTTTGAATGGATATATATACGTCGTTGCTGATGATGAGTATTCATTGTCAAGAATAAATAAATTTTATTTATCACTTATTAATGGGTTTATTAAAAACTACACAAGCGATACAATTCTTTTCAAATTTTTAAGTAAAGATGAAATGCAAACTATAATTAACAGAGAGGAAGTTACTCCAGTTTCTATAGAAAAGAATTTAGACGAAAAATATAGACCAGGAAATATTGATGCTACATATACTTTTACAAACTTCGTTGTTGGTAAAAGTAATAAATTTGCATATACTTATGCAATACAAACAGCTGAAAATCCTGGAAAGCATTTCAATCCACTTTATATTTTTGGTGGAGTTGGTATTGGTAAAACTCACTTAATGCAGGCTATTGGTAATTATATGTTGGATCAAGATATTAATAAAAAAGTTTTGTATATTGAAGCTAAAGAATTTTGTGATGATTATATTCATGCTTGTAACCAATCTCAAAGTGAAAAACAAAAAAAGATTGATGAGTTCCATAATAGATATAGAGATATAGATGTACTATTAGTAGATGATATCCAAATTTTATGTGGAAAAGATAAAACACAAGAAGAATTCTTTACATTATTTAATTTTTTAGTTGATAGAAACAAACAAATTGTTATAACATGTGATAGACCATCTGTTTCCTTAGATGGAATGGCAGATAGACTAAAGTCTAGATTTGATCAAGGATTAACTGTTGATATTTCTCAACCAGAGTTAGAACTTAGATTAGATATTTTAAAGAAAAAAATTAAGACATTATCTAATAAAAGTGATGTTCCTGATGATGTATTAAATTATATTGCTTCTTCTTTCACTTCTAATATTAGAGAATTAGAGGGAGCACTTAAAAGAGTATTCTTTTACTCAGTATTTAATAACTCACCAATTACACTTGAATTAGCTAAAGAAGCATTAGCTACCTTAATTAAAGCACAAAAAAATGCTAATAAATATAGTACTAGTTCTCAAACATATGAAAATATACAAAGTGTTGTAAGTGCATATTATGGAATTACTGTAAGTGATTTAATTAGTAATAAACGTAGTGCTAAGATAGCTTTACCTA
Organism: uncultured Mollicutes bacterium; assembly: GCA_947166335.1. The sequence continues at coordinate 17,694 of CAMVDS010000016.1, forward strand.
GACATATATCAATGTACTTGATTAAAGAACTATATGATTTACCATATAAAAAGATTGGTTCATTATTTGGTGGTAGAGATCATACTACTGTAATAAGTGCTTGTGAAAAGATTGAAAACGATCTAAAAACAAATAATGAATTACAAATGGCTGTGGATAATATTAAGAAAAAGTTGAATATTTAATAACATTTTCAACACATTTATGGTATAATAAATATGTGGTATTAAAACGTTATTTTAACTTTTCCACATATCAACAATGATTAATAAAGATAGTGAGGATTTAATAATGAATTTTAGAATTAATTGCGATGAATTGCTAAACAAACTTAATATAATCCAAAAAGCTCTTCCATCAAAAACCAGCATGCCTGTATTAATGGGTATAAAGATAGATGTATTAAAAGATTGTATGTATTTAACTACATGTAATGGAGATATTACAATTCAATCTAAAATTTCTAATGAAAATATAGAAATAAATGAAACTGGAAGATGTTTGGTACAAGGAAAGTTTTTAATAGACATAATAAGAAAGATAAATAGTAAGAAAGTTGAAATGTTTGTTTATGAAAATAAATTATTAATTATAAAATCTGAAAGATCAGAATTTAAATTAAACATTATGACTTATGAAGATTACCCTGATATAAAATTTGTCAACGAAAAAAATAAATCTTTAGAACCAATTGAATTAGAATCATTTACTTTTAGAACAAGCGTTAAAGAAATTTTATTTGCTACTGCAGTAAATGAAAAAAGACCTATTCTAACAGGTGTATTATTTGAAAATAAAGATAATAACTTATTAATGATAGCTACAGATAGTTATAGATTAAGTAAAAAAGAAATTAAATTAAATAATATAAATGATTTTAAAATGGTTATTCCATCTAAGTCTTTAAAAGAATTATTAAATATCTTAGAAGATTATGAAGGAAATGTTAAATGCTATATTGATAATAATAAAGTCTTATTTGAAATTAAAGAAACATATTTTGAAACAAGATTATTAGAAGGAAATTATCCAGATACTTCTAGAATAGTTCCTAATGAGTTTAGTTTAATAACTAAATTTAATAGAGATGAAATAATGCAAGCTATCGATAGAGTATCTTTACTATCACCACAAGATAAAGAAAGAAATTATAGTATTGTTAAATTTAGTGTAACTAATAATAGAACAATAGAAATTTCTTCTTCTAACCAAGAAATTGGTGATGCTATTGAAGAAATAATTCCAATTGATAATATTGAAGGTCCAGTTTTAAAAATTGGATTTAACTCAAAATATCTAACTGATGCAATTAGAAGTCTACCATCTAGTGATGTATCAATTAAATTTACAGGAGAAATTAAACCATTCGTTGTTTGTTCAGATGAATATCCTAATTTACTTCATGTAATACTTCCAGTTAAATTAAATTAATACCAGTTTTTACTGGTATTTTTTTATGTTATAATATTTATGGGTGATTTATATGGAAACAATTAATATTTACACTGAATATATTACACTAGGACAATTATTAAAAATAGCTGATTTTATTTCTTCTGGCGGTGAGGCTAAGATCTTTTTAAGCGAAAATTATGCTATTGTAAATGGTGAAAAAGAAAACCGTAGAGGAAGAAAATTATATAAGGATTTCAACTTCTTTAATAGGAAATGATTTAGATT
>CAMVDS010000017.1 GCA_947166335.1 uncultured Mollicutes bacterium
ATATTTGCTAACTTTAGACCTGATAGAGCAATCCAAATTGCTACAGCATTCTCTAATCCAGAAGCAATTAAGGTTGGAACTCCTTTAGTAAAAGAAGGAATGCAACCACTAGATACAAGTCATGCACCAAAGAATATCTTCTTTGTTTCAATGATGTTATATGCTGAAAGTGTTAAAGGTGAAATTTCCTTTGGACTTCAAAACTTAGATAATACATTTGGAGATATCTTACCTAAATATGGTAAAAAGCAATTACGTATTGCTGAAACAGAAAAATATGCACACGTTACTTTCTTCTTTGATGGAGGAGTAGATAAGCAAATTGAAGGATCAAAGAGAGTATTAGTTAACTCACCAAAAGTTGCTACATATGATTTAAAGCCTGATATGAGTGCTTATGAAGTAACTGAAAAAGTATTATATGAAATTAATAATGACACACCAGATGCAATTGTTTTAAATTTTGCTAACTGTGATATGGTTGGACATACTGGTGTAATTCCTGCAGCTGTTAAAGCAGTAGAAGCTGTAGATGATTGTGTTGGACAAGTAGTAAATGCTGTTATGGCTAAAGGCGGAGTTTGTGTAATCATCGCTGACCATGGTAATGCTGATAAGATGTTAGATGAAGAAGGTAAACCATTCACAGCTCATACAACTAACCCAGTTCCAGTAATTGTAACTGATAAGAATGTAACTGTAGAAAATGGTATATTATCAGATGTTGCTCCAACATTATTACATTACCTAGAAATACCACAACCAAAAGAAATGACTGGCAAATGTTTAGTAAAGGAGAAATAAAATGCCAAATATAACTGATATTTATGCTAGAGAAGTACTAGATTCTAGAGGTAACCCTACAGTTGAAGTAGAAGTATATCTAGAATGTGGAATTAAAACAAGCGCTATTGTACCATCAGGTGCTTCAACAGGAATGTATGAAGCAATTGAACTTAGAGATGGTGAAAAGCGTTATATGGGAAAAGGTGTAAAGAAAGCCGTTTCTAATGTAAATGAAATAATTGCACCTAAAATCATTGGATATGATTGTAGATGCCAAGCACAAATAGATCAAGAAATGATTAAGCTTGATGGAACACCTAATAAATCTAACCTTGGAGCTAATGCAATACTAGGTGTATCAATGGCTGTTTTAAAGGCTGCCGCAGAATACTCAGATCTACCACTATATCAATATGTAGGTGGATGTAATGGTAAAACATTACCAACACCATTAATGAATATTTTAAATGGTGGAGCTCATGCGAACTTTTCAACAGATTTCCAAGAATATATGATAGTTCCTGTTGGATTTAAGAAATTTTCTGATGCACTATGTGCTAGTAGTGAAGTATTCCATACATTAAAAGCTCTTTTAAAAGAAAAGAACTTAACTACAACAGTAGGTGATGAAGGCGGATTTGCTCCTATTCTTAAATCTAATGAAGAAGCACTTGGCTTAATTACTGAAGCTATTGAAAAAGCTGGATATGTTAGTGGTGTAGATTTTGTATTAGCACTAGATGTAGCTAGTAGTGAATTCTATAATAGCGAAACTAAAAAATATGAATTAAAATGTGAAAATAAGAGTTTAACTAGTGATGAAATGATTGAATTTTATGAGAATCTAATTAAGAAGTATCCTATCATCTCTATTGAAGATGGTCTAGATGAAAATGATTTTAGTGGATGGAAGAAATTAACTAAAAAGCTTGGTTCTAAGATTCAATTAGTAGGTGATGATTTATTTGTTACTAATACTAAGAAATTAAAATATGGTATTGATAACAAATTAGCTAATTCAATACTTATTAAGGTTAATCAAATTGGAACAATCACTGAAACTCTAGATGCTGTAGAAATGGCTAAACGAGCAGGTTATACAGCAGTTATATCTCATAGATCTGGAGAATCTGAAGATACTACAATTGCAGATCTTGCAGTAGGCTTAAATGCTGGATTAATTAAGACTGGTTCATTATCTAGAACTGATAGAATTGCTAAATATAATCAATTACTTAGAATAGAAGATGAATTAGATAACATAGCTAAATATGATGGCTTAAAGTCATTCTATAATGTTATTAAATAATAATTATGCCTAACAATTATGTTAGGCTTTTTATTTTTACTTAAATGTAGAGACATACATTTAAGACAAAAAAATATTTTAATAAAATTATTAAAGAAAATAAGTAGTTGTTAAAAAAACTAACTTTTATATATTGTAAAATAAACTTGTTTTTGCTATAATTATTTTTGTTGAGGGAGTAGCAGGCACATATATGTGTAGCTTATCAACAATCTCGGCTTTTAGGCCTGGTAAGTTTTAAATTGTGAGACTCATGCTTTTTGGCATGGGTATTTTTTTAAACCCATGTAAATGGGATTTTTTTTTGGAGGTGTTTTTATGCTAGATTTTTTGTTTAACATTTTTAATAAAGTCCAAGGTTTTTGGTTTATATTAATATGTATATTATGCTTAGGAGTAGGTTTAGTATTATTAATTAAGGGTGCTGATTTCTTTGTATCAAGTGCTTCAACACTTGCTAAAAAGATTGGTGTATCGAGTTTAATTATAGGTTTAACAGTTGTATCAATAGGTACAAGTCTTCCAGAAGCATCAGTTTCAATATCTAGTGCTATAAAAGGAAGTAATGGTCTTTCTATTGGTAATGTTGTTGGATCAAATATCTTTAATATATTAGTAGTTCTAGGCTGTTCGTGCATATTTACTCCTATAATTGTTGATAAAGGATTAAAGAAAAGAGACTTACCAATTCTAATAGGCACAGGATTAATATTACTAATATTTACACTTTGGTTTAACAAAACTGGAAAATATGATATATTGCGCTTTGAAGCCATTATTCTATTAGTATTATTCATTGGTTATATTGTATTATGCATATTTACAACACCTAAAAAAGAGGAAGATGAAAATGAAGAAAAGCCTAAGATGAAAGTGTGGCTTTGCTTGATAATTATTGTTCTATCAGGACTTGCTATTGCTTGTGGTGGTGAATTTGTAACTTATGGTGCATCTAAGCTTGCTATTAAGATGGGTGCTGATGAAATATTAGTTGGTTTAACTATTGTAGCTGTTGGTACAAGCTTACCTGAACTAGTTACATCTATTATGGCTGCTAAAAAGAAAGAAAATGAAATTGCTGTTGGTAATGCAGTAGGTTCATCAATCTTTAATATTTTATTCATATTAGGTGCAGCAGCAACTATTTCTCCATACTACAAAGTAAATCCAGATGTTATAATTGATATAGTTATAATGCTTGTTGTATTCATCCTAACAACTATCCTTGTAATATTCTTAAAGAAGGGTATTGGAAGAAAAACAGGAATTATATTTGTATTGTTATATGTAGCATACTTAACGTATATAATTTTAAGAAATTATTGTTTTTAACGAAAAATAATCACCTTTATACGTATATATAATATAGAGGTGATTTTTTTATGCGTTGTTTAGCTTGTAAAAAATTATTTAGAGTTAAAACAACATGGCAAAACTTATTCATGCAAAATAATTATTATTTATGTGATGAATGTATAATTAAATATAAGGCTCATTTTACTTATGTTACAATTCCTTTTAAAAAACTTATTCATGTTTTTTCTGTTTTTGATACTTTATATGATGTTAATCCAGTTGCTTTTATTTTAGAAAGAAAAGTATTGTTTGAAACTATTGTAAAAAGATATAACCCAAATCAAGTAATTTTTTTATATTATGATTCTTTAGAAGATGTAAAAAAAGATGAAGAAAATATAGATATTTTAGCTTTATTCAATAAGGAAATAATCATACTTACGACATATTTTTCAAAGTTTTAAGAAAGGGCTTACATTTTACTTTGTTCTGTGCTATTATAGTATTAAGAAGTACTATAATTTAATAAAAAGGAGTGATTGTGATGCGTGTTGAAATTGTAGGAAAAAACGGTTTTGAATTCCATGAAAGGACAGAAGAACTTGTCAACAAGAAATTACAAAAGATTGACCAATTCTTCGGTGAGGGTGTAATTGATACAGCAAGAGTAGTTCTTAAAAAATACAATACTTACTATGCTTGTGAAATCACTATTCCTGTAAAAGGTCTAATCTTTAGATCAGAAGTAAAAGAAAAAGACTTCAAAGCAGCAATCGATATTGCTTGTGATAAATTATTATCTCAAGTAAGAAGAAGAAAGGATAGAGTAAAGAATAAATTAGAGAAAGAAGGAATTAAAGAAGTTTATCGTGCTAATCAATTTGATATGGATGATATCTCTACAGATGTATTCGCAGGTAAACTTGTTAAGAATAAGAAAGTTGATTTAAAACCAATGACTGTTGAAGAAGCACTAGATCAAATGGAATTACTTGGACATGATTTCTTCGTATTCCAAGATGCTTCAAGCCATAAGGTTTGCGTAGTTTATACTAGAGATGATGGCAATTACGCTATAATCGAAACTTCTGAAAACTAAGTAAAATTGAGTAGGAAATTCCTACTCTTTTTTCTTTTTTCTATGAAAATATTTAAAAAATATTTTACATAAGAAAGTATTTTGTGTATAATAGAATAGATGATGAATTTAGGAGGTCTTTTTTATGGAAAGAACATTAGTTGAAAAGAAATTCAGATTTGTGATGATTATAGCAGCTCTTGCTTTATTTGTTACAATTCTTACACCTGCATATATTAGGTATGGAAACGGAGAGGCAAATTTTCCAAGAGTTATTATGATGTGGAATGTCTTATTTGGCGGTACAAAAGCTAAATTTGAATTCTCATGGTTTGCTTTTGCTGGTTATCTAATTATAATTCCATTATTAATAATTTCACTTTTAAGAAACTTTATTAAAGTTGAAAATAAAGATGATAAGAAAAAGAAAACTAAAAATGGTAGAAGTATAGGCTCAATCGTTTTAGATGTAGTATGTATGATTTGTAGTTTTATAAGCTTATTGATGTTTATTTTATTACCTATTTTTATTGGACAAGAAGCTCCAATAGTTGAATACTTAGTTGATAGCTATTATGGTTGGGGATTATCTTACATACTTGCTTATATCATTTTAGTAGTTATGTTTGTATCTAGCTTAATCGTTGTATATTCTGAATCTTTCATCAAGATTATGAACAAGATTAAGAATAAAGAAAAGACTGAACAAAAGGTTGAAGAACAAAAGGAAGAAAAAACAGAAGAATAAACGACTCGGTCGTTTTTTCGCTTTTTAAGATATATTAATTGGAGGAATATTTATGTTATTTAAGAGCTTATTTGATGATGGCTACAAAGAGTATAAAAGATGCTGGAAGCTATCTAAAAAGGTTATAGCCCTAGAAGAAGAAATGGCTTCAAAAACTGATGAAGAACTTAGAGCTAAAACTGATGAATTTAAAGAAAGATATAAGAATGGTGAATCATTAGATCACATGCTTCCAGAAGCATTTGCAGTTGTTAGAGAAGCAGCTAAGCGTGTTACAGGTATGTTCGCATTCCCTGTTCAAATTGCCGGTGGTATTGCTATTCATGGTGGTAATATCGCAGAAATGAAAACAGGTGAAGGTAAAACTTTAACAGCTGTTATGCCAGCTTATCTAAATGCTTTATCAGGTGAAGGTGTTCATATCGTTACAGTTAACGAATACCTAGCAGCCAGAGAAACTGATGGCGAAATCGGTCAAATTTATAAATTCTTAGGTTTAACTGTAGGCTTAAATGTTCATGATATGAGCCAACAAGAAAAGAGAGAAGCTTATAATTGTGATATCTTATATTCTACACATGCTGAACTTGGTTTTGACTATTTAAGAGATAATATGGCTTTATATGAAAAAGATACAGTTCAACGTCCTTTAAACTGTGCTATCATAGACGAAATTGACTCAGTTCTAATTGATGAAGCTAGAACACCACTTATTATTTCTGGTGGTGAAAAGCAATTTGGTAATCTTTATGTAATGGCAGATAGATTTGCTAAAGCATTAAAGGATGAAGATTATGAAATTGATATTGAAGAAAAGAGTGTTGCTTTAACTCAAGCAGGTATTGCTAAAGCTGAAAGAACATTTAATGTTGATAACTTATATGATTTAAAGAATGTAAGCTTAGTTCATAGAATTAATAACGCTATTAAAGTTAACTATACTATGGATAGAAATAAAGACTATGTTGTTAGTGATGATGGTGAAGTATTAATTGTTGACCCATTCACAGGACGTGTAATGAAAGGTAGACAATGGTCAGAAGGTGTACACCAAGCTGTAGAAGCAAAAGAAGGTGTAAAGATTAACCAAGAAACAACTACACTTGCAACAATCACATACCAAAACTTCTTTAGAATGTATAAGAAGCTTTGTGGTATGACAGGTACTGCTAAAACTGAAGAGGAAGAATTCCTATCAATTTATAATATGTATGTTGTAGAAGTTCCAACAAATAGACCAGTTATTAGGCAAGATATGCCTGATATTCTATATTTAACTATGGAACAAAAATACAATGCCTTAGTTAAAGAAGTTAAAGAACGTCATGAAAAAGGACAACCTATTCTAATTGGTACTATTGCCGTAGAAACATCAGAAATCATTAGTGATTTATTAGATAAAGCAGGTATTCCACATAATGTCTTAAATGCTAAGCAACATGCTAAAGAAGCAGAAATAGTTGCTCTTGCAGGCCAAAAGGGTGCTGTAACAATCGCCACTAACATGGCTGGTCGTGGTACCGATATTAAACTTGGTGAAGGCGTTAGAGAATTAGGTGGTTTAGCCGTTATTGGTACTGAACGTCATGAATCTAGACGTATTGATAATCAGTTAAGAGGAAGATCTGGTCGTCAAGGAGACCCAGGATATTCAAGATTCTATCTATCATGTGATGACGATCTATTAATGCGTTTCGGTGGAGATGTATTTAAAAAGAGAGTACAAACTATGATTCACTTACAAAATAATGAAGATGGTTCACTAGAATCAAAGATGTTCTCTAGATTAGTAGAAGGTGCTCAAAAGAGAATTGAAGGTTATAACTTCGATGCCAGAAAGCAAACATTAAAATATGATGATATCATGCGTAAGCAAAGAGAAATCATTTATGAAGAACGTCATTCTATTTTAGTTAAAGATTCAATTGAAGAAGAAGCTAAAGGAATGATGAAAAAAGCTATTGATATTATTGTTGATAGACATATTACTTTTGATGGTAAAAATACAATTATTGATGATGAAGCAATTGCTAAAGATTTAAATAATTCTATTTTTGGCGAAGGAACATTTAATCAAAGTGATATTGAACAACTTGAACAAAATCAAATTTATGAAAATGCATATAATAAGGCTGTAGCAGCTCTAGAAGAAAAGAAAGCAATACTTGATGATAAGAATTATCAAGAAATGATTAAAGCTTTTGTTTTAAGAGTTGTAGATACTTATTGGACTAAGCATATTGATGATATGCAAGCTTTAAGACAATCAGTATCACTTCAATCATATGCTCAAAAAGATCCATTCCAACAATATCAAGAAGATGGTATTGATATGTTTGAAGCATTAAAAGAGAATATTGATATTGATGTATGTAAGTATCTTGTAAGATCAAGAGTTAGAGAAGAAAATATTGAAAGAGAATCTGCTGTAAAAGTTACTGGTACTAACCAAGCAACAGATGAATCAAGAGCAAAGAAACCAACTGAAAAATTAGTTAAGGTTGGTAGAAATGATCCATGTCCATGTGGAAGCGGAAAGAAATATAAATTCTGCTGTATGGGTAAAGATAATAAATAATGGAAAGATACGAAATAAATAAATATCTTACAGGATTTAAAGAAAAAATATCATCACTAAAAGAATCAATTAAACTAGATGAGTTAGAGTCAAGAATCTCTTTATTAAGCGAAAAAACAAATGAAAATGGTTTTTGGGATAATCAAAGAGAATCTAAAAAAGTATTTGATGAATTAAATACTTTAAAAGATAAACTTAAAGGTTTTAAAGAACTTGAAAGTAGTTTAGAAGATTTATTAGTTTTAGATGAAATGGCTATTGAAGATAGTTCATTAGAGGCTGAATTAGAAGAATCTATTAACTCATTTAATAATAATCTAGAAGAATATGAAATAAAAATACTTTTAAATGATGAATATGATGATTCTAATTGTTTCTTAGAACTACACCCTGGTGCTGGTGGAACTGAGTCTATGGACTGGGCAGATATGCTATATAGAATGTATTATAGATTCTGTCAAAAAATGGGCTTTAAGGTTGAAGTAGTTGATTATCTAGCAGGTGAAGAAGCTGGTATAAAAAGTATTACTCTTCAAATAAAGGGAAAGAATGCATATGGTTATTTAAAGGGTGAACGTGGTGTACATAGATTAGTTAGAATATCACCATTTGATTCAAATAAAAGAAGACATACTTCATTTTGTTCATGTGATGTTACTCCAGAGATTAAAGAAGATAGTAATATCGATTTAAACTTAGATGATGTAAAAATAGATGTATATCATTCAAGTGGTGCTGGAGGACAATCAGTTAATACAACTGATAGTGCAGTTAGACTTACACATAAGCCTACAGGTATTGTTGTTACATGTCAAAATGAAAGAAGTCAATTAAAAAATAAAGAAGTTGCTTTTAGTATTTTAAAGAGTAAATTATTACAGATAAAACTAAAACAACAAGAAGAAGAATTAAACAAATTAAAGGGTGAACATATGGATATTGATTTTGGTTCACAAATACGTTCATACACTTTACAACCCTATAATTTAGTAAAAGATCATAGAACAAATTATGAAACAACAAACACTCAAGGAGTCTTAGATGGAGAATTAAAACCATTTATTGATTCATATCTTAAATATATTAAAAAAATGTCTTAACCAAGACATTTTTTGTCAATAGGAGGGATTTATATGGAACTATCTAGATCTAAAAGAATAATATTAGGAATTACATTAATAGCTATTGTTGTTTTATCGTTTTTTGCTGGATATATGCTTAAGGGCGTAAAACCAAGTAAAGCTTTAAATAAAGATGCTAGAGATGAAATAATAGATATATTAGATAAATATTATTATAAAGATTTTGATAAAGAGAATATCGAATATTCTTCCTTAAAAGCATTAGTTAAAGCATTAAATGATCCATATACATATTTATATACAACAGATACTAAAACTAATACTGGTTACTTCGGATATGGTTTTTCTTCATCAAATAATGATTTGGGAATAAGAGTGGTTTCTGTTTATAAGGATTCTCCTGCCGACTTAAAAGGAATAAAGGAAAATGATGTAGTTATTGGTGTTGATACATTAACTTGCGCTAAAAACGGAGTAGATGAAGTTAGTGAATATTTAAAAAATGCTAGTAGTGAAGTAACATTACATATGCTTAGAGATTATAAAAAATATGATGTTAAACTAACAAAAGCAAATATTTCAATTAACAATATCGAATCTAAAAAAATAGGTGATATTGGTTATATTAAATTAAATGAATTTAGCCAAGGTGTTTCTATTAAATTTAAGAGCGCATTAACTGAATTAGAAGATTCAAGTATTACTGGGTTAGTTATTGATTTAAGAAATAATCCAGGAGGATTAGCTACTGAAGTAGCAAGCATCTTAAGATTATTTATTGATAATAATGAAGCTTTTCTATATTTAGAAAGCAGTAAAGATGGTAAGACTGATGTCTATAGAGGAGTTAGCGCAGAAAAAAAGAGTTATGATATAAAAATATTAGTAAATAACAATTCAGCTTCAGCAAGTGAAGTATTTGCTCTTGCTATGAGTAAAATAATGCATTATGAATTAATAGGTGAACATACATTTGGTAAAAATGTATTCCAAAGTGATTTTGAATTAAAGAACTTAGAAAATTCATACTTACATGTAACACTTGGTTACTGGTATGGTAATAAAATGGAAAAAATAGAAAACACTGGTATAAATGCAGATGTAGAAGTAATTGATGAGCATTATATTCCAATGCCTATAAATGATAAAGTCTATGAACTTGATATGGCAGATGATGAAATTAAAAACATCGAATTAATGCTTAAAGAAATGGGCTATAATACAAGAGTAGATGGATACTTTGATTCTGAATTAGAATTTATTTTAACATCTAATTTTGAAAGTGATAAATTATATGTAGAAACAAAAAATAAAATTTATGATGCATATAAATACTATATTGAAACTAATGATAAAGTATTAAATAAAGCAATTGAATTATTAAGTTAAGGTGATATATTGATTAAAATATTAGATATAAAAAAGAAGAAAAATAAATATATAATTGATTTTGAAAATGAAAGTATAGAAGTATATGAAGAAGTATTAATAAAGATGATGCTTCTAAAAAAAAGAGATTTAGATGAAAAAGAATATAATGAATTATTAGATTATAAGAAATATTATGATAGCCTTTATCTAGCTATTAAATATCTTCATAAGCCAAGAACAATTTATGAGGTTAAAAAGTATTTAATGGATTTAAATTGTTATGATAAAAAAATTATAAATAATCTCTTAGATATGGGACTTCTTAATGATAGGCTATATACAGATATGTATGTAGATTATCAGTCTAGAATCAATCTAAAAGGACCTAATTTAATAAAAAAGGAATTAGAAATAAAAGGAGTTCATTTAGATTTTATTTATCCTAATTATGAAGAAATTAAAAATAAAGTAATAGATAAATATTTAAAGAATAATAAGAATAAGTCCTCTAAGATGCTTAATTATAATTTAAATAAATATCTACTTCAAAGAGGTTTTGATACAGTAGATAATATATATCAAAATAATGATAGAGAATTAATTGAAAAAGATATAGATAAATTATTACTAAAATATAAGAAAATAGAAAAGAATAAGCTTAGATTAAAGATGTATCAAGCTTTACTTAATAAAGGATATGAATCAAGCTTAATAAATGAATTTTTAGATAAATTATGATAAATTTTCACAAAATTATCACATTTATATATTATTATAATAGTAATAGGAGGTGTTTTTATGAAATTATTAATTGTTGATGATGAGACTAAAATCCAATTGGTTTTAAAGGAATATGCATCTTTTGAAGGGTATGAAGCTGATTTGGCTAGTAATGGTTTAGATGCCATAAAAATGGCTAAAGAAAATGACTATGATTTAATTATTATGGATGTAATGATGCCTGGATTAGATGGTTTTTCAGCTGTAAAAGAAATTAAAAAATATAAAGACATCCCTGTATTAATGTTATCAGCAAGAAGTGAAGAATATGATAAGCTACATGGCTTTGAAATTGGTGTAGATGATTATGTAACTAAACCATTCTCACCTAAAGAAGTAATGCTTAGAATTAATGCTATAACAAGAAGAAATAAAAAGAAGAGCGAAATTAGAAAGTTTAATGGTCTTGAAGTAGATATGCCTGGTAGAAATGTATTTGTAGATGGCAAGAAGATTGACTTAACGCCAAAAGAATGTGATTTATTATTTTATCTAATAATTAATGAAGGAATAGTTCTAACAAGAGAACAATTATTATCTAATGTTTGGGGTTATGACTATTTTGGCGATGATAGAACAGTAGATACACATATTAAAATGTTAAGAAACAATCTAGGCCCTTATAGAGATTATATTGTTACATCAAGAGGATCGGGCTATAAATTTGAGCAAGAAAAGAAATAGATCACTTAGATCTAATGTTGCGTTATACTTTTTTCTACTTATAGGAATATTACTAATAGTAATTTGGCTATTCCAAGCTTTCTTAATTAATCCATATTATGAACAAAGAAGTAAAAACAATTTAAAAAATAAAGGAAATAAATATTATAATGCATTTATAACAGATACTGCTGATATAGATGAAATATCTAGAGAAGGTATGATGGATAATATCCACATAACTATAGCTGTTTTAGAAACTGATACTTTTTCTGGAGAAAAAAAGTTAGTCCCTAAAATAGGCGAACAAATGGGAAAATTTCCTATGGAATTTAATGATAGGAAATTAATAGAAGAATATAGTCCTGATAAAGTAATATATTCTGATGATAGATCAGATATATATCTATATGTTAAGGCGGTTGATGGTAATACATATTTTATCGCATCAACTAGAATTACACCAATTTCTGCGACTAGAATGATCATTAGTGAACAACTTATTTTCATATCTATATTTGCGGTAGTAATTGGCTTTATATTCACATTTATTGCATCTCGTAGTCTATCTAATCCACTGGAAATACTTACAGCACAAGCTGCTCAATTATCTAAAGGAAACTTAGATGTAGAATTTAGCGGTAAAGGCTATTCAGAAGTTCAAAACCTTGCTGTTATATTAAGTAAAGCTGAAAAAGAAATAAAATCAAGTGATGAATATAGGCGTAGTATTACAGCTAATGTTAGTCACGATTTAAAAACACCACTTACTATCATTAAATCGTATGCTGAAATGATTAAAGACTTATATGGTGATAATGAAGAAAAAAGAAATGATGCCTTAAATATCATCATAAATGAATCAGATAGATTAGCCGCATTAGTTAATGATGTATTAATGCTATCAAAATTAGAAAGTGGAAATTTAAGTATAGAATTTGAAGAAGTAGATTTAACAAATTTACTTAAAGATTGTTTAACAAGATTTGATGTATTAAAAGAAAAAGATGGCTATATTATAGAAACTAATATAGATGATGATATAATAGTAGATTCTGATATTAAAAAGATGAACGCTGTATTTTATAATTTAATTGGTAATGCTATAAACTATGCTGGTGATGATAAAAAAATAGAAGTTTCTTTAGTAAAAGATAATGAATATGCTTTATTTAAAGTAACTAATTATGGTAATCCTATAGATGTTGAAAAACAAAATAAAATATGGGATGAATATTATAGAGATGAAAAGAACCATAAAAGAAATACGGTTGGTACAGGGTTAGGCTTATCAATTGTTAAAAATGTATTTATGATGCATAAATTAGAATATGGAGTTAAATCAAATTTAGAGGAAGGAACAACTTTCTATTTTAAAATAAAGATAAAAAAGTGATTGACTAGTTCACTCACTTTTTATTTTTTTTACAATTTACAATCACAGGATTTACACATTATCTTGCTAAAATGTATACAAAATAGAAAGGATGATGGATTATGAAATTTAAAAAAATATTATTACCTATTATGGCTCTATCTTTAACATTTAGTTTATTTGGCTGTAAATCAAGCAATAGTTCAAATACGACTAATTCAAATATTCCATATGATAATTTAGGTGGAGGACAAGAAGGAGTAATTCCTACAAAAGATGAAACAACTAATAATTATAACACTATTGATGAAGTAGTAGAAAAGCTAGCTAAAAGTGATATCACTAGTTATGATTTAGATAGTGCTACTCTAATAACTGAAGGTGGTTCAATTGCTAGTAGTGGTACATATTTAATAACAGGAACAATTAACTTAAGTGAAGCAATAAGCTTTACTAAAAAGGCAACTAATGTTCATCTAATTATAAAAGATGCGACAATCAATATAACTGATGATAAAGCCATTTCTTCTAAATTAGATTTAGAAATAACTATCCTTGGAACAAATACTATAACTAATAGTTTAGGTGAAGCAAACAGCGATGAAAACTTAATTAAATGTGGTGGTAATTTAACAATAAATGGAAGTGGAACACTTAATTTAAATTCAACTAAATCAGGAATAAAAGTTGATGGCTTATGTAGCTTGTTTGAATCAACTATTAATATAACTTCAGTATCTCAAGGAATAAGTGCACTAAATATTTATGTTGATGGTGCAAATTTAAATATAACTTCACAAAAAGATGGCTTACATTCAGAATATGATTATGATGAATTAGAAGATGCATCAACAGCAGTGTTTGATATTAATAATGGGTTTGTATATATAAAGAGTGGTAATATAACTATTAATTCCATAGATGATGGAATTCAAGCTGATTCCTTTGTTAGAATTGATGGGGGTTACATTAATATTACAACAAATGGTGGGGCACCATCAAAAATAACAGAAAGTTCTAGTGATAATGCAAGCGGTAAAGGTATAAAAGCAGGCTCTATAGATTATACTCTAGCAACTAATCCAGATACAGAAATAGAAATTGAATCAGATGATTATGCAATTATCATTAATGATGGAACAATTACAATTAATTCAAATGATGATGCAATTCATTCAAATGGATATTTCATCATTAATGGAGGTACAGCAACTATCTATAGTGGAGATGATGGACTTCATGCTGAAACTATAGGTGAAATGAATGGAGGAAGCTATTCAATTATTAAATCATATGAAGGATATGAAGCATCTAAAATACAAATAAGTGGTGGAACTCTTGATATAACATCCGCAGATGATGGAATAAATGCCGCAGATGGCACTGAAACAAGGATGGGTGTAGGTAACACTAACTGTTATATGATTATTACAGGTGGTACTATCACAGTTAATGCAAGTGGTGATGGACTAGATTCAAATAATTCAATTCTAATTACTGGTGGATTAATATATGTAGATGGTCCAACTAATGGTGGAAATGGTTCACTTGATAGTGAAACAGGAATTATAGTTAATGGAGGTACTTTAATAGCTACAGGTGCCCTAGGTATGGTAGAGACTCCTGCAAGTAATTCAAGCGAGTATTCAATAAGCTATGCAAGTAGCTCAACATTAAACGCAAATACAAATATTAAATTACTTGATGAAAATAATGAAGTAGTAGTTGAATATACTACATTAAAGACTAGTCAATCAATAATTATTTCATCAAGCAAATTAGAATTAAATAAAAAATATAAATTATATATAAATAATACATTAACTGAAACAATCACAATAAATAATAAAATAACTACTATTGGTAATTCTAATCAAGGTTTTGGCCCTGGATTTAGACCATAAAATGAAAAGCGCTTAATCAAGCGCTTTTATTTCTTTATATAAATTTTTAGATATTTCATAAATATCTTTTATTTCATCTGCTTTTAAATGCTTTATCTTACATACCTTAGGTTTACCATATACACCTAAAATGTGTGGACCTATCCATTCTAAATAAGAAGTATTTGTATCTATTGCTTTTACAATTGATCTAGATGCTTTTTTCTTTCCTTGAAATAGAATAGACATAAATATAATAATAAATATTTTAATAAATTTATTATAATTTTTTGTCATATTTGTTAGAGTGATTCCAGGATGTGCTATAGATAATTTATCACTATCTTTATATAATTCCATTAATGATGACATTAAAAATCTTTTTGAATTAGCATATCTTTTATTTTTTGATTTATAATTACTATAATCAATATTATCTTTATCTAATTTTGCCCATTTTTGAGATACACTTCCTACAGCAATAACTCTTTTTTTAGGTAAATTATTTTCTTTTAATCTATTAATAATATAATAAGGTGATAAGAAGTTAGTGGTAAATACATTATCATAATTAAAATTAGTTGTATGTTTTTCTTTAGTTAATATACCTGCATTTATGATTAAATAATCTATTTCTAATTCTATTAATTCATTTGTTAGTTCTTTAACACTAAATATATTTTCCATATCACACGTAAGTAATGTGATATTAGCATTAGGATTAATTTTAAGAAGATCATCCTTTTCTTTATTTGCTTTTTGAATGTTTCTATTAATTAATATTAAGTCATATTTAAAAACTAATTTTTTAACTACTTCAAAGCCTATACCACCAGTAGAACCAGTAATAGCTAATTTCTCCATATAATCACCTAATATTATTATAAGAAGAAATAAAAAAGACTTCAATAATGAAGTCGTTTTATTTAGGATGGTACACCCTTAGGGACTCGAACCCTAGACCCACTGATTAAGAGTCAGTTGCTCTACCAACTGAGCTAAGGATGCATATTTTTTACACTGCATTATTTATTATAACAAAATATAATAAAAAGTCAATTATTTTTTAAAATAATTATTTATTATTTATTAAATAAAAAAACGCATAATATAACCTTATATAAAATATAATAGTAACTTATTAAAATGCGTTTTTCTATAAAAAAAATTTATATTTGAATTATTTTTTTGTTGAAAAACAATTTTTTTATTTATATAATAGGTTGCGTAGGAGGATTTTAATATGGAATTTACAAACGCTTATTTAAAAGACTTATTCGAAAGAGTAAGCAAAAGAAATGCAGGAGAAAAAGAATTTTTACAAGCTGTAGAAGAAGTTTTACTTTCTTTACAACCAGTTGCAGATAAAAGACAAGATTTAGTTGATGCAGGTGTATTTGAAAGATTCGTTGAACCTGAAAGATTCGTTATTTTCCGTGTACCATGGATTAACGATAAAGGACAATTAGTAGTTAATAGAGGATTCAGAGTACAATTCAATAGTGCTATCGGACCTTACAAAGGAGGAATTAGATTCCATCCATCTGTTAACCAATCAGTTATTAAGTTCTTAGGATTTGAACAATGCTTAAAGAACAGTTTAACTACTCTACCTATGGGTGGAGGTAAAGGTGGATCAGATTTTGATCCAAAAGGAAAATCAGATAGAGAAATTATGGCATTCTGCCAAAGCTTTATGACTGAATTATTCCGTCATATTGGTGCTGATACTGATGTACCTGCTGGAGATATCGGTGTTGGTGGAAGAGAAATTGGCTTTATGTTTGGTCAATATAAGAGATTAGCTAACGAATATACTGGAGTTCTAACTGGTAAAGGATTATCATTTGGTGGTTCTTTAGCTAGAACACAAGCTACAGGATATGGTCTATGCTACTTCACTCAAGAAATGTTAAAGACTATGGCTAACACTTCATTTGAAGGTAAGACTGTAGTTATTTCTGGTTCAGGAAATGTTGCTATTTATGCATGTGAAAAAGCTCAAAGCTTTGGTGCTAAAGTAGTAGCTATGTCTGATTCAAACGGATATGTTTATGATGAAAATGGAATTGATTTAGCTATCGTTAAGCAAATCAAGGAAGTAGAACGTGGAAGAATTAAAGAATATGCTGAAAGAAAAGCTGGTGCTAAATACTTTGAAGATAAAGATGGTTCAAAAGGTATTTGGACAATCAAGTGCGATATCGCTCTACCATGTGCTACACAAAATGAAATTAACTTAGAAAGTGCTAAGACTCTAGTTAAGAATGGTGTAATGGCTGTTGCTGAAGGATCTAACATGTCTTCAACTAATGAAGCTGGACAATTCTTTGTAGAATCAAAGATTATGTATGGACCTGCTAAGGCTGCTAACGCTGGTGGTGTTGCTACATCTG
Organism: uncultured Mollicutes bacterium; assembly: GCA_947166335.1. The sequence goes on from CAMVDS010000017.1 coordinate 17,346, forward strand.
GTCTTGAAATGAGCCAAAACTCAATTAGATTATCTTGGACATTTGAAGAAGTAGATGCTAAGCTTAAAGGCATCATGGAAGGAATCTTCCACAATATTCATGATACAGCAGTTGAATATGGTCAACCTACTAACCTAGTTATGGGTGCTAACATCGCTGGATTCAAGAAGATTGCTGAGGCTATGAAGGCTCAAGGCTGCTGCTAATATTTGATTAATAATTAAAATGGACTGAATCTCAGTCCATTTTTTTATATGCCTAGTTAAATATATTTAAAAATAATTGAATAATTATATTATAACGATTATAATATAAATGAAATTAATTGGGGGAATTGTTATTATGAATAATAACTTAATTGAAGGTATTAATAATTTAATAGAATATAGAGAGTCTTTAGAAGAAAACGAATATGCTTATAGTATGGAATTAGAATCTGCTAAAGATAAAGGTGTAAACTTACAAAAATATTTTAAGAAGAATTATGCAATTAATAGGAAAGCTTCTCAACTATCTACACCAGGAGAACTTTCTAAAAAATATAATGAGTTTACAAAAAAAGAAACATTCGATAGAATGGTTGAAAAATGGCTTGGATTTTATAATGTAAAATATAATCGTGATGTAATTAATTTTAATAATGAAAAAGGTGACTCATTTAAAACGGCATATAGTGAATATAAAGAAGTATGCCAAGAAATAAAATATATTGAGTCTAGACCAAAAGTGATTGTTGGATTATTTGTTCCAGGAATAGTTTTAACTTGTGTTGCTTTTATTTTGTTCTGTGTTTTTCAAGTGAGGAGTGAATTGGAATCGCAAGAAGAAAATATAGTTTTTATCGATTTAGTTAGATTTCTTATCGTTGTTGCTCTTGGTGCAGCCGGCG
>CAMVDS010000018.1 GCA_947166335.1 uncultured Mollicutes bacterium
ATATGCTTATCCTATTAAAGTAGGAGATAATGTATGGATAGGAGCAGGAGTTCATGTAATGCCAGGAGTTACTATAGGAAGTAATTGTGTAATAGGTGCTGGAAGTATTGTAGTAAAAGATATACCAGATAATAGTGTTGCCGTAGGTAACCCTTGTAAAGTTATTAGAAAAATAACTGATGAAGAAAAAAATAGAAACTATAATAGAGGAGAAACAAAATGAAAAATATATTAATAATATCAACAAGCTTAAGAAATAATAGTAATTCATATATACTAGCAACTAAGTTTATGGAAGGCGCAAAAAAGGCTGGTAACAATGTAGAATTAATATCACTTCAAAATAAAACTATTAATTTTTGTAAAGGATGCTTTGCTTGTCAAAAACTAGGAAAATGTATTATAAAAGATGATGCAAGTGAAATAGTAGAAAAAATGCTTAATGCGGATGTTATTTGCTGGGCAACACCAGTATATTATTATTCAGTTTCAGGACAAATGAAAACATTAATTGATAGAGCAAATTCCTTATATTCAAGCAACTACAAATTTAGAGAAGTGTATTTATTATTAACAGCTACAGAAAATGAATCATTTACTAAAGAAGGAGCAATAAAAGCATGCCAAGGATGGGTAGATTGCTTTGATAATGTAGAATTAAAAGATACTTTATTTGTAGGTGATGTAACTGATCCAAATGATATATTAAATAATCCATTATTAGATAAAGCATATGAATTAGGAAAAAATGTATAAAAAAAAGGATTTCAAATCCTTTTTTCTTTCTAAAGTCCTAATGATCTAAATGCACGCTCTTCCTTATGAAAGCTTGGACTATATTGTATTTTATTGTCTTTTAAGAAATTCTTAAAATCATCAATTCCTCTATTTGAATCATCAGCTTCATATTCTATTTCATAATCAGTAACACCATTATAAGTACATTTATCAACAAATAGATTACCATTTTTATAGGAGAAAATAGCTCTTTCTGTAATGTTTTTTGCTTTAAATTTAACAAACAAATCATAACCAAAATCTTTTAGAGAAAAGCCATTTTCGATGTAATCTTTTGCTTGCTTTTCTGATAATATAATGGAATATTCACATAAATAATCCTCACATGGTTTCTTCATAGTAACTTTCCATGTATTATTTTTATGCCTTATTCTTAAACCTAGTTTATTGTTTCTAATATAAAAATCATCAGTATCAAAATAATAATTCTCTTGGATAAATATATTATCTGATAAATCAAATTTTTCTATCATTTTATTATATTCATTTTCATTTAATAAGGTTTTAAATTCTATTTCGATACTTGATTTCATATTAATCACCCCATACATTATTATTATCCATTATTTAAAATAAAATATCAACAATTAAAATATATATAATTTATTTTTTTTGTGTTAGAATAAAAGAAATGGGAGTGGTTTTTATGAAATATACTATATATTCTAGAAAACAAGATGAGATAACTTTAGGTATAGTTGATGAAATTAAAAAGAATATTAAACTAGCATACGATGAAAAAAATCCAGATATAGTTATAACTGTTGGCGGTGATGGAACTATCATTAGGGCAGTTAATAAATATATCGATCTAGTTGATAAAGTCATCTTTTTCGGTGTAAAAACAGGACATCTTGGTTTTTATACAAACTTCACAAAAGATTCTATTAATGAATTAATTGATATGATTAATAACAATAAATTTGAAATAGAAACTCATAGCTTACTTGAATGGCAAACTAATAAATATAATGGATATGCGATTAACGAAGTAACAATTATTAATCCTACATCTACACAAATAGTTGATGTATTTATTGATAATGAAAAGTTTGAAACAGTTAGAGGTACTGGTTTATGTATTTCTACACCTAATGGTTCAACTGCCTTTAATAAATCATTAGATGGACCAGTAGTAGACCATAGTTTGGAATGCATAATTTTAAATGAAATAGCATCTATTAATTCAAATGCCTATCGTTCACTTAATTCACCATTGGTACTATCTACTAATCATAAATTAGAATTAAAGTTTGGTAATGCCAACTTCCTAACAAGTGATCATTTAAAGTTTGAATTAGATGGCAATGATTATGTTAGATGCGTTTTATCAAAGAAAAAAGTTAAATTTGCTAAAAGAGATAATACATTATTCTTAGATAGAATTAAAAAAGCATTCTTATAAGAGATATATTATCTCTTTTTTATTTTTGTTGAAAACATTTACAAAGTAAAGATTTTGAAAATATTATAAAATAATGTTGAAAAATAATAATAAAATGCTAAAATATATGTGATAACATTTAAGGAGGAAATTAAAATGGCAAATGTTAAAGTAGCAATTAATGGTTTCGGACGTATTGGACGTCTTGCATTTAGACAAATGTTTGGAGCAGCAGGTTATGATGTTGTAGCTATCAACGACTTAACTAAACCTTCTATGCTTGCAAACTTATTAAAGTATGACACTGCTCAAGGTGGATACTGTGGAAAAATCGGAGAAAACTTACATACAGTTACAGCTGATGATGAAGCTGGTACAATCACTGTTGATGGTAAGACTCTAAAGATTTATGCAGAAGCTAAGGCTGAAAACCTTCCTTGGGGAGAAATCGGTGTTGATGTAGTATTAGAATGTACAGGATTCTATACTTCAAAAGAAAAAGCTTCAGCTCATATCACTGCTGGTGCTAAGAAAGTAGTTATTTCAGCTCCTGCTGGAAATGATCTACCTACAATCGTATTCGGTACAAACGAAAAGACACTTACAAAGAATGATACAGTTATTTCTGCAGCTTCTTGTACAACTAACTGTTTAGCTCCTATGGCTAAAGCATTAAATGATTATGCTCCAATCCAATCAGGTATCATGAGCACAATTCATGCTTACACTGGAGATCAAATGATTCTTGATGGACCACACAGAAAAGGTGATTTAAGAAGAGCTAGAGCTGGTGCAGCTAACATCGTTCCAAACTCAACTGGTGCAGCAAAGGCTATCGGTCTAGTTATTCCTGAATTAAACGGAAAATTAATTGGTTCAGCTCAAAGAGTTCCAGTAGCAACTGGTTCAACTACAATCTTAACTGCAGTTGTTAAGGGTGCTAATGTAACTAAAGAAGGAATCAATGCAGCTATGAAGGCAGCAGCTAACCAATCATTCGGTTACAACGAAGATCAAATCGTTTCTTCAGACGTTATCGGTATGAAGTTCGGTTCATTATTCGATGCAACTCAAACAATGGTTTCTAAGATTAGTGATGATTTATATGAAGTTCAAGTTGTTTCTTGGTATGACAACGAAAACTCATATACAAGCCAAATGGTTCGTACTATTAAATACTTCGCTGAAATTAAGTAATCCAGCTTAAAACAATATTTTAAAAAGACTTGGTTATTTCCAAGCCTTTTTTTGTTATAATAGAAGTGGTGATATTATGTGGGATTTATTTTTTAATGAAATGAAGAAAACTGAATATTATAAAAAATTATGTCATTTTATTAATAACGAATATAAAACTAAAGTATGCTTTCCTCCATATAATGATATGTTTAAAGCATATCACTTGACAGAATATGAAGATGTAAAAGTAGTAATAATAGGTCAAGATCCATATCACACAAAAGGATATGCTAATGGCCTATGTTTTAGCGTGCCTAATGATGTCAAAATATCGCCTAGTCTTGCCAATATCTTTAAAGAATTAAAAGATGATTTAAATATAGATAGAACTAATACAGACCTTTCTGATTGGGCAAAACAAGGAGTCTTTTTGCTTAATGCAGGACTATCAGTAATAGAAGGAAATCCGTCTAGTCATATAAAGTACTGGGAAGAGTTTACTAATAAAACTATTGAATATTTAGAAAAAAATAATAATGTAATAGTTTATATTTTATGGGGTAATTACGCAAGAAGTAAAAAGAGTCTAATCACAAATAAAAATCATTATATTATTGAATCAGCTCATCCATCTCCACTAGGAGCTTATAAAGGTTTTTTTGGTTCAAAACCATTCTCTAGATGTAATAAAATATTAAAAGAAAATAATATTGAAGAAATTAAATGGTAACTCTTGAATATTTATGAAAAAGATATATAATATTATTGTTGTTTAACAGAGTAGTTAAAGGGCGTTAAGTGTCATACCACGGGATGTTGGGTATGAACGAACACGTAAGTGGCGGTCCTTTAGCGCGTCCGCTGTAATTTTTATAGTGGACCTCTAGCTAAGAAAGGGGTCTTTTTTAATGGGAAAAATTTTAAAAAAAGGTTGGTTTGTAATTGTAATAATTACTTTTACATTTGCTGTGCTTGGATTCTTTATTTCATGGACATTTTGTAAAGATCCAGGAAGTAAAACAGTCATTAAATTTAAATATAAAGAAGAAATTAATATTAAATTAAGTGACTTTGAAAAGAAAGAGAATATTGATAAAGTAAAAGAACTACAATATAGTTATTATACAGGTAGTTCAATATCAACTTATAAATATGTCAATATAAAAAGTATTACAGCAAGTAAAATAGATGATTACTATCAAATAAAAGTTAATGATAGTGCATTTAGCGATACAAATATAAAAAATCCTGAATCAGTAAAAAAAGGATTTTTAAGAAACTTAACTTTAATAGTAGTAGAACAATATGTTGATTTATCAGAATATCCTGATGAAACTCAAGATAAAGTTGATAAAGAAGGTAATCCTTACCAAGTAACAATTAAGGGTGTATCTAAATTATTTGATACAACATTCTATAATGAAAATTCTTTAGATGAAGAAGGAAATTTATTTGTTGAAACAAGTAATTATAATAGAAATATTAGATTAATATTATATCCTGTAGTTGGTGGATTAATTGGTATAATTGTTGGCTTTACAGTAGTATTAGTTTTAGGTAAAAAATTTAGTGAAAAACTGGATAGAGAAGAAGAAATATTTGATAATGAAACAGTGTTTAAGCATCCATTCCATAAGCGTTACTGGGTGCAAGCAGCAAAAGAATTTAAGAGTGTTAAAAAAATGGTGATAATGGCTTTATTACTAGGTTTAACACTTGTATCAAAACTATTAGTTTTACCTAGTGGATTTGGAACATTAGGTTTTAGATTTGGACTTATTTTCTTAAGCGTTGCTTGTATGATAGGTGGACCATATTTTGCTTTAATTATTGGTGCATTATCTGATATTTTAGGATTCTTCCTATTTGAATCAGGTAGTGGAGCATTTAATCCAATATTTACTTTAAGCGCTATGCTTACATGCTTTATTTACGCACTATGTTTCTATAGAACAAATATAAGTTTTACAAAAGCTTTAATAGCAAGAGTATTTGTTAATTTTATTTGTAATTTTATTATTGAAGGATTTGGACAAATCATAGTTTATAAATACAAATTCTCATGGCTATACTTAACAAGCTTACCAAAGCAAATAGCTTATTTAATACCACAAAGTATTATCGTATTTGTTGTATTAATTGTAGTTGCACCTATAGCCGCAGATATTAATTTTATTGATGAAAAAATTAAAAAAGGAATATCTCTATTTTAAAAAGCCTTCGGGCTTTTTTTATTTATTTTTTTGTGATAGAATCGACTCAACATAAGGAGGATTATATGAAAATAGCTTATTGGATTGATGAATATAGTAGAGATGAAGGATTTGTAACTTACTATAATGAAGAAATTAATAATATAGATGATGCCAAAAAAATCGCTAAAAATCTAGTAGATTTAGATAGCTTTAAAGCAGTAGAAGTAATAGAAAATGATAAAGTTTTATATGGTTATGATGGGATAGATGAATGGTAATTATATGAAAAAAATTAAAAAGCCTTTTGGCTTTTTTTTATTATATAAAAATGTTATAATTATAATGGAGTTATATTTGAAGATTCAAAGAAGGATGATTAAAATGGTGAAGGTAATTGGTGCTGGACTTGCTGGAGTTGAGGCAAGTTATTATCTAGCAAATAAAGGAATAGATGTCGAATTATATGAAATGAGACCAGTTAAACAAACTAGTGCTCATAAGACAGATTTATTCGCTGAATTAATATGTTCTAACTCTCTTAGAGCAAATTCTATTGATGTTGCGGTAGGTCTTTTAAAAGAAGAAATGAAGATGTTTAACTCTATAGTTATGGAAGCTGCAGAAAAAACAAACGTTCCTGCAGGAGGATCTCTTGCCGTAGATAGAACATTATTTGCTAAATACATTACCGATAAAATTAAGAATCATCCAAGAATTAAAGTTATAACTGAAGAAGTAAAAAAGATACCTGACGGAGATGTAATTATTTGTAGCGGACCATTAACTAGTGATGATTTTTCTAACGCTATTAAGGATTATTTAGATGAAAAAGATTTTTATTTTTTCGATGCAGTTGCTCCTATAATTGATGCTGAATCTATTGACTACAATAAGGTTTATCTAAAAAGTAGGTACGATAAAGGAGAAGCCGCTTATCTAAATTGTCCAATGACTAAAGAAGAATTTGATAAGTTTTATGATTGCTTAGTCCATGCAGAATGCGTTGAACCACATGATTTTGAACTAAAAGTATTTGAAGGATGTATGCCTTTTGAAGTTATGGCTAAAAGAGGTAAAGATACATTACTTTTTGGGCCTATGAAGCCAGTTGGACTAGAGCATAATGGAGTTAGACCATATGCTGTTGTACAACTTAGAAAAGAAAATACTTTAGGATCTACTTATAATATAGTAGGCTTTCAAACACATTTAACATGGCCAAGTCAAAGAGAAGTCATTAAATTAATTCCTGGCTTAGAAAATGCTAATATCCTAAGATATGGTGTAATGCACAGAAATACTTATATTAATTCTCCAAAATTATTAAATGCTTTTTACCAATTAAAGAAAAATGAAAATATCTTTTTTGCAGGTCAAATGACAGGAGTAGAAGGGTATGTAGAAAGTGCATCAAGTGGACTACTTGCCGCTATAAATATGTATAGAAAAATAAGTAATCAAGAAATGCTTAAATTCCCAACAGAAACAATGATGGGAGCTTTAGCAAATTATATTTCAACACCAAATGAAAACTTTATTCCAATGAACGCTAATTATGGTATTGTCCCAGATTTAGGATATAAACATTCTAAAAAAATGAGAAAAACTTTATATGGTGAACGTGGAATAGAGAAAATGAAAGAATTCATAAAAGAAAACAATCTATGAATGAAAAAGAATTAAATGATTTTAAAGATTACTTATTACTAGAAAGAGGTTATAGCGAAAATACAGCCATTAATTATCTTTCTGATATTTCTGATTTAATTGACTTTATTAATGAATTTAAAATTGTAATGGATTTATTACATTTTGAAAAGAAAAAGCATGCTGAAAACTTTGTTGGCTATTTAATGAATAAAGGTTTAACAAGCAAATCAGTATCAAGGAAAATTAGCTCTATTAGGACATTTTACTCTTTTCTATTAGAAAAAGGGTTAGTAAAAAATAATCCTTTTATGGATTTAAAATCACCTAAAATTGAAAAAAGATTGCCTAATGTAATTGATGATGAAACAGTAAATATGATGCTTAGTGTATGTGATAAAAATAAACCTTTAGGTATTAGAAACTATCTAATTATTGATTTACTTTATAGTTTAGGACTACGTGTATCTGAATTATGTAATTTAAAGATTAATGACCTAGATTTCTTTAACGAAAGTGTTTTAGTAAAATCTGGTAAAGGATCAAAAGATAGATATCTAGTTATGCATAAACGTTTAATAGAAGAATTAAAGGATTACATAACTCATGCAAGAAATAGACTACTTGCTGGTTCTATGAACGAAGATAATAGATATTTACTTATCAATTATAAGGGAACAACACTAACCCCAAGAGGAGTTAGAAAAATATTAAACACAATAATGGATAAGACAGGTGAAACATATAAAATTACACCACATATGCTTAGACATTCTTGTGCAACAGTTTTATTAAATGGAGGTATGGATTTAAGAAGTGTTCAAGAAATACTTGGACATAGTATGTTATCTACTACCCAAATTTATACAGATATTGCTATAGACGATATCAAAGACAAATATAGAGATGCTCATCCAAGAGCAAGAAAGGACTAATTATGGAAGTAACACAAGCAAATTTTAAAGATTTTATCAAAGAAGGAAAAGTTATTATTGATTTTTGGGCACCTTGGTGTGGACCTTGTAAAGCACTAGGACCTATTATTGAAGAAGTATGTAAAAATAACAACGTTAAGCTTGGAAAAGTAAACGTTGATGATGAAATGGAATTAGCTGAATTGTTTAAAATTCAATCAATACCATTTGTTGTTAAGTTCGTTGATGGACAAATAGTTGATACATTCTTAGGCTTAAGAGGGGAAAAAGCTGTTGAGGAGTTTGTATTAAAATAATGTATGACTGCATAATTATAGGTAAAGGCCCAGCTGGTATATCTTGCGCTATTTATCTAAAGAGATTCAATAAAAATGTTTTAGTTATAGGAAAAGATTTTGGCTCTCTAGAAAAAGCTCATCTAATAGAAAATTATTATGGTTTTAATTCTATTAGTGGAATAGATTTAGCTAAAAAAGGGGAAGAACAAGCCAAAAGCCTAGGAATAGAAGTATTAACTGATGAAGTATTAGAAATTAACGATTTAACTGTTAAAACTAAAACAAATGAATATAGTGCTAAATCTATATTCCTAGCTACAGGTAAATCTAATAAAGCTAATATTAAAGGGATTGATGATGTAGTAGTAAGTTATTGTGCTACATGCGATGGATTCTTTTATAGAAAGAAAAAATTAGCTTTAATAGGCTATGGTGATTATATGCATCATGAACTAGATGTATTAAAGAATTTTACACCTGATGTTACTATTTTTTCTAATTCAATTACAAATGATAGTAGCGTAATAGATGGTAAGATTGAAAAACTATATAACAAAGATAATAAAAAAGTGATATTAGTTAATAATACTGAATATGAATTTGATGGTATTTTTATTGCTGCAAATAACGATTCCTTATCCATTTCAAAACATTTAGGATTAGTCACTAATGAACAAAATAAATTTGAAGTTGAAAACTTTAAAACAAATATTAAAGGTATTTTTGCTGGAGGAGATGCAATTGATGGATTAGATCAAGTATCTACAAGTGTATCAGATGGAGCAAAAGCGGCTATTGAAATTAATAAATTTTTAAAAGAAGAGTGATAATATGAGGCAAATAGGGGTTATTTGCGAGAAGAAAGACTGTAATTTTGAAAAAATAGATAGAAAAGTAGTTAGAGGTATAGGACTTCATGATGGAAAACTAATCATGCTTTATAGTGCTAAATACGGAAACTATTCATTCCCAGGTGGTGGAATGAAGAAGGATGAAACTGCGATTGAATGTCTAAAAAGAGAAGTTAATGAAGAAACAGGATATGTTATTAAAAATATTAGTAAGCACCCAATTGGTTATATTGATGAATCAAAATTAAATGGTGTTAAAGCATTCACTCAAAGAACAAGTTATTATTTTTATGAAATAGATCATGTAGAACGTGCTCATAAAGAAAAACATGAAAAGATTTATGAGACTGTTTTAGTATCTTTAGATGAAGCACTAGAAAAGAATAAAGAAATCGATTCAAATGTATGCTTCGTACAAAGAGAAATCATTGTATTAAATCTTTTAAAGGAGGAATATTATGAGAGGATTCAAAGTAGCAAAAGGGTTTGAGAATAGCTCTATAATATTACCTAAAAGACAAACAAAGAATAGCGCAGGATATGACTTCTATGTTGCTAGTGATACTATCATAAAAGCGCATAGTATTGCGCTTATTCCTACAGGCGTAAAAGCTTATATGGAAAGTGATGAAGTATTAAAATTATATGTTAGAAGTTCTATGCCTTTAAAAAAAGGATTAACACTAGCTAATAATGTAGGAATTATTGATAGTGATTACTATGAAAATAAGGATAACGATGGTCATATCATGATACAAGTTATGAATTTTACTGATAAAGATATTCTAATTAAGAAAGATGAAAGAATAGCTCAAGGAATATTTTTAAAATACTTATTAGCTGATGATGATACAACAAATGAAGAAAGAACTGGTGGCTTTGGAAGCACACTTTAAAAAAATTATCTTGATTTATATATCAATATATGATATATTAATAAAGGCACATGCTAATACACATGATATTGGAGTCTATTTCCCAGTGCTAAATTTTTAGTGGAAATAGATGCTGAAGGTATCAGAGGACATAATAACGAAAACGGAGGAAAAGAAAAATGTCAGTAGTTTCAATGAAACAATTATTAGAATCTGGTGTTCATTTTGGACATGCTACTAGAAGATGGAATCCAAAAATGAAACCATATATCTTTACAGCACGTAACGATATTTACATTATCGATTTACAAAAGACTGCAGATGCAATCGAGGCTGCTTATAAGGTATTATTCGACATCGTAAAGGAAGGCGGAAAAGTATTATTCGTAGGTACTAAGAAGCAAGCTCAAGATGTTGTAAAAGAAGAGGCTGAAAGAACAGGCCAATTCTATGTTAACCAAAGATGGCTTGGAGGTACATTAACAAACTTCAAGACTATCAAGAAAAGAATCAAAAGATTAAATGATTTAGTTGAAATGGAAAGCAACGGTACTTTTGATGCTCTACCTAAGAAGGAAGTAGCTCAATTAAAGCATGAAAGAGAAAGATTAGAAAAGTTCTTATCTGGTATTAAAGAAATGAAGAAGGTACCAGAAGCAATGTTCATCGTTGACCCAAGAAAGGAAAGAAATGCAATTCTTGAAGCACGTAAGTTAAACATTCCAGTATTTGGAATTGTTGATACTAACTGTGATCCAGATGATGTAGATTATGTAATTCCTGCTAATGATGATGCTGTTAGAGCAGTTAAATTAGTTACATGGGTAATGGGTAATGCTGTTATTGAAGCTCAAGGTGGAACAGTTGAAAAGTTCGAAGATGAAACAATAGATCAAAACGAAGTTCCTGAAGAAGAAGTTAAAGAAGCAGCTCCAAAAGCTCCAAAAGCAAAGAAAGATGGAGAAGCTCCAAAGAAAAGAGCTCCAAAAACTCCAAAAGCTCCAAAAGAAGAAAAAACTGAAGAATAATTTAATAGGAGGATAATTAATATGGCAGTTACTGCACAATTAGTAAAAGAATTAAGAGAAAAAACTGGCGCTGGTATGCTTGATTGTAAAAAAGCATTAGAAGCAACAGATGGAAATATTGAAGAAGCAATCACTTGGTTAAGAGAAAAAGGTATTGCTAAAGCTGCTAAGAAAGCTAGCAGAGTTGCTGCAGAAGGTTTATGTAATGTAGCAATCAAAGGAAATAAGGCTGTAATTTATGAAGTTAACTCAGAAACTGACTTCGTAAGCAAGAATGCTCAATTCCTTGAATTATTAAATACTATTGGTAATGCATTATTAGAAAGCGATTCAGATGATTATGAGAATATCGTTTATAATGGTGAAACAATTGCTAGTATTTTAGTATCAGCAACAGCTACAATCGGAGAAAAAATCAGCTTACGTAGAGTTACAAGAGTAACTAAGGCTGATAACGAAAACTTCGGTGCTTACAAGCATGCTGGTGGTAGAATTGCTGTATTAACATTAATTGAAGGCGGATCAGAAGAAGTAGCAAAGGATATTGCTATGCATGTTGCTGCAATCAATCCTAAATATTTAGCTCAAGAAAATGTTCCTGCTGAAGAAATTGAAAAAGAAAAGGCAATTCAAATTGCTGAAATGAAGAATGATCCTAAGATGGCTAACAAACCAGATAACGTATTAGAAAATATCGTTAAAGGTAAACTTGGCAAATTCTTAAAGGAAATCTGCTTATTAGATCAACCATTCGTTAAAGATCCTAACCTAACAGTTGATCAATTTGCTAAGAGTCAAAAGTGCTCAATTAAAAAATATATTCGTCTTGAAGTTGGCGAAGGTATTGAAAAGGTTGAGACTGACTTTGTTGCTGAAGTAATGGCACAAGTTAAGGCTTAATATTTATAGGGAGAACTACGCTTCTCCCTTTATTTTAAATAAAAAAAGGAGAGGTATTTATGAGTTATAAAAGAATATTACTTAAGCTTAGTGGGGAAGCTTTAAAAGGAAATACAGAATTTGGAATTGACCCAAGAACAGTATCTGATATTGCACAAGAAATCAAAGCCGCACATGATGCTGGAATACAAATCGGTATTGTTGTTGGTGGTGGAAATATGTGGAGAGGAAAGACTGCTTCTGAACTTGGAATGGAACGTGTTCAAGCAGACTATATGGGTATGCTTGCAACTGTCTTAAATGGCTTAGCTATCCAAGATTCCCTAGAACACTTAGGAATTGAAACAAGAGTCTTATCAGCAATTGCTGCTCAACAAGCAGTTGAACCATATATTAGACGTAGAGCTTTAAGACATTTAGAAAAAAATAGAGTAGTAGTATTTGTAGGTGGTACTGGTCAACCATATTTCTCTACAGATACAGCCGCAGCAGTAAGATGCGCAGAAATAGGTGCTGATGTAATGCTTATGGCTAAAAACGGTGTTGAAGGTGTATATGATTCAGATCCAAGAAAGAATCCAAATGCTAAAATGTTCAAATCATTAACTCATGAAGATTTATTAAATAAACAATTAGCTGTTATGGACTTGACAGCAGCCTCACTTTTGAAGGATAATAAGATTGAGGTTAGAGTATTTAATATGAATACTAAAGGTAATATTACAAAAGTATGCCTTGGTGATGATACTCTAGGAACAATTATAAAATAAGGAGGGACTATTTTATGCCTGATATGATTTTACTTGAAACTGAAGAAAAGATGGAAAAAACTATTCAATCAATGTTAAAAGAGTTTTCTAAAATTAGAACTGGTAGAGCAAATGCAACTATATTAGATTCTATTACTATTGATTATTATGGTTCACCATCACCTGTTAGACAAATCTCTAGTGTTTCTACTCCTGAAGCAAATCAATTATTAATTAAGCCTTATGATGCTTCAACATTAAAACTAATTGAACGTGCTATTAGCGCATCTGATTTAGGAATTACTCCTATTAACGATGGAACATGCATTCGTTTAATCTTCCCTAAACTTACAGAAGAAAGAAGAAGGGAATTAGTAAAAGGCTTAGGAAAAATTACTGAAGGCGCTAAAGTTGCTTGTCGTAATATCAGAAGAGAAGGTAATGATGAAATTAAGAAATTAAAATTACCTGAAGATGATGAAAAAGGATATATCAATGACATTCAAGAACTTACAGATAAGTACATTGAAAAGATTGATAAAGAAACAGAAAAGAAAGAAAAAGAATTAATGGAAATCTAGACATTCATATTTTGAATGTCTTTTTTCTTTTTGAAAAAAAGAATAAAAGAGTGCAATTACATTAATAATAGTGTATAATAAAATAGGTGGTTTGTATGTTTAGACTAAAAGTAAATTGGAAAAAAAGAATAATAATTGGACTAGTAAGCATATTACCTATGATTGCTCTAGTTACTATTTTTCTAATATTATGTATAAAAAAGAATATACCTGATGGAGGAGTAGTTGCTGTTATATGTTCATTAGTTTATTTAATTGGTGTCCCTGAATTGATCTTTTTTGAAAAAGATAAATCAAAAAGACTTGATTATATAGCAGTTAAAGAAGAAGAAAAATGGGTTCCTTCTCCAATAGGAATTTTAATAAGAACTTCAATGTTTTTAATTGTTTTAATGTATTTAATTATTGTAATAGCAAGTAAGAGGTAGGTGTTCTTATGAAGAAAAGAATAATAACTGGATTAATAATGGCTTTAGTAGGTATTCCACTTGCAATATTTGCCCCAGTTGAGGCATTTATTGGTGTTGCTGCTTTACTTGCTTTAATTGCCACATATGAGATTATTCATATGTTTGAAACTAAAAATGAATCCAAGATTTCCTTTGTTGGAAAAGTTACTATATTTTGTTTATCCATATTTGAAAACTTAGTAATATCTCTTTCTTGGTATTTCTATCATAAAGATATGGATGTTAATTTTGGAGCAATATTATCAGTATGTCTATTCATTTTATTCTTTGTTATTGGTTTATTACTTGTCTTCGACAAGACAATTGATACTAATAATGGAAGTAAATTATTACTTTCAGTATGTTATGTAGGCATTGGTTTTGCAAGCATACCAGTATTAATGATGTATGGTAGAGGCTTATTATTTTATATTTTAATAGTAGCTTCATTTACAGATATGTTTGCTTATTTCTTTGGTATTTCACTTGGTACAAAGATAATAAAAAGAAGACCAGCACCTATCATTAGTCCAAAGAAGAGCTTTGAAGGCTGTATTTTTGGTACTATTTTTGGAACTGTATTTGGTGCATTAACATTCATTTTCTATAACGAATTATTTACAGATGGTGGAACATTATTTAAAAATGTTTGTTATATAGATAATAAAGGTTTAGAAATAACAATAATTATTATCTTAACATTATTTGCTAGCTTCATAGGTCAAGTAGGCGATTTAGTAGCTTCCAAATTAAAAAGAGACAATGGTATAAAAGATTATGGAAAAATCTTCCCAGGCCATGGTGGAGTAATGGATAGATTTGATTCATCATTATTCATTTCTATATTCTTATTTATAGTATTCCTATTCTTACAATTATTATTACCATTATAGGAGGTGCTATATGAATATAATTTTACTTGGAGCAACTGGCTCTATAGGAAGTATGACTCTTGATTTAATAAGAGAAAATAATATTAATGTAATTGGCTTATCATTAGGTAGGGATATCGATAAATCTTTATCTATAGTTAAGGAATTTAAGCCTAAATATATATGTGTTAGAAAAGATGATGATAAAGCCAAATTTGAAGGTTTGTGTGATAATATTTATGTGGGTGATTTAGGCTTAGAAAAGCTAAGCGAAATACCTTGTGATTTAGTTATTAATTCTTTAGCTGGATCAATTGGATTATTACCTACAGTTAAAGCAATAAACGCAAAAAATGATATAGCGCTTGCTAATAAAGAATCTCTAGTTATGGCTGGAGATATTATTATGAAATTAGCTAAAAAGAATAATGTAAATATCTATCCTATTGATAGTGAACATTCAGCTATATGGCAAGCCATTAAAGGTGAAGATGTAAAGACTATTAATAAAGTTTATATTACTGCATCTGGTGGAGCATTTAGAGATAAGAAAAGAGAAGAATTAGAAAATGTAACAGTAGATGATGCCTTAAAGCATCCTAACTGGAGTATGGGTAAAAAGATTACAATTGATTGTGCAACAATGATGAATAAAGGCTTAGAAATAATAGAAGCACATCACTTATTTAATATACCTTATAGTAAGATTACTCCAATTTTGCATAAAGAATCTAAGGTACATGCTTTAGTAGAATTTAGTGATTCAACACTTAAAGCTATAATATCAAATCCTGATATGAAAGAACCTATTTTATATGCCTTAAATAGAGGTAATAGATCTAATTATGATAATAAGATTAAATTATCTACTTTGCACTTTAAAAAAGTCCAATTTAAAAGATTTCCGTTAGTTAAATATGCAATAGATGCAGGAAAAAAAGGAGGCATTATGCCTACTGTTTTAACTGCGTCAAATGAAGCAGCAGTTAACCTATTTTTAGATGGGAAAATTAGTTTCTTAGATATTGAAAAGATAGTAATAAATGAACTATCTAAGACAAAGAATTTTAAACCAACTTTAGAAGATATAATTAGAGTTGATAAAGAAATAAGAAAAAGAATTCTTGGAGGAAGATTATGACAATAGTTATTGCACTTATAGCCTTCTTATTTGGGCTATGTTTAATAATTTCAATCCATGAGCTAGGACATTTTATGTTTGCTAAAAAATATAATGTCTTATGTTATGATTATTCTATAGGTATGGGACCTTTAATTTACGGTAAGAAGAAAGGTGAAACTACTTATGGAGTAAGAGCAATTCCGCTAGGTGGATTTGTTGCTATGGCTGATGGAGATGCCTTTAATGGTTTACTTGAAAAAGATTTAGAAATTGGGCTTAATTTAGATGAAAATAATAATGTTAATGAAATCATCTTAAATAGAGCAAAAGAAGCTCAAATTAAAGGAAACGTAGTAGATAAAGATTTATACTGTGAAGATGGTAAAAATCCTTTTGTTATTTTAAGAATTGATGGAGAAGAGAAAACATTTGAAGTAAATAAAGATGCTATTGTTTTTATTAGTCAAAAGAAGAAAATGCAAATAGCACCATATGATAGATGTTTTGAATCAAAAGGCAAATGGCCAAGATTTGTTATGCTTTTTGCAGGACCAGGCATGAACTTCATTCTTGCTATATTCTTATTCCTAATTGCTGGATTCTTTGTAGGTAAACCATCAAATAAACCAGTAGTTGGATCAATTTCAGAAAGCTTTACAATGGATAAAAAAGAATATAAATCTCCAGTTGCTTTAGCAGGTATACAAAAGGGAGATACAATTGTTAGTATTAATGATAAAGAAGTTAAAACATGGAAAGATATTGATCAAATAACTAGTGAGTTAAAAACTAGCTTAACATCTACAGTTAATATTACTTATAAAAGAGGAGAAGACACAACTACAACAACTCTTAGACCTATGACTTATCTAGGTAATATTGGCTTATTTGGTAATATTGAAGATTATAAGGATGCTGATGGTGCTACCGTATTTATCTATACAACAAAAGCAGAAAAAGCAGGGTTTAAAAATTATGATGTTATAACAAAGATAAATGATGTAGAAATTCATTCATGGAGCGATTTAATAAGTTTCTGTACAAATGAAAGCAATGATGGAAAGAAGATAGAAGTTAAAGTTTTAAGAGACAGCAAAGAGGAAACTCTTGAAGCATCTTTAATGAAAAAATCTACTGTTAAATCTATTAGAGACTTAGAATTTTTTAAAGGAACAATAGGTATTTCTCCTAAATCTCATTTTGATTTTTTCTATAGTTTTGTTTATACAGGCAAAAGCTTCTGGTCAAGTCTTTCAAGTGTATGGAAAACTTTAGCATTATTATTCACATCAAAAGATGTTGGAATTAAAGATCTATCAGGACCAGTTGGAATATTTGCTTTGATTAAAAATTCACTTGCTGGTGGCTTTGTTAATTACTTATATTTCCTAGGATTCTTAAGTGTTAATATTGGTATGGTTAATCTACTTCCTATACCTGCACTTGATGGTGGTAGAATAGTATTTGTTGGTGTAGAAGCAGTAACTAAAAAGAAGGTTAATAAGAAAGTAGAAGACACAATTACAAATGTTGTTTTCATATTACTATTATTACTATTCGTTTATATTACATTTAATGATATTTTAAGACTCAAAGGCTAATATATAATATATAATATTAATTAGTTAATCATATTCATTATTATTAATAAAAATTGGTGTTTAAAAGCACCATTTTTTTATTGCAAAAAAATAAATAAAAATTTATTAAAAAAGTTGTTGACTTTATTTGGTTTATAGTATAGAATAAAAAAGGTGTGTGAAAATTAAGAATTTATGATTTAATAAATTATAAAATTTAATTAAATACATCTTGACATCTGTTTTAAGCAGTGTTATAATAAAAAAGCACGCTGACAAAAACGTGCAATTAGATAGGTCTTTGAAAACTGAACATAGACAGGCAAAATAAAAAGCGCAAAGC
>CAMVDS010000019.1 GCA_947166335.1 uncultured Mollicutes bacterium
TTCATGTAACTCTTTTGGAGTTACTTTCTTAGCTAAATTAGATACCTCTAGTGGAATATCAACAAGCATTCCAGAATAGAAATTACATACATAAGGATTAAATAATGGTTTATGATCTAATCCTGAAATGATCATCATTTCTTTAAGATGCTTGTGATTTTGGCTCATACCATATAAGCGGGGAGCTTCGAGTTCACTATCATTTGAACTCGTATATTGTTCAATCCCTTTCTTGCCTGCACCGCTATAACCACTTATAGCATTTGCAGATATTTGATAATGTTTATCAATAACACCAAGTTTTACTAAAGGATAAACAATTGATAGAAATCCTGATGCATAGCAACCAGGTACTGCAATTCTCTTTGAATTGTTAATCTTGTTTTCTAATTCCTTATCTAACTCAGGGAAACCATAAGCCCAGTCTGGGTCAGTTCTATGAGCAGTTGATGTATCAATAATTACTGTATTAGGATTTGTAACTAATTTAGCTGATTCTATAGCTGCATCATCAGGCAAGCATAAGAATACTATATCAGCTTCATTCATAATCTTTTGTTTTTCTACTGGATCTTTTCTTAATTCTTCTTTAATCTCTAGTAAAGTAACATCGTTTCTTTTACTAAATCTTTCAAAAATCTTTAAGCCTGTTGTTCCACTTTTACCATCTATAAATACTTTTACCATGTTATTTACCTAATTCAGCTTCTAATAATTCTATTTGCTTTAATACCATTTCTTTACTTGTTCCACCAAATGATAATCTCTTATCTACGCAGTTTCTTAAGTCTATTTCATGGTATATATCAGAATCGATTAGTTCTGAATACTCCTTATACTTTTCTATTTTAATTGTATCAAGTGTTTCATTATTACTGATGGCATCTCTTACAATATTACCTGTTAATTTATAGGCATCTCTAAAAGGCATTCCTTTCTTAGCAAGATAATCAGCTAAATCAGTTGCATTGATGAAACCTTTCTTTGCTGCATTATACATATTATCTTTTAAGAATGTTGCTGTCTTTAACATTGGAATAAAGATAGATAAACATTCTTTAACTGTATCAATACTATCAAATAATAATTCTTTATCTTCTTGCATATCTTTATTATATGCTAGAGGGATACCCTTAAGCATTGTTAGTAAGGCAATTAGATTACCATAAGTTCTACCAGTCTTACCTCTTACAAGTTCTGTGATATCAGGATTCTTCTTTTGAGGCATAATGCTTGAACCTGTAGCATAGCTATCATCAAGTTCCATGAACTTAAATTCCCAAGAACACCAAAGAATAATTTCTTCAGAGAATCTTGATAAATGCATCATGATTAAGCTAATAGCACTAGCTAATTCAACTGCGAAATCTCTATCGCTAACACTATCAATTGAATTAAGTGTTACATTTTCAAAGCCTAGTTTTTCTTTAACAACAAATCTATCAATCTTATGAGTTGTACCAGCTAAGGCAGCTGAACCTAGTGGCATATAATCTGTTCTTTTATAACAATCATTTAATCTATCTAAATCACGTTTAAGCATATTTGCATATGCCATTAATTGATGAGATAGTAAGATTGGTTGAGCTCGTTGTAGGTGTGTATAACCTGGCATAATCAAATCTATATTTTGCTTTGAAATGAAAATAATAGTATCAATTAAGCTCTTAACCAAGCCTTTTATCTCTAATATTTGATTTTTAGTATACATCCTAAAATCAAGTGCTACTTGATCATTTCTACTTCTTGCTGTATGAAGCTTTTTACCTACATCACCAATTCGTTTAGTAAGTACTTCCTCAACAAACATATGAATGTCTTCAGCTTCATAATCTATTTCTAGCTTTCCACTTTCTAAATCATTTAAGATTTCTTCAAGTGTTTTAATAATTAAATCTGCTTCTTCCTCTTTAATGATACCACACTTACCTAGCATAAAAGCATGAGCCATTGAGCCAGTGATATCTTCTTTATACATTCTTGAATCAACTCTAATTGATGAATTGAAATCATTTACTTCTTTATTTAATTCTTTACTAAATCTTCCAGCCCACATCTTCATGATTCATACCTCCTACTTTTATGCTAAATAAGCCCAGCACTTCACTGGGCATATTTAATTACTTTAATTTCTTTTGTGCTAATAATGCCTTTACCTTAATTGGTAGACCATATAAGTTAATGAATCCAGCTGAATCAGCTTGATTATAAACTTCATCTTCACCGAATGTAGCTACTTCTTCTGAATATAATGAATAAGGTGATGTAATAGATGCAGGAATGATGTTTCCTTTGTATAACTTAACCTTTACACTACCTGTAACTGTTTCTTGAGTCTTATCAACGAATGCTGATAAAGCTTCTCTAAGTGGTGTAAACCATTTACCGTTATATACTAATTCAGCAAATTCAATAGCAATTCTTTGTTTGAAATGTTGAGTATCTCTTTCAAGAGTAATTGATTCAAGTAATTCATGTGCTTCGTAAATGATAGCTCCACCTGGAGTTTCATATACACCACGGCTCTTCATACCAACTAATCTGTTTTCAACCATATCAACTAGACCGATACCATTATCTCCACCAAGTTTATTTAATTTTTGAACTAACTCAGTAGCGCTCATCTTCTTACCATCAATGCCAACTGGTTTACCTTTTTCGAAATCAATTGTTACATAAGTTGGAGTATCAGGTGCTTTCCAAGGAGATACACCCATTTCTAGAATCTTATCATACATTGGTTCGTTAGCAGGATTTTCAAGGTCTAGGCCTTCATGTGATAAGTGCCAAATGTTCTTATCTTTTGAGTAGTTTGTTTCTCTATTTATCTTAAGAGGGATATTATGTGCAATAGCATAATCGATTTCTTCATCTCTACTCTTAAATTCCCAGAATCTCCAAGGTGCAATGATTTGCATTTCAGGTGCAAATGCTTTAATAGCTAATTCGAAACGTACTTGGTCATTTCCTTTACCAGTACATCCATGACAAATTGC
Source organism: uncultured Mollicutes bacterium (assembly GCA_947166335.1). The sequence goes on from CAMVDS010000019.1 coordinate 2,997, forward strand.
ATCGCAGCCTTCCTTCTTAGCAATTTCAACAACTCTCTTAGCAATAATAGGACGAGCAAATGAAGTACCTAACATATATTTTCCTTCATACTTAGCTCCAGCTTTTACTGTTTCAAATACATAATCATTTAAGAATTCTTCTGTTAAATCTTCAATATAGATTTTAGAAGCTCCAGTTTTAATTGCTTTTTCTTCAAGTCCTTCAAGTTCACCAGATTGTCCGCAGTTACCACAAATAGCGATAACTTCGCATCCATAATGATCTTTTAACCAAGGAATGATAATAGATGTATCAAGTCCACCAGAATAAGCTAAAGCAACTTTTTTAAATTTCTTTTCCATAATTTTATCCTCCAAATTTTTTATTTTTATAACTAAAAAGAAAAGAGCCAACAAGGCTCTTGATCACAATTATACTCATACACCAACAATTATTAGTGTAATCTTTGCTAAATCAAGATTGCCTTGAGTAAGAAAAAACCACACCAAGTGGTCTTTTTTGTAATATACTCATGCACGTTCTTGATGCAATCTTTACAAATTATCACTTGGACTTTCTTCAAGTTATACTCATATTTTAATTGATTAATGCCTTAATGTCAACATTTTTTTCATATTTCTTATTAGATAGCGTTTTCAAGCTGATAAAATAATGTTATAATTATTTTGGTGATGTTTATGGAATTAAAAATTATAGAGCCAATTGGCCTATGTAATAGTGCTTCATCTATATTAGATGAAATCGAAAAAAACATAGATAAATACAACAATATTTATATTTTAGGTGAAATATTACACAACGAATATGTAATAAACTATCTATCAAACATGGGAATTAAGTTTGTAAAAAAGATAGATGACATTCCAAAATGCAAATACAATTTAGTTGTTCTTCCAGCACATGGTACATCACCAAAAGTATATGAAAAATTAAGCAAATATAATTTTATCGATCTTACTTGTCCTAAGATTAGAAGAATGCATAAAATGATTACTGATAACATCGATAAGGACATTATCTTTGTAGGAAAGAAAAATCATAGTGAAACATTAGCATTTAAAGATTATAAAAACGTACATATAGTTCATTCAGTTAATGATGTTGAAAAAGCTAAAGGTTTATCTAATCCAATACTTATGTGTCAAACAACATTTGGTATAGATGATTTCAATGAAATTACTGATAAGCTTAAAGAGATATATCCAAGTTTAGTAATAATAGATACATTATGCAATATTCCTATTGATAGAATCAGAAATATTGATAAAACAGAATGTGATATATTACTTGTTATAGGGTCAACTACATCTAGTAATGCAAACGAGATAAGAAATTCAAAATCTAACTCTATGATAGTAAGTAAACCAGAAGATATCAATATTGAAGAATTGAAGAAATATAAAACTGTAGCTATTGCTTCAGCTTCATCTACTCCAATTCAACAAGTAAATGAAATATTAGATTACATAAGAAAAGCCATTTAAAACAAGGCTTTTTTTATTTACATTTTAATTACATTGTATTGTTAATGTATTGTAATTGTTGTATAATATTTATGAGGTGATATTATGCAAAAAGATTCAACTATATCTTTAAGAATAGATTCAGAATTAAAAAAAGATGTTGAGGCTATTCTAAACAGTCTAGGTATTCCAATGTCAACTGCAATTACTATGTACTTTAATCAAATAAGATTAAATAACGGAATTCCTTTTGCTCCAGTAATTCCAAAGCCAAGATCATATGAAGATTTAACTAAGGAAGAGTTACACATTCTTTGCGAGGAGTCAGAGTTACAACACTATAACAAAAAAACTTCTTCCGCATATGATGTAGAAAAAAGATTGAAAGAAAAGATGAATAGTGAGTTATAAAATAGAATATACTACATTTGCTGAAGAGAGCATTAACTTAATTTACGATTATATAAGAATTGTGTTATCAAATCCTATTGCTGCAAAAAACACACTTATTGGTATAACAAAAACAATTAACGAATTGGTGTTTTTCCCTTATAAAAATCGTTTGAGTGATGATGAAGAACTAATAAAATACAATGTACGAATAGCAATCTACAAAAAATATAAAATACTATACAAAATATACGAGGATGATGAAGTGATAACCATAATGGATATATACTATGAAAAAATGGACATAAGTAATACAATTTTTATGAAGAACAAATAAAAAAACGCATAACAATGCGTTTTTATTTTTCTTTTATAACATCCTTATCATTATAAAAATCTTTTAATTTTTGATTTGAATTATACTTCTCTGTTAGAGCAAATTCTTTACTCCAAGTCATATAATAAATAAATGGGAAGTGATTTTCTTTTAGTTCTTCTATATCAGGAATTACATCACATTCAGCAAGTGCAACTAGCTTATCTTTGCTTACTTTTTCTAGTAATTCATTGTACTTATCTATATAGCAAGTTTTACTATCTTTTTCTTCTCCATAACAATCAACTGATATAATATCAACATATTCATCACCTGGATATGCACCTATACTATTCCAAACCCAAATTAGATTATTTAATCCTTTTTCTTCTACGAAATAGTTATACATCATAATATATAAATCTTTTGCATATTCTACTCCATATTTTCCCCACCAAAACCAAGTGCCATCAGCTTCATGGAATGGTCTAAATAGGATAGGTTTTTTTAATTCTAAGAAATGTTTTAATACTTTTGCCATATGATCTAATTCATTCATGAATGCTTTATATTCTTGACTATTTTCTATAAATATATTTCTTATATCAAATTCAGTGTTTTTAGCATAGAAGCTTTTACCACATCCATATAAAGGCGAAAACATATGCCATGTAAATGTTATAATGCTATCTGTTTTATCATACATAGCAACTTGCATTGTACCTTTATTATCTTCTACTTCCTCTAAGCATTCTTTATCACTATTTGGATTTATATTTTGTGATAAAGCTAAAAGCTCATATCCTACTAATTTAGGATAAAATCCTGTGATTTTTTTTATATGAGCTAGTTCTTCTTGACCTATAGTTTGGGTATGTTGTCCAGTAATAATTTTTTTATGGTTTATTGATGCGAAATAATTTAAAAGTTTTCTTGCTTCAATAATCATATTTGAGTTTGATGGTGTATAATATGGTAACATTTCACGTTCTATTAATAATCTATGTAAATAATATTTTGCCAAATCATCTTGATAATTGTTTTCTAGTTCATCAAGTACAAGATTAATTGTTATATTAATATCTGGATTATCACCCTTTTTAATATATTCATTTATTTCATTAATCGCATCAATATACGCCTTATAATAATTAGTTTTTGTTTTTAAAACTTTATTAAGTTTAATATTATCATCATAAGTATTTAGATATTTAATGTAATTAAAGTGATCATCTAATACCTTTTGTTTTAATTCTAAAAAAATTTTATCATTAGATTCTTCTTCATTAAAATAATTATAAACATTTTCTATATTTGACATTTTATCACCTCATACAATATTATTATAACATAATCTATGTATAAGAAAAAATAGGCGCCTAAATAGGTGCCTATATTTCTTTTTCCATTCTTGTGCATTCAAATGTTTTAGTTTTTGTTTTACATTTACAACCGCATTCTAATAGATTATAGCCACATTTTTTATAGAAATCTATTGCCTCTAATCTACTATCAATAATTATTTTTTTATATCCTAATTCTTTAATCCATTTTTCAGATTCAAGCATAGTTAGTTTTCCAATACCTTTATTTCGATATTCATCAAGCACAACTACTCTACCAATTAAAGCAGTATCTTTATCTATTTCATAGAATCTAGCAGTTGAAATAGGATAAGTATCATCTAATAAAATGACATATTTTGAACTATCATTATCATGTTCGTCAAACTCATCTCTTAGTGGTATATGATACTTTCTATTCATCGCGTTGATTCTAACAAAGTAGGATGCGGCTCTTTGCCATTCTTCTGTAGCTCTTAAAACAGTATATTCCATATAGCTACCTACTTTTTAAATTCAACATAATCGCACATATTTAAATCAAATTGTTTTGCAAATTCGATTGCTTTTTCTACTGCTTCATAGCCTAGTGCTTCTGGTTTATGTGCATCAGCACCAATTACTACTTTAGCTTTTGTTCCACTGACAAGTTTCCAAAATTCTTCTCTAGGATATAAGTATTGCATTTTTCCTTCATCAGTACGTCTAGCACCTTTAGCAATTCCATTAGCATTTATCTCTAAATATACATCATATTTAATGGCAGCTTCAATAATTCTTTTAGAGCATATTTCAGCAGTCTTATCAAATACTCTATGACCATTCTCTCCATTATAGTTCATCAAGAATAAATCTGGGTGAGCAAATATTGTATATAAGCCTGAAGCCATACCTTCTATTACTATATCAGTATATACTTCAGCAAGTTTTGGAGTAAATGGATCATATGGTGAATAATTAGCACCATTATAGTTAAAGAAATGTTCTCCAAGAATTAGGTAATCAACCTTTTTTCTAAGCTCTTTAAAATAGTCCTTAAACTCTGGAAAATATTCAGTTTCAAGTCCCAAGAAAACCTTTATTTTAGGGTTTTTCTTAGCTTCTAATACTTTTGGCACATATATATTATCGAAGTCGCTATCAGTCATTATTTCTTGTAGATAATTATGATAATATTCATCAGGAGTCATGAAGTATTCTGGTGTATGAGCATGGTCACTCATACCTAGTTCAGAGAACCCTAAACGAATAGCTTCATTAACATAATCTTCTACATCTCCTGTAGCATGACCACATAGATATGTATGTGTATGGTAATTTGCTTTAAGCATAATTATTACCTCTTTTCTAATTCTGTTTTAATCTCATCCCAAGATATTCCAAGTTCAACCATTAATACAGTTAAGTGATACATTAAATCACTAACTTCATAAATGACATCATCTCTGTTTGTCTTAGCCGCAATGATTGTTTCACATGCTTCTTCGCCAAATTTCTTTAGGATTTTATTAATTCCTTCTTTAAATAAATAATTTGTATATGATCCTTCTTTTGGATTAGCTTTTCTATCTTTAATAATATTTTCTAAGTTTACTAAGAATGAAGTATCTTTAGAAATTTCTTTAACGATATTCTTACTTTCAGTTATTTCAACATTTCTATAAAAACATGTAACATTTCCTGTATGACAGCTAATACCACCTTTTTGTTCAATTTGGATTAATAAAGTATCTCCATCACAGTCAACGCTCATACCTTTAAGGTATTGGAAGTGTCCACTTTCTTCGCCTTTTAGCCAAAGCTTATTTCTACTTCTAGAATAATAATAAATATTACCAGTTTCTAAAGTCTTTTCTAAAGCTTCCTTGTTCATATATGCAAGCATTCTAACATGCTTTGAATGATAATCTTGTGCGATTACAGGAATAAGTCCATTATTATCAAATTTTACTATTTGCATTAATTCTTCTTTTGTCATATTATACTCTCCTTACTGGAATATTTTTCTTTTCTAAATAATCCTTTAAATCGTTAATTTCAATTTCTTTAAAGTGGAATAAGCTTGCGGCAAGTGCTGCATCTGCATATTCTAAAATCTCACTAAAGTCTTCCATTTTACCAGCCCCACCTGAAGCGATAACTGGAATATTTACAGCTTCACAAACACGCTTTGTAAGTTCTATGTCATATCCACTCTTTGTTCCATCTTTATCCATTGATGTAAGTAAAATCTCTCCAGCTCCCCTTTTTTCAGCTTCCTTAGCCCATTCAATAGCATCAATATCAGTACGTACTCTACCTCCATTAATGTACACTTTAAAAGAGTCACCTTCTCTTTTAGCATCTATAGCTACAACAATACATTGGTTGCCAAACATCTTGGCACCTTCATTGATTAAATCTGGATTTTTTATAGCACTTGAATTTATAGAAATCTTATCAGCACCAGCTTGTAATATTTCTCTCATATCACTTGTTGAACGTATTCCTCCACCTACTGTAAAAGGAATGAATACTTTTTTTGCTGTATTTCTTACAACATCTACTATAGTTTTTCTATTATCACTAGATGCAGTAATATCTAAGAAAACTAATTCATCTGCGTTTAAGTCACTATATATTTTTGCACATTCTACAGGGTCTCCTGCATCTACTAAATTAATAAAATTAATACCTTTAACAACACGCCCATCTTTAACATCTAGGCATGGAATAATTCTTTTAGTTAGCATTCTTAATTGCCTCTTTTATATCTATTTTACCAGTGTAATAAGCTTTACCTATTATAGCACCACTACAACCAGCATTCTTACATTTTATTACTTCTTCTATAGAAGATACTCCACCAGAAGCAATAATGTTTAATTTTGAAGGTATTAATTTAATTATATTATCAATGCTTACACCACTCATCATGCCATCTTTTGATATATCAGTATAAATTACATTTAAACCGCCAAATGATTTAAATATATTTAACATTTCAATATCAGTTAATTTAGAATCTTCAAGCCATCCTTTAATAGATACAAATCCATTCTTACAATCAAGACCTAATACTATTTTTTCACTACCATATTTCTTGATAGCTTCTTTTAAGAATTCTTGATTTTGAACAGCTATACTTCCTAGTATTACTCTTTTTACACCAATATTAAGTAATAAATCAATATCATTAAAGCTTCTAATTCCTCCTCCTACTTCGATAGGAATATTATTAGAAACTAGTTTTTTTATTACTTCGATATTAGTGATTTTGCCGGCTTTAGCACCATCTAAATCAACAACATGAATCAATTTGGCGCCACTACTAATGAAATCTTTAGCAACAGCAAGTGCATCATCATTATATATAGTTTTTTGATTATAATCTCCTTGAACTAAGCGTACACACTTACCATCAATAAGATCAATTGCAGGTATAATTTCCATTATAAATCACCAAAATTCTTTAATATTTGTAGTCCAACATCTCCTGATTTTTCAGGATGGAATTGTGTTGCATAAATATTTTTATATTCTACAGCACAACTAAATTCATATCCATAAGTAGTTTTAGTTAATAAGTAATCCTTATTATCAGTAACTAAATGGTATGAATGAACAAAATATACATATGGATTGTTTAGCCCTTTAAATAATTTTGAACCATTAGGAATATTTAAATTATTCCATCCCATATGAGGTATTTTTAAACCATTTTCTTTAAAGTGAATAATATTTCCTTCTAATACATTTAAGCCTTTAGTTAAGCCATATTCTTCACTTGAAGAAAATAATAATTGCATACCTAAACATATACCTAAAATAGGTTTTCCTTTGCTTATTTCTTCTTTAATAGTATCTATTAAGTTTAGTTCTTTTAAGTTATCCATAGCTTCCCTAAAAGCACCTACACCTGGTAATATTAATTTATCTGCTTTTTTAATTACATTTATATCGTTTGTAATAACTGAATCGATATTTAATGAATCTAAAGCATTTTTAACACTACCTAGATTACCCATTTTATAATCAATAATTGCTATCATTATAATACACCCTTACTTGTTGGTAGTCCAAAGCGAGGATTAATAGATACTGCTTCCATTAATGCTCTAGCGAATGCTTTAAATGTTCCTTCAACCATGTGGTGATTATTGCTTCCACGCATAATAATTGTTTGAATATTAAATCCTGCATTATTAGCTAAAGCAATAAAGAATTCTTTTACCATTTCAGTTTGGAATTCACCAAGCATTTTTACTGTAAAAGGATCATCTATATTAGCATATGGTCTATTTGAAATATCAATTGCACATAAAACTAAAGATTCATCCATAGGTATAATTGCTTTTCCATATCTAGTAATACCTTTCTTATCTCCTAAAGCTTCTTTTAAAGCAAGACCTAAGGCAATACCAGTATCTTCTACTAGGTGATGACAATCCACTCCTAGATCGCCTTTAGCCTTAATATCTAAATCAATTAAGCCATGAGTTGAAATTTGAGTTAACATGTGATCAAAAAATTCTATTCCAGTAGAAATATTATTTTTACCACTTCCATCTAGATTAATACTTAAGGAAATTTGTGTTTCTTTTGTATTTCTTTCTATTTTTGCAGTTCTCATTATAATACCTCCTTTATTGTTTTAATTAAGATATCATTTTCTTCTTTTGTACCTGTATTAATTCTATACCAAAATTCATTATTATAAGATAATCTTCTAATATAAATTTTGTTTTCTAAAAGATGATTATATATCTTATCATTTAGTCTCACAAATATAAAGTTAGAATAACTTTTATTTGGATTTAAATTTAATTCTACTAAACTATTATACAATTCATCTTTAAGTTTTACAATTAAATCGATATTTTCTTTATATAAGTCTTTGTTTTTAATAGCTATACTTGCTATTATTTGTGATAATGTAGATAAGTTATATGGTGGCTTTACAACATTAATTGTATCAATTAAATCAATACTAGAAATAGCGTAACCAAGCCTAATTCCTGCTAAGGCATAAGCCTTTGAGAAAGTTTTTAAAACTATTACATTGTCATATTTTAAAGCTAAATCATAATTTGATTTATAAAATTCTGAATAAGCTTCATCAAGTAATACTACACCTTTTGTTTTTTTAATAATTAGTTCTAAATCACTACGTTCCATAATAGAACCTGTAGGGTTATTTGGAGAACATATAATTATTAATTTTGGATTATATTTATCAATACTTTCTAAGATTTTTTTAGTATCATATATAAAGCCATCTAAGAAATCAATATCAATAAACTTACCATTTGTATAAGATGCATATTCTTTATACATACTAAATGTAGGATTACAAGCTAGAATATATTCATCTTCGATTAAGCTTCTAAAAATACAATCAAGTAATTGATCAGAACCTACTCCACATGTGATATTTTTAATATCAGTATTATAGTTTTTAGCTAAAGCTTCTCTTACTACTAAATTATCAGTATCAGGGTAGCGTCTAAAATCTATTTTATCTAATTCTTCTTTTACTAAATCTATTATTTTTTTTGGAGTAGGAAATGCAGATTCATTAGCGTTAAGAATTATACCATCAGTAATCATCTTACTATAGTATGGAGTTCTTCCATCTAATGACTTTTTAATATATTTCATTATTTCTCCTCCAATCTAACAGTTGCGGCTAAAGCATGTGCTGTTAAGCCTTCACTTTTAGCAAACGATTCAACATTCTTTCCTATTCTATTAAATGCTTCTTTGTTAAATGAAATAATACTTGTTCTCTTTACGAAATCATATACTGATAGTGGTGAAAAGAATCTAGCTGTATGGATTGTAGGTAGGACATGGTTAGGCCCTGCCATATAATCACCAAGTGATTCTGCAGCATAATTTCCTAAGAATACTGCACCAGCATTAATAATCTTATCAAGATAATTAAATGGCTCAGCTACGGCTAATTCCAAGTGCTCTGGAGCAATATAATTTGATATTTCAATTGCTTCATCAATTGTTTTAGTAATGATTATTCCACCATAATTATCAAGTGATTTTTTAATTATTTCTTTTCTTTCTAACTTTTCTGTATATTCATCTATTTGTTTAACTACTTTTTCTGCTAATTCTTTTGAGTTAGTTAATAGAACACTTGAAGCTATTTCATCATGTTCTGCTTGGCTTAATAAATCAGCAGCAACAAATTTATAATTTGCTTTTTCATCAGCAATAACTAAGATTTCAGATGGTCCTGCAACTGAATCAATAGAAATTGATCCAAATAATTCTTTTTTAGCTAAAGCTACAAAGATATTACCAGGTCCAACAATTTTATCAACCTTAGGTATTATTTTTGTACCTAAAGCCATTGCTGCTATTGCTTGAGCTCCACCGCATTTATAAATATCTTTTATACCTAGTAAATAAGCAACTGCAAGTACTTCATTAGTAACTTTTCCTTCTTTATTACAAGGTGTACACATTATGATATTTTTAACACCCGCAACTTGTGCAGGAATAGCATCCATGAATGCTGTTGATGGGTATGCTGCTTTTCCGCCTGGTACATATAAACCAACATTTTCAAGTGGTGTAATCTTTTGTCCTAATATTTCACCATTATCTTCATATGTCCAAGTTTTTTCAATTTGATGTTCATGGAATCTTCTAATTCTATCCATGGCAATCTTATATGTTTCTTTTAATTCATCGCTAATAGCGTTATAGCCATCAATTATTTCTTTTTCTGTTACTTTGATATTATTTTTATTAATTAATGGACTATCAAACTTATTAGTATATTCAATTAAAGCATCATCACCATTAGTCTTAATATTATTAATAATATCTTTTACTATTGCAAGAGGTTTTGTATTATCACTATTACCTCTTTCATCTAGTTTTTTTAATAATTCATCTTTATCAGTAAATATTCTCATAAGTTCTCCTCCATTTCTTTTAAAATTTTAGAAATCTCTTCATATTTAGTCTTAATAGATACTTTATTAACAATAACTCTAGCAGATAAATCACAAATAGTTTCAATAACTTCTAGACCATTTTCTACTAAAGTCTTTCCGCTTTCAACTATATCAACAATACAATCAGCTAAATTAATAACAGCACCTAATTCAACTGAACCATTTAATTTAATGATTTCACATTTTTTGTTTTTAGATTCAAAGTATTTTTTAGCAATATTAGGATATTTAGTAGCTACTCTAATTTGTTCACCGCCTAAGATTAAATCTTTCTTTTCTGGGTATGAAGCAACACACATTCTACATTTACCAATATTTAAATCTAAACATTCGTATAAATCTCTATCTTCTTCTAAAATAGTATCATATCCAACAATACCAATATCAGCTACACCATAGTCTACATAAGTAGGTACATCAGATGGTTTAGCTAGGAAGAATGAATAATTATCGCAAGCACTATTAAATACTAATTTTCTTGATTCATCAGTCATATCAACTGGTCTAATATTTATTTTATCCAATATTTCTAATGTCTTTTTAGCTAAGCGTCCTTTTGCTAAAGCGAATGTTATTCTTGACATACATAAACACCATCCTTTAAGATATATCTCTTATTATTATCGATATCAATAACTGTTTTAATGTTATTAGCTAAGGCATATTTAAACGCATCATCTAGCGATTTTTCTAATGATGCAAATGAACCATCATACACCTTTTCTATTAACAATTCTTTATTGTCTGAATATAATAAAGTAATATCTCTTTCATATGTTAATTTTGTCTTTCCAATTAAATCATTTACATTAATTGCAAATCCACAAGCATCCTTTAAATTATCAGATGGTTGAATTAATATATCATATCTACCACCTTCAAGTATTGGTGTACCAACACCTTTAGTGTACCCTTGAAGAGTGATTCCTGTATAATAATTACCAAATGAAAGAATAGAAAAATCAAAATATACATTTTTCTCTAAACCATTCTTTTCAAGTAGATCATATAGTTTTTCTAATTTATTTAATGTTTCTAATGTTTTATTACTCTTTATATTATTCTTAATCTTTAATAATAAATCCTTTTTACCAATTGCTTCTATTATTAAAGATAATATTTCATATGAAGATTTATCTAATAATTGTTTGATTTTTACAACATTCTTATTCTTAATTTCTTCTAAAATCTTGTTCTTTAATTCTTTAGTCATATTTAAATCATCTAAATAATTATTAAAGAATTCAGTTGATGAAATATATAATTTATAATCACTTAATACAGAGTTTAAAGATTTAACAGCTAAGCTTACTATTTCATAATCCGCATAAATACCATTACATCCTACTAATTCAACACCTGCTTGTGTGAATTCATGTTGTTTGCCTTGATAAGCTTTAGGATATCTAAATGTATTAGTTATATAACAGAATCTTTGTGGAAACACAAAATCTTTTGTTTCTGTAGATACAACTCTAGCGATAGCCTTTGTTACATCACTTCTTAAAGCTAATACTTCTCCGTCCTTATTTATAAGCTTATATAGTGTTTGTTCTTGCATATTTGCAGTGAATACATCAGCATATTCTAATGTTGGTGTTTCAACTAAATTATAGCCACTATTTAAGAATAATTCCTTTAACACTGTTTCTATTTTATTTTTCTTTTCCATATCTTTTAAAAGATAATCTTTTAAACCAACTGGAGTTTTTAAATTTAAATTCTTCATATTATCTACCTCACTTTATCGCACTAAAGTAATAAACTACCTTTATTATGTTAGAAAATAATATAAAAATCAATACATTTTACTTAATTCCTTTTTTGATAGCGTTTTTACCATACGTTTTATCAATATTATTAATAGCATCATTTAACTTTTCTTCTTTTTCTATTAAATCTAGATGAAACAAATCATAAGTCTTTGTATTTAATTCTTCTAGATTTGATGCGCCACTTCCAAGTAATCTAATAGGCTTACCATTCCATAATTCATCAAATAATTCTTTAACTTTTGCGTAATATTCAAATTTATCTTCTATAGGCTCATTAAATGTTTTGCTCTTGGAAAAAACCTTTAAATCGCTATATTTTATTTGTACAGTGATGGTATAAGCTCTAACTCTATATCTATTTAATCTACTTGATGTTAGATTACATACCATCTCTAAAAATTCATATATTTCATCTTCATTTGTAAGTGGTTCATATGATGTTCTTGAATTACTTATGCTTGAAAATGAACTATAACGTTCTGGATCTACTATATTACTAGATTTTCCTTCTAAAGCATTTTTAATATAGATATACATCTTCTCGCCAAAGAAGTCATGTAGATTGTCTAAGTTTTGATATAATTTTCCAATTGTATCTATTCCCATTTCTTTAAGCCTTGGACTTGTTTTCTTTCCAATTCCAAACATATCAGCTACATCAAGTGGAAATAACTTTTTTTCTATATCTCTTTTTCTTACTACAGTTATACCAAGTGGCTTTTTCATATCACTTGCCATTTTAGCTAAAAATTTAGTTGGTGCTATTCCAATAGATGAAGGTAACTTACATTCATCTAAAATACGTTTCTGTAATAATTTAGCAAAATCTAGAGGATGCATATCTATATCAGTCACATCTATAAATGCTTCATCGATACTTGCTTGTTCTACTAGGTCTGTGTACTCATAAATGATATTTAAGAACTTTTTTGAACATTCTATGTAAAATTGATAGTCACTATCTAAAATAATTAAATTTGGGCATTTTTTAAGGGCATCAGCAACACTCATTGCACTAAATACACCATATTTTCTTGCGATATAATTAGACGTAGATAAAACACCTTTTGATGAATATCTAGCTCCTACAGCAAAAGGTTTATTTTCTAAATATGGTCTTTTTATTAATTCACATGAACAAAAAAATGCATTCATATCAATGTGAAAAATAACTTTAACATTATTCATCGCAATCTCCTTTTTTTATTGTAATTAATTTATATTTAGTGTATAATAGTTTTGGTAATGAGGTGATAATATGGCTGATAACAAAGGATATATTAGTAACAAAGATAAGAAAAAGCAAGAATTCGAAGAGCAAAAGAAAAAACAATTTTCTTATAGAAACCCATCTAAAACTATAGGTGGTAAGATTCTTATTATCATTTTAATTTTAGTTATGATTTTAGGTCCACTAACTATGTTGATAGTGTACTTTATTCAACAAGCTTTATAAAATTATTATTTTAAAACTTAAAAAAAGTCATTTTCATGACTTTTTTATTTTTTGTTTGTTAGCCAATCTGGAAGATTCTTTTCTGTACTAGTTGGCTTTTTTTCTTCGTATGATGTACTTGCGTTTTTAGAAGCTTCTTCTAATGATTTAACATCAGTTGAACTAATATTTGTTTCAAATAAATTAACAGGAGTTTCTTCTTTCTTTAAGTCATATCCAGTAGCAATTACTGTAATAACTACTTCATCTCCTAAATCTTCATTAATTGTTGAACCATAAATAATATTTAATTCACTTGATGAAGATTGTCTAATTTCTTGAATAGCTGCAGCTTGTTCCATTAAAGTAATTGATGTAGATGCTGAAATATTAACAATAGCATCTGTTGCTCCATCAATTGAAACTTCAAGTAATTGTGAATGAATTGCCTTTCTTGCAGCTTCAATAACTCTATTATCGCCAGATCCAACACCTATACCCATAAGTGCTGTACCTTTATTTTCCATAACTGTTTTAACATCGGCAAAGTCAATGTTAATCATACCTGCAGTTGCAATAATTTCAGCTATAGCTTGAACACCTTGACGTAGTGTATTATCAGCTTCTCTAAAAGCTTCAATTACTGTTGCTTTAGGTCCTACAACAGATAATAATTTTTCATTAGGTATTACAAGTAGAGTATCTACATGTGGTTTTAAAGCATTTAAGCCATTAATTGCTTCACGCATTCTTGCTGGTCCTTCAAATTCAAAAGGTTTAGTTACAATAGCTACAGTTAAGCAACCTAATTCTTCAGCAATTTCAGCAATTACTGGAGCGGCACCTGTACCTGTTCCACCACCCATACCAGCAGTAATGAATACCATATCTGCTCCTTCTAAAGCAGCTCTAATTTCTTCTTGAGATTCAAGTGCTGCAGCTTTACCAACTTCTGGTTTTGCACCAGCTCCAAGACCTCTAGTTAATTTCTTTCCTAATT
>CAMVDS010000020.1 GCA_947166335.1 uncultured Mollicutes bacterium
AAAAGAACTTTACATACCGAAATACTTCTTCGTTCACGCGGCGTTGCTCGGTCAGACTTGCGTCCATTGCCGAAAATTCCCTACTGCTGCCTCCCGTAGGAGTCTGGGCCGTGTCTCAGTCCCAATGTGGCCGTTCAACCTCTCAGTCCGGCTACGCATCGTCGCCTTGGTGGGCCGTTATCTCACCAACTAGCTAATGCGCCGCAGGTCCATCCATAAGTGATGCATACGCATCTTTAAATATATAATCATGCGATTCTATATACTATCCAGTATTAGCTACCGTTTCCAGTAGTTATCCTCGTCTTATGGGCAGGTTACCTACGTGTTACTCACCCGTTCGCCACTCTAACCCGAAAGTTAGCGTTCGACTTGCATGTATTAGGCACGCCGCCAGCGTTCATCCTGAGCCAGGATCAAACTCTCCATAAATTTATGTTTTGTTTGTTTTGCTCTTATTATTAATTCGCTTTGCGCTTTTTATTTTGCCTGTCTATGTTCAGTTTTCAAAGACCTATCTAATCGCACGTTTTTATCCGCGTGCTTTTTTATTGTATCATCTAACAATTAGTTTGTCAATATAATTTTTTATCTTTTTTCTATATTTTCATATATTTTTTATTATTGATTTTTATATGTACTTTGTAAACCTTAATTATAATTAAAAAACAAGAGAAAAACTCTCTTGCTTTTAACCACATATCATTCCAATCTTTCCGTTTTGATATCCATCTATTCCATAACTTATTGAACTAGAATCTGTAATATTATCACCCGAATGAGTGCATGTTCCAATCTTTCCTAAGTAAGATACGGCTTCACTAATAGCATCACCTAAAGATTGACCATAATCCTCTAAACTGCTATTTTCTGTTGAAACAGATCTTAATATAGCATTTGAGAATGGTGTATCAACATCATTAAGATATATTCCCTTACATCCTAATTCTAATCTACCAGTTGTTGAAACATTAACATCATAATAAGTAACTAAATATACTTCTTTTGGCATTCCAATGAATCTAGAAACAAATGATGGAATTGCTTTTTCTAAATTTTGTTTGAATTCTGAAATATCAACTCTATAAACAATTCTCATTTCTTTCTTATTTCCATAAAAGCTCATTTCAGCAACATTAAATTTAAAATTAGTAAGAGTTTCAGCATCACCTGTCATATAACTTAATGAACTATTAATAACATAAGCAATAGTTGTATCACTATATTCATAATATTTAGTTGAACCACTATCTAAACCTGTTGAATATAATTTTTGAAAATCTAAATTTCCATCAGTTATTAAATCAAAGTTTGTAAATATTGGTGTTAATTCTTCTTCTGCACTAGTTTTATCAAAAGGATTTTGAACTACATTCTTTTTTCCTTTTATATCATTAAAATCATTAATCATTGTTTTTATTTTAACATCACCGATGCCTAAATCATTACAAGATTTACCATTAATGATTACTTTATCTCCGACTTTTAATTTGTTTGGAGTCATATTAATCAATACTAATGCTGTTATTAATAAAATTAGTAGTCCTAATACTAAAAATGCAACAAGACCAATAAAAAATTTAACTATACCTTTCATGGTATCACTCCTAACATATGTATATTATACACTTTTTTCGAAAAAAAAGTTAGAAATAATCTAACTTCTTTTAAATGTTTAAATTTAATAATCTAACTGCGTTTTTAAATAGAATGTTTTCTTTGTCTTCTTCTTTGATTTTTTTAAATGAATTAAAAGTATCAATTGACTCTTTTTGACTCATCCAAGGGCAATCAGTGGCAAATAGTATTCTTTCGCTTCCAAATGTATCAATAAACTTAAGTAATGTATCTTCATCCATTAAGGGATATTTAACGCCTTCCATTAGTAAAGTTCCTAAGCTTAACGCTAAATCAAAATATATATCATAACCCTTAAATTCATCAATAATCATATCCCATTTAAATGTATAACCCATATGAGCTAAAATGAATGTTCCTTTATGTTTAAGTTTACAAAGCATATTTTTTATTCTTTCTGGAGTTGCTCTAACGACATCCTTAGAACCATAATCTATTCCAGAATGAATAATGACAATTAAACCAATTTCAAAGGCATAATCAATTATATCAATCATTTTAGGATCATCTATAAATACACTTTGATAATCAGGATGGAATTTTATTCCTTTTATTCCATTTTCTTTTAATCTGTTTAATTCATTTTTATAATCAGGATAATCAGGATGCATTCCGCCAAAAGAAATAAACTTATCTAATTTATTATTCTCTATTGCACAATCATTAATCTTTATAACATGTTTTGGATTAGTAATAACTGGAAGTAATACAGAAATGTCTATATTAGCCTCTTTCATTGATTTTTCTAATCCTTTTATTGTTCCATCTGTTTTAGCAACAAAACCAGCCTTAGCTTCTAAATAAGGAATTGTTTTAACTGCTAGTTCATCAGGAAAAGTATGTGTATGAAAATCTATAATCATTATTTTTCCTCAACTAATGTTTCTTCACTAACGACTTCTTCATTAGCTTTTTCTTCAGCTTTCTTTTCTTCCATTTTATCGTATTGATCAGCATCTTCATAAGCAGTTGATATTTCTTCAGCAAATTCTTTATCAATTTCATAAGCTCTAAATAAATCTTCAACTAATTCATGATCAGGTTTCTTAGTGAATGAACTTACAATTGGAACAATAGCAAATCCAATTACCATTCCAAGAACTCCCATATAAATTGAATCAGAGAAATCGAACCATAAAATCTTGAAAGTCTCTCCATTAATTGTTAATTGTGAAGAAATTTGTGGATGAACGCCGGCTAAGCTTAAGATTAAACCTAAAACTGAAATACCTACACCTGCAGCAAAGCAAGCCCATACTGAAGCCTTTGTTGTTTTCTTCCAATATAAGCCAAATAAGAATGGAGCTAAGAAGGCACCTGAAATAGCACCCCAAGAAATACCCATTAATGAAGCTATATCTTTCTTTAGATTAGCAGGTACTCCATCACTACTTGTTAGAATAGCTATTCCAGCTGATACAGCAATGAATACTACTACTAACACTCTAAGCCATGTCATCTTTTTCTTTTCACTACAATTTTTATTTCTATCAATTAAATCAAATGTAACTGTAGCACTTGATGTATGAACTAAACCAGCAAGAGTAGACATACTAGCAGCAAGTACTAATACAATTACAATAGCAACGATAACAACATTTAAGCTTGATACCATCTTAGTAATTACATTACCTTTATTTACACCTTCTGCCATAAATAATTGCCCAAATCCACCTAAGAAATAACATCCCCCAGCAACTACTACAGCAAATATAGTTGAAATTAATGCACCTTTTTGAATTTGTTTTCCATCATTAATGGCATAGAATTTACCAACCATTTGAGGAAGACCCCAACATCCTAGAGATGTTAATAATACAACAAATATTAAGTGTACTGGATCTGGTCCAAAGATGGATGCAAATTCCCATCCTTTATTTGATAGTTCACCGATTGATTTAGTTAAACCACCATTTTGCATTAATACACCAACAACTACTAAAACAATACCAACTAACATAATAATACCTTGTACAAATGAGTTAATTGCAGTAGACATTAAACCACCAACAATTACATATGCACCTGTAGCAACAGATATAATTAAAATCCATACCCAATAAGGAACTGCGCTTGAGAAACAGTTTGAAAATAGTGTTCCTAAGCCATTATATAAGGCTGCAGTATATGGAATTAAGAAGATAAATACGATTAATGCAGCAGCAATCTTTAAGCCTTTTGATTGGAATCTCTTACCAAAGAAATCAGGCATTGTTGCACTCTTCATCTTTTGTGTTACTTGTCTAGTACGTTTTCCTAAAACCTTCCAAGCAAGTAATGAACCAATAAATGCATTACCTAAACCTATCCAAAGTGCAGATACACCAAATAATAAACCAAAGCTACCTGCATATCCTATAAATATAACTGCAGAGAAATAACTAGTACCATATGCAAAAGCACTTAACCATGGTCCTACTTTTCTACCACCAAGTACGAAATCATTTGAATTTGCTGCCTTTTTTCTACAGTAAAAACCAATGTAGAATGTTACTGCAAAGAAAATGACAATAAATAAAATCTTAATAAACAATTCCATTTTTATGTTTCCTCCTATTTAGTTGTTTGCTTTTCAACTAATCTACCACCACAATACTTTTCACGTAATTTTGGTTTTTCAATTTTACCTGTAGGGTTACGTGGAATATCAGCGAAGATAATCTTTCTAGGTCTCTTATATCTAGGCATTCCTTCACAGAATTTATTAATTTCATCTTCTGTTAAAGTGAATCCTTCTTTAACTTCTATAACAGCTGTAGCTATTTCACCTAATCTATCATCAGGCATACCGATAACGGCTACATCTCTTACTTTATCATTCTTTCTGATGAAGTTTTCTATTTCTACTGGATATAAGTTTTCACCACCAGTAATAATTACATCTTTCTTTCTATCAACTAAATAGATGAAGCCATCTTCATCAAGCTTAGCCATATCACCTGTATATAGCCAACCATCTTTAAGTATTTCTTTTGTTGCTTCTTCATTATGGTAATAACATAACATTACTCCAGGTCCCTTAACAGCAAGTTCTCCAACTTCTCCTTGCTTTACAGGGTTACCTTTATCATCTACTACTTTTGTTTCCCATAAATATCCAGCTTTACCAATTGCTCCAACCTTGTTTATATTTTCAATTCCTAAATGAACACAACCAGGTCCAATTGATTCTGATAGGCCATAATTAGTATCATATTGATGGTTAGGGAATACTTTCTTCCATCTAGCGATTAATGATGGTGGTACTGGTTGAGCACCTATATGCATTAATCTCCAACTTGATAAATCATAATCTGATAGTTTTAAATCTCCTCTATCGATTGAATCTAATATATCTTGAACCCATGGTACTAATAACCATACGATTGTTGCTCCTTCATCACTAACTGCATGGAAAATCCATTCAGGTTTAACCCCTCTAAGTAATACACCCTTACTTGCTGAAATTAAACTACCAAACCAATGCATTTTAGCGCCTGTATGATATAGAGGTGGAATGCATAAGAATACATCATCTTTAGTTTGCTTATGATGATTTTGTTCTGTTCTACATGAATTAATTAATGCTCTATGAGCATGTAGAATAGCTTTAGGGAATCCTGTAGTTCCACTTGAAAAATATATAGCTGCATAATCATCTTCATTTAAATCAATAACTGGTTTTTTAGAAGTATAATATTTTATTTGGTCTTCATAATTCTTAGCAAAAGGGACATCTTCATTACCAACAAATATCATATTCTTTACTCTTGGAACTTGATCTTTAATTGAAGAAACACGTTCAATAAATTCAGGTCCAAAGATTAACATATCTACATCAGCTAATTCTAAGCAATATTTTATTTCTTCAGCTGCATATCTATAATTTAGTGGTACAGCTAAAGCTCCTGTCTTTAAAACACCAAAATAAATTGGAAGCCATTCTAAGCAGTTCATTAATAAAATCGCTACTTTATCACCTTTTTTAATTCCTAAGCTTAAAATCATATTAGCAATTCTATTACTTGTTCTATTAAAGTCTTCCCAAGTAATACTTCTTCTGTATTGCTTTGCAGCAACAGGTTCAACAAGACTAAATTCTTTCCAAGTCTTATAATGTTCAGGCTTTTTAGTAGGGTTAATTTCTACTAATGCTTCATCATCTGGATATTGCCAAGCATTCCTTTCTAGTAAATCAGTAATAATCATAATTTCACTCCTTTTTTTATATAAAAAAAACGCCTTTCAAATAGAAAGGACGTATAATAACGTGGTACCACCTTTTTTTATTATTATCTTACGATAACAACCTCATCAAGCACTAATATGCTTTATCTCTATAACGGGAGAGCCCGGAGAAGCCTACTATAAGTTCAGCTATCTGCTCCAAAAATGTATTCAACATTAATATCTAATTACTTTTCACCAACCAGTAACTCTCTAAATAGAATCTTAATATCTACTTCTTTTTCATCATCGCATTTACAAAAATATCTTATCATTTTAAATTATTAAAGTCAATACTTATAAAAACAAAACCATTAGGTTTTCTAATGGCTTATCTATTTCTTCTTTTTTTAGGTTTTTCGAAGATACTATTTTCAGGATCTACAAGGCTTACATCGAAGTAAACAAATCTTTCTCCTTCATAATTTCTTCTACCAAAATAATAATCTACAAATGCTCTATATCCTTCATGATATTCAACATTTTGTTTAAAATGAACAATTAGATTCTTTTCTAAAGCTTTAATGGCTTGTTCTCTTTTAACGTTCATTAAAAACATATAATATTCAATACATACACTACTATATGAATCTACGAATCTAATATCAAAGTTATATTTAGCATCTTTCTTGCCTTCAACAGGTGGAATCATTTGACTAAATAAAGCATTCATCTTTTTAGATGCTTGACATATTCTAATTAAATCTATAAATGCTCTTGGAATAACTGTTAAAATTAATAAAGCTAAGCATGGCCAAACTAATATAAAATCTACGATATAAAATAATACTCTTAAAAGTCCATGTTCATTTTCATCAATAATACCATTAGAATAATATATAATCTTTCTTCGTGTTCCAGTTGATTCTTCTTTAACAAATCCGTTAAAGCCATGACCAACAAATGCACAGAAATCTTTATAGAATGGGAAGGAAGCTATTAGTGCACAAGCAACAATGCTCATTACAAAGAAAGGTGTAGAATCATCTTTATCAAAAAAGACTATCGCAAGAATTAATGCAGTTACTGAAATGATAAAGCATATAACTCTAAGAATAGTTCTATTAATTCTAATTCTACTAACTTGTCTTATATCTGCTATTTGCTTTTCAACATACATATTATAGCATTTAGGGCAGTATACTTCCCCATCCATTATTCCATATTTAGAATTAAATTGTTCTCCACATAAGCTACATTTAATAACACAATTAGACTTTGCCATTTGCATAGTTCGCTTATCTTTCATAATGCCACCGCCTTCATCTAAGAACTAAAAATGTAAATAATATTGGATAAATATCAAAAAATATTGATACAGAGATATAATTATTTTAACACGAAGTTTACCATTTTGAAACAAAAAATTAGATTTTTTGTATAAAAAATACTTTGGATGCCCAAAGTACGTAATTCATAGTGGTGGGAGGAGGTGGTTTCGAACCACCGAACCCGATGGGATCAGATTTACAGTCTGACGCGTTTAGCCTCTTCGCTATCCTCCCAGGTCTTACGTTTCTCTATTGTATAATAGTTTTAATAAAAACGCAAGTACTTTTTTAAAAAAACTTAGAAAATATATTAATAAGTTTTAATAAACAGCTTTTTCATATAATGGCTTATTTTAGCCATAATCAATTAGATTCTTTTTTAATTTTCTTTTCAAGTTCGACTCTTGGAATCAATACAATTCTATTACAGTTAACACATTCTATTTTCATATCAGCACCAACTCTAATTATTTTCCATTTATCATTTCCGCATACATGCTTTTTCTTGGTAGTAATTATTTGATCAATTTCAAACATTATTTATCACCTGTAATTTTCTTAATAATTTCATTTCTTTTTTCTTTAGGAAAGCTAATAGTTATTTTATCTTCATTAACCTTAACCTTGCATCCTAAATAGCCTTCAAGCTTATTTTGCATTCTAGTATATTTACTACTAGATACTTTAATGGTCTTGGCTTTCTTTTCATTTTTAGTTATTTCTTCTACATCTCTAACATTTAAATTCTTAACAACTATTTCATTAGCTATTTCAATAATTCTTTTTTCATCTTTAAGTTTTGATAGTGGTCTAGCATGTCCACTAGTAATCTTACCCTCAGAAACTAAATTAGCTACTTCATCAGGTAAAGATAATAAGCCAACAACATTTGTTATATAGCTTCTAGATTTACCAATTTTTTTGGCTAATTCAGCTTGTGTTAATCCCAATTCTCTCATGATTGTTTGGTAAGCAACAGCTTCTTCCATTGCGGTTAAGTTTTCTCTTTGTAGGTTTTCAATTAAGGCAATTTCAGCAACCTTTGATTCATCATATGCTCTAACTATTGCTGGGATAGTTTTAAGCTTTAATTTTTGACATGCTCTAAAACGTCTTTCACCTGAAACAATTATATATTTATCATTAAATTGTTTAACAATAATTGGCTGAAATACGCCGTTTTCACTGATTGATGAAGCTAATTCATCTATTTTTGATTCATCGAATATTTTTCTTGGTTGATATGGATTTGGTGATATTTTATTTAAATCAATATCAAGTACTACTTCACCATCTTTAATATCATTTATATCCATAAAGTTTTCTTCAAGTAATTCTTTTAAGCCTCTACCTGTCTTATTCATTTTGCTTCATAACCTCCTTTGCAAGAAGTTTATAATTCTTTGATGAAGCTGCTTGTGGTTGATATTTTAAAACAGGTAATCCATAGTTAGGAGCAACAGCTGCCGCAACATTAGACATAATAATAGTATCAAATACTCCTTCTTTAAAATATTCTTTTACTTCATTTATTACAGCCCATCCTGTATTAGTACGTTTATCTAACATTGTAAATAAAACGCCTTCTATTTTTAAACTCTTCTTATTTTCTCTTTTATTCTTTTGAACTATTCTAATGGTATTCAATAATTGTGTTAAACCTTCTAAAGCTAAGAATTGACATTGTACTGGAATTATAACTGAATTAGCTGCATATAAAGCATTTAAAGTTAATAATCCAAGTGATGGTGGTGTGTCTATGATTACGTAATCATAAGCTCCTTTAATCTTATTTAGTGCTTTTTCTAGCACATAATTTCTAAATGGATTATCAATCATTTTTAATTCAGTACCTGCTAAATCAACAGTCGCAGGCAAAACATCTATATCAATAGATTCTGGCTTAACTATGACATCTTTTGCAGGAATATCGTTACAAAAAACATCATATATATTATATGTTAAGTTTGATTTATCAATACCTAGTGATGTTGCTACACTACCTTGTGGATCTAAATCTACTAATAATACTTTTTTTCCATAAAAAGCTAGGGATGCAGCTAGATTAACACTTGTTGTAGTTTTTCCTACACCACCCTTTTGATTTGAAATTGCAATTATTTTTCCCATAGTTCTACCCCTTATTTTAAAGGATTCTTCTTTATCTGACTAAAACTTCTAGGATATTTATCCTTTGTTTTAGAAACCTTTCTAACCTTTAAAATTTTTCTTTCACTATTTTCAATAGGTAAATAGAATTTAATTTCACTAATTAATTCTCCCCCAAGTTCCTTAATAACATTATTACCTAAATCATAGCTTACAACCATTGGTAGGTAATAACCATTAACCTTGACTAAAGGCATACATAATTCTAACCCTATATTAATGTTTGCTAAAGCTCTAGATGTTACTACATCAAATGATTCTTTCTTATCAAATTCTTCTGCTCTAGCATGTATTAATTCTACATTAGTTAAATTTAATTCTTTTACAACTATTTTTAAAAATTCAATTCTTTTATTTAATGAATCTACAATAACTACTTTAATATTTGGAAAAGCAATCTTAAGTGGAATTGATGGAAAACCAGCTCCACTACCAACATCGCATAATGAAATGTCTTTTGTAAAGTCATATGCTTTTACAAGAGTTAAGGAATCATAGAAATGTTTTAAATATACCATCTCTATATCAGTAATTCCTGTTAGATTCATAACCTTATTATATTCTACTAATAATTCATAGTATTTTTTAAATTGTTCAAGTTGAATATCATTTAATTCAATGCCTAAATCTTTTAATTCTTTTATGAAGTCCATTATTTCCTTAAAGCAAATAATATTTGAGTAATATCTGCTGGATTTACTCCGCTAATACGCATTGCTTGACCTATAGTAAGTGGTCTAACTTTCTTAAGTTTTTCTTTTGCTTCGCTAGCAAGGTTTTGAATTGAATCATAATCAAAGTCTTCTTTAATTATAATATTTTCAGCTTCTAACATTCTTCTTGCTTGCTCATTTGCTTTTGAAATATAGCCACTATATTTAGCTTCAATTTCAATAGCTTCTATAACTTCTTCTTTGACTTCTAAATTGAACAATTTAATAATATCTTTATAATTTAATTCTGGTCTTTTTAATAAATCATAAGCACTAGTGCTTTCATTTAATTCTATCTTTCCGTTTTCAATTAAGTAAGGATTAGCCTTTTTTGGCGCTATTTTCTCTACTTTTAGAATTTCTTTATATTTGTTTATTAATTCTTCTTTTTCTAAATATTTTTGATATTTAGCTTCATCAAGTAATCCTATTTCATGACCATATTTCATTAATCTTCTATCAGCATTATCATGTCTAAGTAGAAGTCTATATTCAGCACGTGATGTAAGTAATCTGTATGGATCTCTAATTCCTTTTGTGATTAAATCATCAATTAATACGCCAATATAAGCTTCATTACGTTTTAAGATTAATGGTTCTTTATTATCTAATTTTAAACTTGCGTTTATACCAGCCATTAAGCCTTGGCATGCGGCTTCTTCATATCCGCTAGTTCCATTTACTTGACCGGCAAAATATAAGCCTTCTATCATCTTTGATTCAAGTGTTGGTTTTAATTGCATTGGATTAATTGCATCATATTCTATGGCATATGCATATCTTTTAACTCTACAGTTTTCTAAGCCTGGTAATGTTCTAATCATTCTATCTTGAACATCTTCTGGCATAGATGTAGAGAAACCTTGAACATATGTTTCATTTAATTCAAGACTTTCTGGTTCTAAGAATATTTGATGACGTTCTTTATCTTTAAATCTTACTATTTTATCTTCAATAGATGGGCAGTATCTAGGACCTACTCCTTCAACTACTCCTCCATACATTGCGGATTTATCTAGATTATCTAATATAATTTTCTTTGTTTCTTCATTAGTATAAATTAAATAACAAGGTACACTTGGTCTATCATATACAATATTATCAAAGCTAAAAGTCCACTTTTCATCATCACCATATTCTACTTGACCTTTGGAAAAATCAATTGAATCAGTAAATATTCTTGATGGAGTACCTGTCTTTAATCTAATAACTTCAAAACCTAATTCCTTAAGTTCGTTACTAATACCGCTACTAGTTTTTTGACTATCAGGTCCTTCTTCTTTAAAGTTATGGCCTCTTAAGATTCTACTACGCATATATGTACCTGTAGTAATTATGACACTTTTTGATTCTATTTCTTTTCCATCAAATAATACGCCACAGGCTTTATTATCTTTAACTAAGAATCTTTCAACATATCCCTCAAGCAAATCTAAGTTTTCTTGATTTTGTAATGTTTTAAGCATTTCTCTTGGATACATTTTCTTATCTGATTGGAAACGTAAGGCTCTTACTGCAGGTCCTTTACTACTATTAAGCATCTTAACTTGAATTTGCGTTTTATCAGCATTTCTAGCCATTTCTCCGCCTAAAGCATCTATTTCTCTAACTACTATTCCTTTTGCAGGACCTCCAATAGATGGATTACAAGGCATAGAACCAGTCATGCTTAAGTTTCCTGTTATTAATAAAGTCTTTTTATTTAATCTTGCAGATGCTAATGCAGCTTCACAACCAGCATGTCCTGCGCCTATAACAATGCAATCATACATCATAAACACCTCTTTATAAGAGAGCAAAAACTCACGTGAGTGAGTTTATTACTTTTTGATTTCTAAATATTTTTTAACAACATTTTCTACAGTAAATCCATACATTGGAACAATTGTTTTAAGTGGTGCTGAGATACCAAACTTATCAATTCCAAGTACATCATCTGCATATTTATACCAACCAATTGATGTTCCCATTTCAATAGCTAATGTCTTAACACCCTTTGGTAATACTTCTTCTCTATAAGCAGCACTTTGCATATCAAATAAATTAGTTGATGGCATTGATACTACTCTAACAAATACATTTTGTTTTTCTAATTCCTTTTGAGCTTCTAAAGCTAGGCTTACTTCTGAACCAGTAGCAAGTAGGATACCATCCATTTCGCCTTTTGCTTCGCTTATGACATATCCACCTTTACTTACGCCATCATAACTTGTACCTTCAAGTACATTAATGTTTTGCCTAGTCATAAGAATAGTTGATGGAATCTTATTAAACTTAAATGCTAATTCAAAACAATATACTGTTTCATTTGGATCAGCAGGTCTAAATAAAATCATATTTGGAATTGTTCTAATGCCAAATGCTTGTTCGATTGGTTGATGAGTAGGTCCATCTTCACCTACAGCAATAGTATCATGAGAGAAAGCAAATACTGTTCCTATGCTCATGATTGATGCCATACGCATAGCTGGTTTCATATAATCGCTAAATACGAAGAATCCACCAACAAAGGCTTTTATACCTGCATGAAGTACCATACCATTTGCGATAGCTCCCATTGCATGTTCTCTAACACCAAAATTAATATTTCTACCTAATCTATTATCCTTAGTGAAATCTCCATCAGCTCCCTTAACCATGCATGAGCATGATAAGTCTGCAGATCCACCAATCATACATTCGATATATTTAGATAATTCAGCTAATGCTTTACCACCAGCAACTCTTGTTGATAATGATTCGCCTAATTCATAAGTTTTTAAATCAGGAATTTCAAAATTGTTGCTTGCAGCTATGCTTAACTTTTCATATAAATCAGGATATTCCTTTTGATAATCTGATAATAATTTATTCCATTCCATGTGCTTCTTACAGCCAAGTTCTTTAGCACGTTGTTGATAGAAATCATATACTTCTTGTGGAATAACGAAATCTTCATATTCCCAGTTATAATTCTTTTTAATTATTGCTAAATCTTCTACGCTATAAGGCTTTCCATGACAGCTTGATGTTCCAGCACCTGGTGCATTATATCCAATTGTTGTTTTAATTTCAATAATTGTTGGCTTATTAGTTTCTTTCTTTGCTTCGATAATTGCTTTATCAATGGCGTTAATATCTGTTCCATCTTCTACTTTTAGATATTGCCAATTTAAAGCTTCATATTTCATCTTAGTGTTATCACTATAAGTCATATCAACTCTACCATCAAGTTGAATGTCATTTGAATCATATAAAACAATTAGTTTTCCTAAACCTTGGTATCCAGCAATACTCATTGCTTCTTGTGTAATACCTTCTTGTAAATCTCCATCTCCACAAATTACATAAGTGTAGTGATCAATTACTTTGATATCTTTTGTATTGAATTTCTTGCTTAAAAATTCTTCAGCTATTGCCATACCAACAGCCATACCAATACCTTGTCCAAGTGGACCTGTTGTAGCATCTACACCTTCAGCTTGATTAACTTCAGGATGTCCTGGAGTTTTACTTCCAGCTTGTCTAAGTTGTTTGATATCTTCCATAGAAATTTCAAAGCCCATCATATGGTAAGCACTATATAATAATGCTGAACCATGACCAGCTGATAGAATGAATCTATCTCTATCAAACCATTTTGTATCTTTTGGATTTACTCTTAAATGTCTTGTAATAAGAGTATGAAGGATAGGTGCTGCACCCAATACGATTCCTGGATGCCCACTTTTTGCCTTTGTAATTGCTTCAACACCAAGCATTCTAATTGCATCTACTGCTTTTTGTTCATTAAACATAATCATCTCAGCCTTTCTTGTTGTCCGTTAAATTATTCTTCTTTTTCTGAATCTGTTTCTTCAGTTGATTCAGATTCTTCTGTTTTTTCTTTATCGTTTGCTTCAGTTTCAATTTGATCTAAATTTTCAGCTTCTTCAGCAATTCTATCTTCTTCTTCATATTTCTTTTGAAGATCATCATAGAATTTTTCCATATATTTATCTTGTTCTTCAATTATTTGTTTGAATCTTTCAACACCAACATAATCTCTTACCTTTGATGCTGCCTTAACATTTTCTGCTTGCATCTTTTTTGATAATAAAGCACTTGGAATTAAGCTAGCAACAATAATTACTGCTAATGCCACAAATAAAATCCAACCCTTATTTGGAAATAAGATTGATATTGTGATTAATATTCCAAGGAATACTAAAAGCATTGGTAACATAATGCAGAAAATATATTTCTTTCTCATCTTGTCAATTGAAGTTAAGAAATTCATCCAAATTGCATTAACATCTTTAGTGAATAATTCTTTAGTAATTTCATAATCTCCCTTTTCAACGAAGATTTTATAATTTACTCCATCTCCGCTTGACCATACAGAGAATCTAGTTTTATTAATGTTATCCATAAAAAATGGTTCATCATTCATATAATGTAGACTTATTTTTGCTCCATTATCCATTTCTTGAACTTCAAATGGTTCAGTTACTGATTGATAAAATTGTTTTTCGTTATATTTCATATAAAACACCTCATTGTAATTATAGCATACTAGTTTTTTTATTTAAAGTATAAATAAAAAAAGCAATTTTTGAAAATGATTTCATAAAAATTGCTTAGTTTTTATATTAGTGTACCACCCACAAGAATGAGAAGCTTAAGGCTGCTCCATTCCTGACCTGACCTGGTTCACCCACACTCCTTGGGTGATACGCACTTATTGTATCACAATAAGATGATTAATTCAAGCCCTTAAGGTTTTAAAAAAATCGGATAATAGTTTACTACATTCTTCTTCATATATTCCACCAATCACATTAACTTTGTGATTAAATGAATAGCTAGATAAATTTACTACAGAGCCACATGCTCCGCCCTTTTTATCATAAGCACCAAAATATAGATTTTTTATTCTTGCTTGAATAATAGCTCCTAAACACATTGGACATGGTTCAAGTGTGACATACATATCACAATCGTCTAGCCTCCAGCTATTTAATTTCTTATTGGCTTTAGTAATAGCAAGCATTTCAGCATGTGCCATAACAAGATTTTTTATTTCTCTTAAATTATGAGCTTTAGCAATAACTAAATCATTTTTAACAATAACACATCCTACTGGAATTTCATATTTATCAAATGCCTTTTTTGCTTCATTATAAGCCATTTTCATGTATTTTATATCCATCTTTTCACCACGCTTTATTTTAGGAAAAAAAACAACTGATTTCTCAGTTGCATTTATATAATCAATTACTTAATGTTATAACGTTGTTTGAATTTTTCAACACGTCCAGCAGCT
>CAMVDS010000021.1 GCA_947166335.1 uncultured Mollicutes bacterium
AAAAGCCTTTTTTTTATTGTTTAAAAGTATTAATAACTAATTCTGCTTTTAGATTTGTATCTGTAAAATCAGTTTTATTTTTCTTTAAATATTTAGCATATTCTACTGCTTTACTATCTTCTTTTAAAAAGAAATAATCCATTAGTAATTTCGCATTAAATATATTTTGATACATTACTTTATTATTTAACGGAAATATCTTTTCAATATCTTTAATTTCTTTATTACTATATATAGAAAGGTATAACTCTAAAGAATATGCATCCTCTTTTGTGATACTACCATGCTTATGATATGTATTTAATTTATCACTAGCTAATTTTAATTCATCCTTATTAATTAAATATACTATCTCTAAAAAATAATAAGCTTGTAGATATTTATTTTCTGTAGGAAGGTTTATTTTTTCATATTCATTTAAAGCTTTCTTTTTATTAATAAGGAATAAGAAATTAGTATTTAATATCCTTAAATAATTTTTTATATTATCATTTAGATCACTATCTAAAAGATCATAATATTTATTTTGAAATTTACTGTATTTACAAGATTTGTAAAAATTCTCAAGCATTTTAGTCATTTCATTTGCTTTATTACTCAAAATAAAATCGCATCCTTTCTTAATTCTATTATAACAAAAAAATGAGACATTTAAAACGTTTATTGAAAACGTTATTTTATATAAAAATTCTAAAAATTATTGACATCTATAAATAAAGGTATTAAAATAGGAGCGTAACTTGAGAAAAGTCCAAGTGTGTTTTGTAAAGATTGCAACCAGAAACTGCATGAGTATATTTTTACAACTATAAACCACTTGGTGTGGTTTTTTCTTTATTCAAGGCATCTTGATTATAGCAAAGATTACACCATAATTTGGTGTATGAGTATATTGTTATATGAGAGCCTTGGTGGCTCTTTTCTTTTAGTTAAATATATTATTATATAAAGGAGAATAAAAAAATGAAAAAATTATTATTAGCTGTTTTAACAGGTGCCTCTGCACTAACATTAGCTGCATGTGGAAAATCAAACAAGATAGTAGTTGGTACTAACGCTGCTTTCCCACCATTCGAATATAAGGATGGTTCAAATTTAGTAGGTTTTGATATGGATTTAATCAGAGCTTATGGTGAATCAGTAGGTAAGAAAGTTGAAATCAAGGATATGGAATTTGATGCTGCTCTAACTAGTGCTTCTACTGGTAAAATCGATATCGCTATTGCTGGTATCACTAAAAACTCAAAAAGAGAAGAAACATTATCTTTCTCTGATGCATACTATGCATCTAACCAAGTAGTAACATTAACTAAGACTACTTATGATGAGCTTGCTCCAACTCTTGCAGGTTTAGAAGGTGAAGAAAAGATTAATGCTATCTTAAATGCTTTAAAGGGTAAAAATATCGGTGTTCAAAGAGCAACAACTGGTCACTTCTATGTTGAAGGTGATAAAGACTGGGGTTTTGATGGAATCGAAGGTGCTACTGCAAAACCATATGATAATGGTGGTTTAGCAATGAAAGACTTAAGCGATGGTAAGATTGATGCTGTTATTCTTGATGAAGCTCCATCAAAGAATATCGTTTCTAAAAACTATAGTGATAAATTAGCTATTATTGATACTGCCTTAACTGAAGAAGAATATGCTATTGCTGTTAAAAAAGGTAATACTGAATTAGTTAAATCTTTAAACGAATTCATTAAGACTATCAAAGCTAACGGCGAATATGACAAATTACTAGAAAAGTACTTTGGATAATTACATTCTTTAATCACAAATAAAATAAGAAGCAGTAATGCTTCTTTTTTTAAATAAATATTTCCTTATTATGTGATATAATAAGATTTAGGAGATGAGATTTAGTGGAAAAGGCAAAGAAAATATTGTTTGCTGGCGCACAAATCATATCAGTTATAGGTGCAGTCGGGTGGCTTATCGCATCATTTATAAGCTATGCCTTCTCTGTAGATCCAGTTAATGAAAGTTCTAAAAACATTTTAGTTGGATTAAGTGTAATGTATCTAATATTTAGTATCTTATTCACTGTTAACGCATTTTTATGCTATTTTGGCAAGAATAGTAATAGTAAGCCTATTATGATACTAAATCTGGTATTTGGTTTTCTAAGCGCACAGCTTAATGCCATAGGCGCAGTCTTTGGTTTAATAATCAAATTTAAGAATTTACCAACCTCTAATACAGCAAATAAGAAAATAAGCAAAGAAAGTATAGTAATGATTGTCATGCTTCTTGCCTTAGCATTATTCTTATTATTGTTCTGTATTATTAACAGAAACGATTTATCTGCTCGTTTCAATAATAGTTTCTCTAAGGGTAATTTAAATGCAATTTTAAATGGTTTAAGAATTACTATTATAATCTCAGTATTTGGCTTTATAATAGGATTGTTGCTAGGATTGATTACTTGTTTGGTTGAAGGATTAAGAAGTCAAAATTCCTTTGTTTTAGGTGTAAAACAAGTATTTAAGGCATATGTTAGTGTATGTAGAGGAACACCAACTGTTGTTCAATTATTAATTATTTATTTCATCATATTCGCAACATATAGAGGGCCAGAAATTATAATAGCTATACTAGCGTTCGGTCTAAATAGTGGTGCCTATATTGCTGAAATACTACGTGGTGGTATTAACTCTGTTCCAGTAGGACAAATGGAAGCTGGACGTAGTTTAGGCCTTCCATATAGTAGAGTAATGATTAAGGTTGTATTCCCTCAAGCAATTAAAAACTGCTTACCTTCTTTAGGTAATGAATTTATTACTTTAATAAAAGAAACATCAGTTGCTTCTTTCATTGCAATTATAGATTTAACAAATGCTATGAAGCATATTGCTGATGCATCATATGACTATACTTTAGTATATTTAGTTATGGGCATAATCTACTTTACTATCGTACTTGGTATATCATATTTATTAAAATTACTTGAAAGGAGTTTGAATAAAAATGCAAGATAATAAGACTCCTATAATTGAAGTAAAGAACTTAACTAAAAACTTCGGTGATCTTCAAGTTTTAAATGATATTACTGAAACTATTTATGAAGGAGATATCGATGTTATAATTGGTCCATCTGGTGGTGGTAAATCAACATTCTTAAGATGCTTAAACGTCTTAGAAGATCCAACAAGTGGACAAATAGTCTTTTTAGGTAAAGACCTAACTGACCTAAAGATAGATATAAATTATTGTAGAAGAAATATTGGAATGGTATTCCAACAATTCAATTTATTTGAAAATTTGACAGTGCTTAAAAACATTATGTTAGCTCCTGTAATTGTTGGTAAATATCAACTTAAAGAAGCTAAAAAAAATAATAAAAAAATGGATAAATATAATGCTTATCTAGAGGCAAACAAAAACAAAATTTACGCTAAGATAGATGAAGAAAAAGCGCATAATCAAGCAATTATCGATGAAACTAGACCACTTCTTAAGGAAGTTGAAGAAAAGTGGGAAGCAACAAAATCAACTATTGAGAGAAAAGGAAAATTGTTTGTAACTTATGATAAAGAATTAACTAATAAAAAACTTAAACTTACAACAAAAATAGAAAACGCTGAAAGAAAGATTGATAGATTAGTTTATCCTAAACCTTTAGAATATATTGATTATCCATATAAAAACAAACAAGAAATAAAACAAGCTGCTTATGATAATGCTATAGAATTATTAAAGCGTATAGGTCTAGAAGATAAAGCAAATAAATATCCATCTACTTTATCAGGTGGTCAAAAACAAAGAATTGCTATTGTTAGAGCACTAGCAATGAATCCTAAAGTAATGTTATTTGATGAACCTACTTCTGCTCTTGACCCAGAAATGGTTGGTGAAGTATTACAATTAATTAAAGACATTGCTTCTACAGGAATGACTATGGTAATAGTTACTCATGAAATGGGATTTGCTAAGGAAGTAGGAACAAGGGTTATGTTTATGGATCAAGGTGTTATAGCTGAACAAGGTACACCTGAAGAAATATTCAATAATCCAAAGTCTGAAAGATTAAAAGAATTCTTAAGTAAAGTTTTAATATAAACAAAAAAGCTCCAAACGGAGCTTTTTCTTTATATTATTTAATTTCAATATATTTCTTTTCTGGAGCTTTTGGTTCAGCCTTCTTAATGTTTAAAGTTAATACTCCATCATTAAGCTTAGCATCAATATCTTCTTCTTTAACCGCATCACCTACATAATAGCTACGTTTGAACTCTCCATAATATCTTTCCTTACGGATGTACTTATCATTTTCATCTGTATTCTTTTCAACCTTAGCTTCAATAGTTAAGTATCCATTATCTAAGGACATCTTGATATTTTCTTTCTTAATCTCTGGAAGTTCAATCTTCATTTCGTAAGAATCTTCATGATCAATAATATCAGTTTTCATCACCTCGTTATACTTGGCGTTTCTTTCTAATCCGAAGAAATCATTAAAGAATGGGTCGAATAAATCGAAATAGTTACCTCTGTTGTAGTTTGCAACATTATTTCTCATACAAATCACTCCTTTATGATTATTTATTAGCACTCGTTCTATCCGATTGCTAACTATATTATATATCATATTTTTAGCACTGTCAATAGGTGATTGCTAATTTTTTTAAAAATTTTTTTGAAAGATGAATTGTCAATTCAAATGAGCTTTTTTTTATACAATTTATATAAATATTTACTCTAATACTAGCACTTTTTAACCATATATTGTCTATTAACGATGTATATGCTATAATAAAAGTGTTTTGGAGGATATAAAATGAATAAAAAAATACTTAAATGGGTTAGTGTATTTGTCATTGTTTTTTCGCTTTTGACCCTTACATCTTGTAGAAACAAAAAGAAATGGTTTAATTATTCTTGTGAATGGAATTGTTCTGAATATAATTTTCATTTAGGAAAGCAAGGCAATCATGCAAAATTGACTTATAATGAAGAGGAATACTCTTTTGATACAGCTAAATCAAATAACGCAAGTTACATAAGATTTTACATAGACGATAAACAAGTTATGCATGCTAACACAACATATAAAAATGATATTCTATACCTAGAATTCACTCAAGATGATATTGCTGATTTTGAAGGAAAAACGCTAACCTTCACAAAAGTAATTGCTGAATAAAAAAAGGCTCAGTTGAGCCTTTTATTTTATACTATTGATTCAGCATAAACATATAGAATTGCTACTGCTACTTCAGCAATAATTGCTAATATTAAAGCTGCAACAGCAATCCCTTTTTTATATTCTCTTTTGTTGGTAATAATTAATCCTGGAATAGAAAGTCCAAGTGATATTTCAGTAAATATAACTGCAAATAATAATGATAATAAGAATAATAATGCTAATCCTTTATCATTTGATTCATATGCAAATCCAGCAATTAATAATGAAACAACAAATAAACATATTGCTATTAAACTTAAAATAAACCCTACTTTAGAAAGTGGTTGAATCATACCATGATTTTTTTCATAATTTGGTTTTCTTTCTTCAGAAACTGTATAATTTCTATATTTATCAGGTTGTGGTTCTCCACCACTTAATTTATATCCACATCCATAGCAATATAAATCCCCATCTTCTACTTTTGATCCACACTTTGGACAATAACTCATTTTAAATCTCCTCCTTTTTTAATTATTATTCTAGTCCATATATTTCAAGATAATACATATATATAAAAAATGAAATAACCATACTTAATATAGAAATGATAATTCCTGCAATTGCTTTCCCTCTACCTAAACCATTTAATCTTCTTGATTTATTTAAGCCAATAATTGATATAATCAATCCAACTATTGGTGAAATAAAAGAAAATATAAAGCCAAGTGTAGCTGCAGTATTAGTCTCTCTATTATATAAAGTTTTATCTTCATAATAACTATGATCTTGAAAAACTGGTTGTTCTATCTTTTCTTCTTCTATAGGTTTCCCACAAAAATAACAATAATTGTCATCATCTGCAAGTTGTGCCCCACAATGTCTACAATATTTCATATTAGTTTTCCCCATTTAATATTAAATATGCTTCTTTAATTAAATCAAAGGCTTTATTAATATCTTTTTCTACACCTAGTCCATTTTTATAACAATTAGCAAGTGTAAAATAAGCTTCACAATAATTTAATTCTTTTGCTTTCTTTAAATATTCAACTGCTTTTTTAATGTTCTTATCAAAACCATTATTACCATTTAAATAATTAAAACCAATTTCATATAATGCATCAGGAACTTTAAATTCATCAGCAGCCTTAAATAATAATTGTTTAGATAAATCTAGGTTTTGTTTTTCATAATAAATGTTTTCAGCTATTACTCCTTGCATATAGATAGAATAACCATTATCACATTGTTTATAATAATCAAAAGCTTTATTTAAATCTTCCTTATCAAAATAATAAATATCACCTAAATATGAATAAGCTTCCTTTATTCCTTTCTTCGCATATTCTAAACATAATTTTTCTTTCTCCATTATGCTTAAATCGTCAATTTTAGCCATTTTTTCATCTAATTCGTTTAATTCTCTACTCATAATCAAAACTCCTTTTTTATTTAAATTCTTCTATATCATATTCTAAAGCAAAGCTTTTAACGTAATTATCAATTAATGCTTTTTGTTCATCAATTGAATAATTTAATAATTCATCTGATAATTTATATCCTAATACTTTTAAAGCATCTTTTAAATCTGATATAGTAAGTTGATCACATAAAAACATTTTACATGTTGCACAGAATAGTTTTTCTTTTGAAT
Organism: uncultured Mollicutes bacterium; assembly: GCA_947166335.1. The sequence goes on from CAMVDS010000021.1 coordinate 6,786, forward strand.
AACCTTCTTTTTTTAGTGCTTCATATGTAACATATATTTCTTCTAAAGTCATAATTTATTACCTCGAAATATATTATATCATATTATAAGAAAAAAGAGTATGAATTAATCATACTCTATCTATCTTCTCTAAAATAGTTAAGACCCAGTGCCTCAGGTGGTTGAACTGATTTACCACCAAAGATACTTGTGATAATTAATACTAAGATTGTTACTACATAAGGTAATGCTTCAAGTAATGATTTTGGAGTAGGCATAGCATTAATTCTTATAATTCCTATATAACATAAAGCAAAGATGAATGTACCAAGTATGGCAATCTTTGGACTCCATATAGAGAATATAACAAGTGCAACTGCTAACCATCCAAATGCACTAATTGTAGCATCTGCAGCTTCATTATTACAGCTTAGATAATCTAAAATTAAGAATAAGCCACCTAAACCAGATATAACAGCACCAACAATTGTTGCTCCATATCTATATCTAGCTACATTTAATCCTGCAGCATCTGCTGTTGCTGGATTTTCACCAACAGCTCTTAAATTTAAACCAATTCTAGTTTTCTTAATTACGATTGCCGCAACTATTGCAACAATAATCGCAAAATAAGTTAACCATCCATATGATAAGAATAATTTTCCAAACCATCCTAATTTTTCATAGAATGGGAATAAGTGTTGATTATAGGCAAGTACTGAAGGATTTCTTAAATCTTCAGCATTTTTTACAGCACCTGATAAGAACTTTAAGATACCCATGCCAAATGTTGTAATTGCTAAACCTGTAATATTTTGATTAGTTCTTAATGTCACAGTTAAGAAACTATATAATAGGCCTGCAAGTCCTGCAAATACAATACAGAATATTAGTGGAATTACTACTACAAAAAATCCAACTGCATGGCTAGGACCACCAACAGCTTTTAAATAAATGGATAATCCTACAAAGCCTCCCGCAGCTCCAATACACATATTACCAGGAGTACCTAGGTTTAAGTGACCTGATTTTTCAGTTATGATTTCACCAACAGTTGCAAATAAGAATGCAGCCCAAATACCAATTGTACTTATAATTAAGGCCATCATAATCCCACCTCCTGATCTTTATCCTCTAGTTCTAGAGGATTATCATCTTCTATAGGTTTTTCTTCACTAACATTTACTTCTTCACTAGCTACATTTTCTACTAATACTTCTTCTTTCTTTTTCTTCTTAAAGATTTTTAGGAAGAAATTCTTTATTGCATCAATAATTTTATTATTGAATTTAGCGAGTGGAATGTATATCTTATTGTGTAAGAATCTGAAGAACTTATTATCAATTTCTCCTTCATCATTCTTTCTTAAAATAATCTTATAAGTAATAAAGAATTCAAAGGCAATGATAAAGAAGAAGAAAATACCGATAAAGATATTTGTTATACCATCACTTGTAATTCCAGCGTTTGCTGTAACATCCTTCATACCTATTTGTAGGAAGGCTACTAAGCCAGCTGTAAGAACCATATATAATGGATTAAATTTAGCTAGCCATGCTACGATAATGGCTGTAAATCCATTATTATTTGTCATACCTGAATCTACTGCTTGATGGTTACCAACAATCATTAGCCAACCAACTAAACCACAAATTGCGCCAGATATAATCATTGTTCTAATAATTACCCATTTAACATTAATACCAGCATATTTTGCTGAATTTTCTGAATCACCTACTAAAGATAATTCATATCCTTGTTTAGTCTTTTTAATATAAATTGTAATTGCTACTGCAAGTATAGCAATAATTATTACAGGTAAGAATTGTTCTATTCCAAAAGGGGAAGCAAGTGTTCCAGCATCAGGAATTGGAATAGTTGTTTTATTACCCTTTTGAAGAGTAAATACGATATAATTCTTTAAGAATAATGCTAATTGAATAGCAATATAATTCATCATTAAAGTAAATAATGTTTCATTTGTATTCCAAATTGCTTTAAATATAGCAGGAATAACACCCCATATAGCTCCAACTACGATAGCTGCTATTAAGCCTAAAACTAAGCCTAAGCCCCCTGGCATTGTTCCTCTATAACAACCAAAATATAAAACCATATAACATGCTATACCACCCATTAGGGCTTGTCCATCAGCACCTATATTCCAGAATTTCATCTTAAATGCTGGAATTAAGGCTAGACCTAAGCCTAATAGCATAGCACAATGTCCTAAGAATACCCAAATATTAAAGGAATCTCCTATAGTTCCACTAAATAGTGCTCCTATAAAGCTTAGTGGACTATATCCTTTATAAATCACTAATATAATTGAACAAATAAAGAATGCTAACAATACAGAAACAAATCTAAGTAGGTAGCTCTTTCTTTTACGCATACCATCTCTTCTGGAGATATGAAGTAGAGGTTCTTTTTTAGTTCTTGCTCTCATCTATTTCATCCTCCTTTGATTCTTCTTTCGATTCTTCTATTGCTTTCTCCCATTCTTCTTCCGTTAAGTTAGAGTCTTTAGCTTTACCCCAAGCTCTGTCACTCTGTTCTTCAAGAAGGTTAAGGGATCCTGTCATCATTAAACCAAGTTTTTCTTTTGTTGTTTTTGCGGCATGTACTACACCCATAACTTCACCATGACAGATAACCATTATCTTATCACATAAAGCAAGCATAACATCTAAGTCTTCACCAACAAATATTATACCTGTTCCTTTTTTCTTTTGTTCGTTTAAAATATCATAAATTAAATATGATGAATTTATGTCTAATCCTCTAACTGGATAAGCTGTAACTATTACATTTGGATTAGCCATAATTTCACGTCCAACTAATACTTTTTGAACGTTACCACCTGATAATCTTCTAACAGGTGTTTCACTCGATGGAGTCACAACATCTAAGGCTTTAATAAGTTCATTAGCTTCTTTTCTAGCTTTCTTTCTATCAACAAAAATTCCCTTAGCTTCGCCATAATTCTTTAACATCATATTATCAGTAATAGAGAAGTTAGGAGCAAGTCCCATACCTAATCTATCTTCTGGAATGAAGCTCATTGAAATACCTTTTGCAATGATTTCTTTTGGACTTAAATGTAATACTGATTCACCTTTATGCATGATTTGTCCTGATTTAACTTTTCTTAAACCAGCTACAGCTTCACATAATTCTTTTTGTCCACATCCAGCTATACCGGCAACACCTAATATTTCTCCACCACGGATGTAGAAGCTTACATTCTTAATAGCTTCACTTCCGTCATCTCTATTAACATATAAATCTCTTATTTCAAGTAATGGTCTATCAAAATCAGTGATTACTCTTTCTATCTTTAAATCAATCTTTTTACCAACCATCATTTCAGTTAATTGTTTTTCTGTAGTTTCATTTGTATTTACAGTACCAATATATTCACCTTTTCTTAAAATAGAAACTCTATCAGATATTTCCATAACCTCATTAAGCTTATGAGTGATAATGATAATTGATTTACCATCTTCCTTCATTGCTTTTAAGACTTTAAATAATTTTTCTATTTCTTGAGGTGTTAAAACGGCTGTTGGTTCATCTAGAATTAAAATATCTGCACCACGATATAATACTTTAATAATTTCAACAGTTTGTTTTTCTGAGACGCTCATCTCATATATTTTCTTCTTTGGATCAATATCAAAACCATATTTGTTTGCAATTTCTAATACTTCATCATTAATCTTGTTTTTCTTTTTGATATTCATCCCAAGAATGATATTTTCTGCAGCAGTAAAGATATCAACTAATTTAAAATGTTGATGTATCATACCAATTTTATAATTGTATGAATCCTTAGGACTTTTGATGATTGCTTCCTTACCATCTACATAAATATGACCTTCATCAGGAAAATATATACCTGAAATCATATTCATTAAAGTAGTTTTACCACTACCATTTTCTCCAAGTAATGATAATATTTCTCCCTTTTTAACGGTTAGGTTAATGTTTTTATTAGCAACTACTTTACCAAAAGTCTTCGTAATTCCTTTCAATTCTAGTGCTATATTGTTTTCCATAAATGCACCCCCAGCGCATAATTTATATAGACATTTAAGGCGGGACGAATAAATCCCGCCTTAAAAAGTCTTTTTATTTTAGTTTTTAATTAGTCTCCATAATTTCTATCAAGTAATGTAATACCATCAATTTCAATGTTGAAATATGGAGCACTTCTCTTAGAAGATTCTGTGAAGATTCCACCTTCGATAGCTTCTGTATCAGCTGTAAAGTCTTTATCTGTATCAACATCAGCCATATAAGTAGTGATCTTTTCACCTTTTACAGTGAACTTAGCTGTATCAAATACTTTAATAGTTCCTGCTTTGATATCTGCTTCAGCTTTTAAGAATAAGCTATATGGAGTTTCATCATCTACATAATCACCTAATGCCTTATCAGCTTTAATATCAGCATCTTCTTCATCTAAATAATATTTAACTGAACCAGTTGTAATTGTTCCTGTATAATCTGTAGGAATTTGATCTTGTTTATTTGCATCCATAATAATTGTGAAATATGGAGCCCAATCAATCTTTGATGAAGCTAACCAAGTAGTCTTAGCTTCGTTAGTTCCATTATAGAATACGTTTGGAACACCAGCAGCTTCACAAGCTTCTGGACAACCTTGTGAGTCAGCATGTTGACTAATTAGAACGCATCCTTCATCTTCAATTAACTTCTTAGCGATTTCTTTTTCTTTTGCATAATCATACCAAGAACCAGTGAAGCTTACCTTCATAGTTGCAGTTGGACATACTGATTGTGCACCTAAGAAGAATGAAGTATAACCTGACATAACTTCTGCATATGTGAATGCACCAACATAACCAATAATAGCTTTATCAGCAGTAATAGTTCCTGCAGCAATCATAGCATTTAATTTAATACCAGCAGCAACACCTGCAAGATATCTACCTTCATAAATTGAAGCAAATGCATTATGGAAGTTATCTAATCCAGCTGTATGAGCTTGAGTACCTGTAGCATGACAGAATTGTACTTTTGTATACTTCTTAGCAGCCTTAATTAAATAATCTTCATGACCGAATGAGTCAGCGAAAATTACATCGCAGCCTTGCTTAACTAATTTAACTGCTTCATTGTAGCATTCATTTCCTTCAGGAATACCTGATTTGATGATTACTTGTTCATCAGTTAAATTTAAAGCTTTTTTAACTTCCTTAGCAGCATCGATGAAGTTCTTGTCATAAGTTGAGTTTTCATCATGTAATGTAATGATACCTACTCTAAATACTCCATCGTCTTTATATCCGCCTTCACATCCAGCTAGAAATAAAGTAACAGTTACTGTAAGCACTAATGTTAATAATAAACTTAATACTTTTTTCATATTCTTTTTTCTCCTTTTTTTATCTAAAAGAAAATGTAAGATTATTCACATTATTTTAAAAGTATTCGCATTCTCCTTAATGTCCTTTTCTTTTTCGATATAAAGAAAAGTAAGAATAACTAATAAAAATTATTAATATAAATAATTTTATACTCCCTTTCAGTTTTACATTATTAATATATCATATTAATTTTATAAATTAAAGTGTTAATATATTAAAATAAAAAAGTCAAAACGCTTACATATACATTTTGACTTAAAATCATTATTTTAAAATTACTTTTCCATTATCAAATTTCTCAATGATTGCTCCAGCTTCAACGTGTATTCCTAACTCTTCTAATTTCTTTCTTCCACCTTGGAATCCTTTTTCTATTACAGCAGCTACACCAACTACATTTGCTTTAGCTTGCTTACATAAATCAATTAAACCAAGTGCGGCATTACCTTCAGCTAGGAAATCATCAACAATTAAAATGTTGTCATTTTCATTTAAAAATACTTTATCAACTGTAACAATACTTTCAGTTCCTCTAGTAAATGATTTAACTGTTGTTTGATATACTTGATTCATATCAACAGTTTTACTTTTACTCTTTTTAGCAAATACTACAGGTGCATCATTATAATATCTAGCTACACCAATAGCAAAAGCAATTCCACTTGCTTCTATAGTAAGTATTTTAGTAACATTATTAAATTTCTTACTAAAATATTCACCTAGTTTAAATAATAAATCTGTATCAATTTGATGATTTATAAAAGATCCTACTTTTAATATGTCATCTCCTATTACTATGCCTTCCTTTATTATTTTATCCTTTAATTCTTGCATAAATACACATCCTTTATTAAAAAGGGAAAACACTTTTGTTTCCCCGTTTTTCTATCCTTTTAAACCTCTTGTTTGTCTATCCATATCTTCTACTACGATATCATATATTTCACCTAGAGTTCTGCAATATCTCATTACATCCCATGGTTCATTTGTATGAAAATGTAGTTTAATTAATTCATCATCACCAGCAACTAATAAACAGTCACCTTTAAAGTTTGCTAAAATATAATCTCTAATAGCATCCTCATCTAAGTTTTCACCCTCAATTAATAATTGAGTATCATATCTAAATTCAATCATCATAAACCTCCTATACACGTTATCCATTGATTTGTAGATATTTATCATACTATATATATTATAAAACTTTATTTATTTTTTGCAAATTATTTGTTAAGTTGCTTATGATGTATATCAACTATTTCATTAATAGCTTTTAAGGAATCTAATATTCTTTTCATAATAATATCTATTTCACTATTCTCGGTATAATTAGATGGAGCAATAAAATCTACTCTCTTTTCATTTAATAATGTATTAGCCAATTCCTTTGATTTATCAGTATATACTGCAATTGACTTTCCACCATTAGATTTTACTAATTTCATGCAAGGAATATCAGTTATGCCATCGGCAATATAAATCATATTCCTGAATGGAATTCTTCTCTTATCATTTTCAATATACTTATTTAAATCATTGTCATTACTTACATCTAAAACACCTTTATTAATTCTATATAAGAATTGTGTTTTAGTTGTATAGTTGACAACTAATTTAGGCCATATAGCTACTCCATTAACATTATATAAGAATTCACAAGCATATATTTCTTTAAATTCTTTTGCTATTTCTGATCCTTCAATAATTTCTTTTAAACCAGATGAAATAATATAATGTTCTACATCTATGCCTATAGATTTACCATATTCATTTATTCTTTTAAACCAAGTTAAAACTCCAGGGAAGAATTCTATATTCTTTCCTGCATTATTGAATGTTTCTCTTTTAATAGGCATATCATGACTATTTGATTCTTTTATCATTAAATATAGATAAGATAGAATCTTATCCATCTTTTCTTCTTTTGATAGTTTATCGCATTTAATCCAAAACTCACTTGCGGATAAACCTACACTTGGGATAAAGGCATATTCTTGCATATCTTTTGTACATAATGTCTTATCAAAATCATACATAATAGCGACTTTCATTAATATCACCTCATATCTATTTTATCATATTATATGATAAATATATATATTTTTATTATTTTTCAAAAAAATAAATAATATAATAAAAAAAGGCTTTTTGCACTAGTCAAGTAAAAGTAGACAATTAAATAAAAAAGGC
>CAMVDS010000022.1 GCA_947166335.1 uncultured Mollicutes bacterium
GTTTTTATCGATTTAGTTAGATTTCTTATCGTTGTTGCTCTTGGTGCAGCCGGCGTAATTCCTTTGGGTTTTTCAATTGGTATACCAAATAAAAGGAGAAAAGAAGCCTTAGCAAAAGAAAAAATCTTGCATGAAAAAGTATTTAAAGAATATGAATCTGCATATTATAATGCTTTGAAAAAAATAAATTTAGTAGAAAATTATGTAAATAAAGACATGAATAAAGATATAGAAAAAGAATATCTTGAAACAAAAAAAGAAGCATTTAATAAGTATATAAAAAGTAGAAATATTCTTCAAAAGGATATGCAAATGCAAATATTAGAATTAGATAAAACAGGTTTTGATTGTTTCAAAAGTAATTATAATAAAATAGATGGCAGTATTGATTTATATGATCTATGTTCTAAATGTAAGGCAATTTCAGAACAAGCAAACAATACAGATGCTAGTGAATTAATTAAGGCTAGAGAAGAAGCAATTAAAATGTTATCTAATATCAAAGAGCAAATACAACCAACATTTGAATATACACCTACAAATAACTTTAGTTTTGATGATATTAAAAGTGATTTATTAAATGTTAAAGTAAATACAGAAGTTAAAGAACCTAAGAAAGAGGAAAGAAAAGGTTCTAGCTTATATTGTATTACTTGTAATGATAAAGATAAATGTCCTCATTTAGGAAATCCTGTAGGATTCTGTTATAAATAAATAAAAACACTAGATTTGGCTTAATCTAGTGTTTTTTCATTAATATTGAATATGAAATAAAATGTTTAATATTGAAATTACCATTAGTATTTTCTTCTAACATTTTTATATGCTCTTCATTAAACTTTTCTAATGTATTTGGATCAAGTGCTGCCCCAGTTCCACGACATGCTCTAATACGTCCTGCCCAACTATCAACTGTAAAAGGAATATCTTTATCAAATAATTCTTCTTTAACTATATCAAATTTTTCAAGTAATTCATTTGGTACATAAGGCATTTTTCTTTCCGCGTTACATCCAGTCCAATTAGGATTATATTTAAGTATTAAATCTTCTGATTTTTTAGCTATTTCATCTTCTAGTGGAAGCCAAGCCATATATGTAATTATTACTTTTCCATCATCCTTTAAAAGCTTATCTAAAGTATTTACTAAACTTCTAGGATCTAAATACCAAATGCACTGGCATATCGATATAGAATCAAAAGATTTAGGCTTAAAATCAAGTTTTTCAGCACTTTGTGGATAATACTTAATATCCATACCTTTAGATAGTTTTTTTGCTTCCTCTATTTGAGATTCTGATATATCAGTACCAATTATTTTAGCCCCGTATCTATATAAGTTTCTAGGTATTACTCCTGTACCTGTACCTATATCAAGTAAAGTAGTTCCTTTAACACCTATACCATTTTTAATAAAACAGTCATAGAACTCACTAGGATATATATCTCTATATAGCGCATAATCTGCGCTTGTTTTAGAAAAATCAAAATTATTATTTTTGTCTATGTTGTTAAATTTCATAAATATCCCTCCTGATAATTTTAAATACATTATACACCCATACAACAAAATGTCAAAACATATTTTTTTAAAACATTAAATGTTTTATAATATATTTAGGTGATAATTATGAAGATCGGTATTATAGGAAGTGGTCCTGCAGGACTCACAGCTGCAATTTCAATAAAAAGAAAATATATGAATAGTGAAGTATCTATTTTTGAATATATGCCTAAAGTTGGTAAAAAGTTACTTGCTTCAGGTAATGGAAAAGGAAATGTTAGTAATATCAATATGAGTAGTGATTATTATAATACTAGCTTTGTTAATGATATTATAAAAATGGATGTAATAGGTTTTTTAAATTCATGTGGAATACTAACAAAAGTAGATAAAGAAGGTAGAATTTATCCATATAATGAACAAGCATCAACAATCGTTGATTGCTTAAATTTAGAATTATATGAATTAGGTATAAAAGTGATTAATGAAAAAGTTGTAGGACTTGGCATAAATACTATTGTGACTTTCTTTAATAGCTATTATTTTGATAAGATTATTATTGCTACAGGTGGAAAAAGTCAAGAATTCTTAGGATCAGATGGTTCTATGTTTAGAGCAATAGAAGGATTAGGCCATACTATTACACCTTTAAAACCTGCATTATGTCCTATAAAGACAAAAGAGAATTTTTCTGACATACAAGGTTTAAGATGCAAAGTAATTGCTAAAGCATATAATGGTGAAGACTTTTATGAAGATAAAGGAGAACTATTATTTAAGGAAGATGGAATATCAGGAATAGTAGTATTTCAAATATCATCAATATTTGCTAGAAGTAGTTTTGGTTATATTACTTTTGATTTTTTCCCTGATAAGAGTGAAGAAGAATTAGTTAATATAATTAAAAGCTTAAAACAAGATAGATACATTGATTTAGCTTTAATGGGTATAATTAATAGAAAATTATTAAATCATATATTAGGAGATACAAGAGGTAAGTTCTTAAAAGAATTTGACGCAGAAAACTTAGCTTATAAACTAAAGAATTATAAGGTAGAATGCATCAAGAATTATGAATTTGTACAATCACAAATAACTGTTGGTGGTGTATCATTAAATGAAGTTAATCCTTTAACTTTAGAATCACTAATAGAGAAAAACTTCTATTTTATAGGAGAAGTATTAGATGTTGATGGACTATCTGGTGGATATAATATTCACTTTGCGATTGCTTCAGCTCTATGGCTTGCTAAAAACTTATGATAAAAGTAGATAATATTAAAGTACCTCTTGATTATAATGATGAAGTAATTAAAAAATTAATTGAAAAGAAAATTAATGATAAAATAATTGATTTTAGGGTGTTTAAAAAAAGTATTGATGCTAGATTTGAAGTGCGTTTTAATATGTCATTTTTAGTAAACGTTAAGAATGAATCTAAACATAAAAACTTAATTTATACTCCAAAAAAACCTTTAGTTGTGCCAAAATCTAATGATAAGAAAGTTGTAATTATTGGTAGTGGTCCAGCAGGATTATTTAGCGCATTAATCTTAATAGAAGCTGGATTAAAGCCTATAATTATAGAACGTGGTAAAGATGTAAAAAATAGAGAAAAAGATATTAATAACTTATTAGAAAATAAAGTATTAAATAAAGATTCTAACTTTGTGTATGGCCTAGGTGGAGCTGGTACATATAGTGATGGAAAACTAACAACAAATATCAATTCAGAATATAATTCATTTGTTTTAGAAACATTTGTTAAATATGGTGCTGATAGTGATATCCTATATGAAAATATGCCACATATAGGCACAGATGTCTTAAAAAAGATAGTTAATAATATGGCTAATTACATTAATGAACATGGTCATATATATTTTGAACATAAATTAGTTGATATTATTGATAAAAAAATCAAATGTATTAATAATGAGAAAGAAGTATTATTTGACTATGATTATTTAATACTTGCTATAGGGCATTCCCCTAAAGAAACATTTAAAATGTTATATGATAAAGGACTTTTAATGGAACAAAAACCTTTTAGTATGGGTGTTAGAATAGAACATAAACAAGAATTAATAAATAAAATACAATATGGTAAATATGCAGGACATAAGAATCTACCTAATGCAACATATAAGATGGCAGTACATTTAGATGATAGAGATGTTTATACATTCTGTATGTGTCCTGGAGGTGTTGTAGTACCTTCAATGGATAGTGAAAATACAATGGTTGTTAATGGGATGAGTTATAAATCTCGTGATAAAGAAAATGGTAATGCAGCTTTACTTGTTAATGTAAATACAACTGATTATGAATCTAATCATCCACTTGCTGGATTTGTATTTAGAGATAAATATGAAGCTCTATCATTTAATGATGGATACAAGGCAAATATCGCTAGGTTAGAGGACTTTTTACAAAACAAAGTAACTACAAAAATAGGTAGTGTTACTCCAAGCTATCCTCTTGGCTATAACTTTAAAAAATTAGATGAATGCCTACCAAGTTTTGTATGTAAAGCATTAAGAGAATCAATTTACTTATTTGATAAAAAGATGCACGGATTTAATGATCCTGACGCTATACTAACAGCTATTGAATCAAGAAGTAGCTGTCCTGTTAGGATTAAAAGAAACGAATCTTTAGAAACAAATATTGATTATATATATGCAGCTGGTGAAGGCTCAGGTTATTCAGGGGGTATTACTACAAGCGCAATTGATGGAATTAAAGTTGCTTTAAAAATTGTAAATAGATAATTAATTAAGAGTAGATTATAAACATAATTATTATAAAATAATACTTTTATTTTTCTTAAAATTATGATATTATAATCATAGATATTTTTTATTACGCAAAAAAATATATCTTTTTGCCAGAATTGATATATTCACAAGGAGTGAGTTACATGACAAAAAAGTATTTTACTTGGTTCTTACAAAATTATGATAACTACGAATATTTTGGCGATGAAGCTATGAGTATTAGAAGAAGACTAAAAAGAATGTCAGAAAGAACAATTGCTCCATCTCCACAAGAAGCTATTGAAATTTATGTAAGTTTCTTCAAACTTTATAATGATGATCCTTATTCTGCAAAGAGTAAGTTTATTGATGGTATTAGAGCTAAGAAAACAGACTATTGTTTGATGTTTAGAGAACCAGACAATACTCCAGTATCATTCGCATATAAAAAAGAATTATGTGGTGGTGTTACTGAAGGTGAATTAAAAGATGTTTTAGATGCTGAAAAAGATAGAAAGATTAAATACTATTCAGATATGCTAGATTATCATGCAAAAGTAATGGATAACACTAAGAATGTTATCGATGATGTAACTGATTCTGTTAGCCCACACGCTACAGACGTAACAACAGTTGCTTTCATCATATTTGCTATAATCTTTGGTGGACTTGCAGTATCAATTCTATTTGTTCCTGCAGTAGTAGAATTTTTAGGAATCGGAAATGTAGAAGATGGTAAGATGCATTATACAATTCACACATTTATTACTCTTGGCTTATGTGGTGCTCTATTCATATTATTAGTTGCACTTTCATGTATAGCAGGTAAGAAATATGCATATTATTCAAATTCAAATTTGATAATGTATCGTATGGAAGACTTTGAAAAGAGAATTCAAAAAAATATTACAAAACTTAGAAAAACAGATTCACAAAATATTAGATTATGTTTAAGAAATGGTAAGAAAATTAAACCATTAATTGTTGATACAGATTATAATAGAGAACTTAGATACTTCGGTACTTCACTAGAATTAATCAAATTACAATTAGAACAAAAGCCAAAAGCAGTTAAAATATTATTCTATATTGTAATGGTATTTGCCGTTTACGTATCATGTTTATTAGCATTTACACCACTTGTAAATGTTCTAAATAAAACAGTTGATGAATCATTTAAAGCTTATTTAGGATATATCTTCGCAGCAGTTCCTACAATTATTACAGCACTTATTGGTGTAAAGATGAAGAACAAGGTTAGAGCATGGAAGATAATAGTAACTATCATTATTGGTATTGCTGTATTAGGCCTTTTAGTTCTTCTTGGAACAAAATCAAAATAGGACGAAAAATCTCTTATTTAAGAGATTTTTTCTTATATGATTGTTAGAAGTAGTAAGACCCAAACCGCAAAGGAATGCTTAGAAGAAAATGGATTCTCTAAAAAAGTAATAAGAAGTTTAAAATATGTTATTGTAGATGGTATAGAAGTAAGACTTTGGATGAATGTAGAAGAAAATAAAGATATAATCGTTCCTTTAAAGGAAGAGACATCTGATTGTATTTCTACAAAAGGGGAACTAGATATTTTATATGAAGATGAATATATTTTAATAGTTAATAAGAAGAATAAAGTATCAAGTCAACCAAATGTAGGCCATTACACAGATTCTTTAGCAAATAATATTAAGTATTATTATGAAACTAAGGGAATAAATAATACAGTTCATCTTGTTAATAGATTAGACTATGAAACTAGTGGTTTAGTATTAGTTGCTAAAAGTAGTTACATACATAATTTATTTAAAAAAGTTGATATTATAAAAAAATATTATGCAGTAGTAGAAGGTATATTAGATAATGATGGAATAATAGAAAAACCTATTATAAGAGATGGTAAAATTAGAGTAATAGGTGGAGAAAAGAACGCTATTACAGAGTATCATGTATTGGATAAAAAAACTAATACTTTAATAGAATGTATATTACATACAGGACGTACTCATCAAATAAGAGTACATATGAAATCAATTAATCATCCAGTTGTTGGAGATAACTTATATGGAAATGGAGATAATTTGGCTTTACAAAGCTATTATCTAAAATTCATTCATCCAATAACTAAAGATAATATTGAAGTAAAATTAGAGTTAGAAGAAAGACTAAAAGAGGTGATTTAAATGCAAGCTGGAATAATTTTAAAGCTTAAAGTAGGAAGAAAAACACCAATTGGATATATGCTTATTGATGGAGAAAATGAAGTATTTTTACATAACAATGAAGCATTATATGAACTAACTATAAATGATCTTGTAGAAGTGTTTTTATATTATGATAGTGAAAAAAGACTTGCCGCAACAATGTCTATTCCAAATGCCACAGTAAATAATCCAGGATGGGGTATTGTAGAAGATGAAATCAATAATGGTATCTTTGTTAATATAGGTATTACAAAAGGCATTTTAGTTTCAACTGATTTCTTACCTTATGATAAAAGACTATGGCCTAAAAGAGGAGACAAGTTATTTATCATATTAAAAGAAAAGAATAAGAGTTTAGTTGGTAAGATTGTTAATAATAATGATGCTAAAAAATATTCTATAGAAGAATCTATTAACATAGGTGATATTGTAAGTGGATATGTAGAAAGAATAAATAATGAAGGTTATATCTTATATACAGAAAACCTTAGTATTATTTACTTACATAAAACACAAGTTAGAACTCATCTTCATCTAGGAGAAAAAGTAGAAGTTAAAATTAATAGAATAGATGAAAGAGGAATTCATTCTACAACAATTGATCAAAAAGAAAATATGATAGACAAAGATAAAGAAGTAGTCTTAAATTATATTAAGGAACATAAATTTGTATATATAGATGTTACTCCTGAATTTGTTTTAGAAAACTTCAATATGAGTAAAAAAGCATATAAAAGAGCACTAGGTTCCTTATATAAAGATAGACTAATTCAAATAGATAATGACAAATATATCATTTCTATTGACAAATAAAAATAAAAGAATAAAATATAGTTGAAATAAATATTTTAGGGCATGGTGAAATTCCAGACCGGAGGTATAGTCCTTGAGCTTTTTAGCTGATTTGGTGTAATTCCAAAACCGATAGTATAGTCTAGATGAAGAAAAATATTTTATAATTATTTTTGTTTTTGAAAAAGCCCTAATGACGGGCTTTTATTTATTTTGAAGGAGTGATTATTATGGATAAAAGAATTAAAAAAATGATACTTACATCAATATTTGCCGCAATGTCAGTCCTATTATATTTATTTCCTAAATTTCCTCTACCATTCTTCCCAAGCTTCCTAGAGATAAACTTCTCAATGCTACCAATTGTTATTTGTGCATTTAGCTGTGGGCCTCTATTTGGTAGTGCATGTGTCTTAATAAGATGTATTGCTAATTTAATAATAGAAGGAAGTATTACTGTAGGTGTTGGAGAAACAATGGATTTAATACTAGGCTTTGCTGTAGTATTATCATCAGGATTCATGTATAAATTTATTAAAATAAAAGAACCTAAAAAATCTATATTTTCTCTATTAGTATGTATAGGAGTATGGGTACTTGCTGGAGTATTATTAAATGTATTCTATGCTATTCCTGCTTATTTAAAACTATACTTTAACGGAGATGTTAATATTTTAGTATCCGTTTTACAAAAGACAATACTAGGAGTTAACAGTAGTAATTATATGTTTAAATATGTAGTGTATGCTGTTATACCATTTAATTTATTATTATCAAGTGTAGTATGTATTGTTACATTCTTTGTAAATAAAATAATCTATATTTTCTATGATAATGATAAAGATAAAAAAGAACTAGAAATGATAGATGATGAAGAAAATGTAGAGTCAAGTGAAGAAGAAACAGCACAATAAAGCGATTTTTTGGAAAAAAAGAGTGTAAAAATACACTCTTATTTTTTTATTAAAAAATACAATTATTTTAATAAATAAACTTTTATTTATTAATTAAATGTGGTACAATAGAAACTCGGAGTGTGATAAATATGAAATATTTAACAGCAAAAGAAATTAGAGAAACTTGGCTAAACTTTTTTAAGGAAAAGGGTCATCACGTTGAAGAATCTGCACCACTAGTGCCAATGAATGATGCTACATTACTATGGATTAATGCAGGTGTAGCACCACTTAAAAAATACTTCGATGGATCAGAAAAGCCAATCAATCCAAGAATTACAAATATACAAAAGTGCGTAAGAACAAATGACATTGAAAACGTAGGCTTAACAGCTAGACACCATACATTCTTTGAAATGCTTGGTAATTTTTCCATTGGAGATTACTTCAAAAATGAAGCTATTGAATTTGGTTATGAATTATTAGTTAAGCGTTTTGAAATGCCAGTTGAAAAATTATATATAACTCATTATACAGATGATTTAGAGGCAAGAAACAAGTGGATTAGTTTAGGAATCCCTGCAGATCACTTAATCCCACTAGAAGGTAACTTCTGGGAGATTGGAGAAGGACCATGTGGACCTGATACAGAAATCTTCTTTGATAGAGGAGAATCATATGATAAGCGTGGAAAAGAATTAATTGAACAAGATATCGAAAATGATAGATTTATTGAAATTTGGAATATTGTATTCTCTCAATATAATTCAAAAGAAGGATTAGCTAGAAAAGACTATCCTGAACTACCAAGCAAAAACATTGATACAGGTAGTGGATTAGAGAGAATGTGCTGCGTAATGCAAGGCACAAAGACTAACTATGAAACTGACCTTTTTATGCCATATATGAAGAAGATTGAAGAAATAAGTGGTATTAAATATGAAGGCCAAATGTCATTTAAGGTTATTGCTGATCACATTAGAACATTAACATTTGCTATCTCCGATGGAGCTATTCTATCAAATGAAGGTAGAGGTTATGTTTTAAGAAGAATCTTAAGAAGAGCTTGTAAACATGCTAAAAAGATTGGTATTAATAGACCATTCTTATATGAAATAGTTGATGTAGTAGTAGATGTTATGAAATCATTCTATCCATATATTGAATCTAAAAAAGAAATCGTAAAAAAGATTATTAAGCAAGAAGAAGAAAAATTCCTTGAAACACTAAACGGTGGTGAAAAGAGAATTAATGATATTATTTCTACAGGAGTAAAAGAAATAAGTGGATCAGATGCATTTATGTTATATGATACATATGGATTCCCTATTGAACTTACACTTGAATATGCTCAAGATAACGGTATAACTGTAGATATTGATGGCTTTAAAGAATGCATGAAGGTTCAAAAGGAAACTAGTAGAAATGCTAGAGAAAATGTTGAATCAATGAAGAGCCAAAATGAAGAATATTTAAACTTCAAGGGTGAATCTAAATTCGTTGGTTATGATACTTTAGAAACTGAAGCAAAAGTTATTAAAGTATTTGATAATGGAATTGTTTTAGATAAGACTCCATTCTATGCAACTATGGGTGGACAAGTTGCTGACTTAGGAACTATTAATGGAGTTGTTGTAAAAGATGTTACAAAATTACCTAACGGACAACACCTACATACTTTAGATGTATCAAGTTTTAAAGAAGGAGATACAGTTAAAGCTGTCGTAGATAAAGAAAATAGAGATGCTATTAGACGTAATCACTCAGCAGCTCACTTAACTCAAAGAGCTTTAAAGGATGTACTTGGTGAACACGTACATCAACAAGGAAGCCAAGTTACTGCTGATTATATGCGTTTTGACTTCAACAACTATTCTAACCTTACAGATGAAGAAATTATTAAGGTAGAAAAAATAGTTAAAGAAAAAATTAATGAAGGATTAGAAATTAAGACATTAGAATTACCAATCGCAGAAGCTAAAAAGCTTGGTGCTGAGGCATTATTTGGTGAAAAATATGGTGAAGTAGTAAGAGTAGTAGATATGGATTATTCTAAAGAATTCTGTGGTGGTACTCATGCTAAAAACACTAAAGATATCATTGATTATGCTATTACATCTGTTGAATCAATTGGTTCAGGAATATTTAGAGTTACTGCTGTAACTGGAGATAATCTTGATGAAAAAATTAATTCATTCCTTCATAACCAAATGAAAGAATATGAAACATTAGAAGAAAAAGAAAAATCTATAATTGATAAAGCTAAAGCTGAAGGCATTGATTTAGGCGATGAAATAGTATTCATGAATAGAAGCAAGGGAAGCTATCAGTTAGTTTTAGATATAAGAAGAGAAATTGAAGAATTAAAGAATCAAGTAAAAGAATTAGAAAAAGAATACAATAGAAAGAAAGCACAAAATGCTTTATCTAATTTAAGCGAATATGATAAATATATTTCAGGTAATTCTTTAATTACTAAGGTTGAAAACATTAGTATGGATTCCTTAAAACAATTAGCTGATGCTCTACTTAATAAGATGGGTAGCGGTATTGTCTTCTTAGCTTCAATTACTGATAATAAATTATTATTTGTATGTAAGAACAATATTGGACTAAATTCAGGTAATTTAGTAAAACAAGCTGCTATAGCTACAGGTGGTAACGGCGGAGGCCGTCCTGATATGGCTACTGCAGGTGGTAAGGATATTTCTAAGGTTGATGAAGCCCTAGATATCGTTAAAAAGGAAATCAAATAATGAAATATTTAGGATTAGATTTAGGAAGTAAAACATGTGGTATTGCTATTTCAAGTGGTATTATCGCAAGCATTTATGAAACATTTAGATTTAATGAAGACGATTATGATGCTTGCTTAAATAGAATAGTTGAAATAGTAAATAAAGAAAAAATAGATGAAATAGTATTAGGATATCCTAAGCATATGAATAACGATATAGGTATTCGTGCTAAAATTAGCGAAGACTTTAAAGCTAAATTAGAAGAAAAAGTAAGCTCTAAAGTAATTCTTTGGGATGAAAGAACTACATCTATGGAAGTTAATAGAGTTATGCTTATGAATAATACTAGTCGAAAGAAAAGAAAAGAACATAAGGATGAATTAGCTGCTGTAATTATTTTACAAGGCTATCTAGATTATAAAAATTAAAAGGAGGTTTATTATGAACGATAAATTAGCTGAAAATGTATTAGTTTTTGAAAAAGACGGAAAAGAAGTAGAATGCCAAATTCTATTTACTTGCAACCTAGAAGGTTATGAAGGAAATAATTATGTAGTATTTAAAATTGGCGATACTGAAGATATTTCTGCAGCTAGATATACAGAAGAAGGCGATGGCATCGGTGAATTATTAGATGTAGAAACTGATAAAGAATGGGATTTGCTAGATGATGCTATCGAATCATTCTTTAATGATTTAGAAGATGCAGATGAAGAATAATGGAATATCTAGATAATCTAAACAAGCTAGAATTTAATGATTTAGACATTGAACTTAGAAAATATGCTAAAGAAAATAAAGTACCTATTATTCAAGATGAAGGCTTAGAATTCTTAAGACAAATGATTATTTTAAAGGATTGTAAAAGAGTTCTAGAGATAGGTACAGCTATAGGATATTCATCTATTCAAATGGCTAAATTAGGAGTTATCGTTGATACAATTGAGATCAATGAAAATATGTATAATCTAGCAAAAGAAAACGTAAAAAAGGCTAAATATGAGGATAAAATAAATATCTTTTTTGCTGATGCCTTAGAATTAGATATAAATTTACTTAAAAAATATGATCTAATTTTTATTGATGCCGCAAAAGCACAATATATTAATTTTTTTAATAAATATAAAGTATTATTAAACGACAAAGGAATAATTATTACAGATAATTTATTATTCCATGGACTTGTCTTAGAAGAAAACATTGAATCAAGAAATCTAAGACAACTAGTTAATAAAATTAAAAAATATAATGAATGGTTAATGGAACAAAATGATTTTGATACAACTATTTATAATATTGGAGATGGAGTAGCTTTAAGTATTAAAAAATAGTTTAAGGAGTGTAGCTTATGAAAATAGCCATAGTCGCTGATGTACTTGGTGAAGAAAACAATGGTACTGTTGTTGCATGTATGAATTTAATAAGATACCTTAAACAAAGAGGACATGAGCTTCATATTGTTTGTCCTGATGAAACAAAAGAAGGACTTGAAGGCTATTACATCTTAAAACATTTTAGTTTTGGTATATTTAATAAATATATGATGAAAAATGGTGTTGCTCCTGCTAAGGCTGATTATGATATTATAAGAAGCGCTATAGAAGGAGTAGATGTATGCCATATATTATTACCATTTTCAGCAGGAAAATGCGCAAGAATCATATGCGAAGAATTAGGCATTCCTTTTACTGCTGCTTTTCATGCACAGGCTGAAAATATAAGTGCCCATGCAGGTTTATCTCATTTTGGGCTTTTAAACAGGAAAATATATAAGATTTTTTATAAAAGAGTATTTAAATATGCTGATGGAATACATTATCCAACAGAATTTATTAAAAATGTTTTTGAACATGTCGTTGGGCCTACAAAAGCATATGTTATATCAAATGGTGTAAATGCTAGATTCATTAGAAAAGATGTAGAAAAACCAAATGAATTAAAAGATAAATTTATAATTCTTTTTACAGGTAGATTCTCTAAAGAAAAAACACATAAGGTTCTAATAAACGCAGTAAAAAAGTCTAAATATGAATCAAAGATTCAACTTATTTTTGCTGGATGTGGACCACTTGAAAAGAAAATAAGAAAATGGGGTAATAAGCTTACTAATAAGCCTATTATGAATTTCTTTAATAGAGATGAAATGGTAGATGTTATTAATTATAGTGATCTATATGTTCATCCTGCTGAAATAGAAATAGAAGCTATTTCATGCTTAGAAGCTATTAAGTGTGGATTAGTCCCTGTAATAGCTAATTCAAAGAAATGTGCCACAAAGCATTTTGCTTTAACTGATAAAAACTTATTTAAAAATAAGGATTCTAAAGATTTAGCAAAGAAAATAGAATACTGGATGGAACACGATAGTGAAAAAGAAGAAATGAGATTAAAATATCTTGATTTCACAAACAAATTTGCTCAAGATAAATGTATGGAAGATATGGAAAATATGCTTATAGAAGTATCTAAAATAAAGAAAGAACCTATCATTTATAAGAAACATAAAAAAAGAATGAAGAAGGGAATTTAATGAAATATTTAACTACGTTAGTTGATTTAAACCAATTAAATAATAGTAGTAGTTATTATATAGCTGGTAATGAGAAATATAGTGTAAAATTACCAGCTTATTTTGACGTAGACATAGTAGAAAAATATGATGATTTATATATTTCTATAAATAAAATATTTCATGAAGATGAACTAAATGATTTATATAATTATTTAAAATATTTAAAGAATAAAAAAATAAGAGGAATATTCTTTTCTGATTTTAGTGTTTATACAATGTGTAAAAAGCTAGATATGTTAAATATGTTAATATATG
>CAMVDS010000023.1 GCA_947166335.1 uncultured Mollicutes bacterium
TGTCAATGGTAGCACACGGGTCTCCAAAACCTTTGGTTCGGGTTCGAATCCTGATGCCCCTGCCATTAAAATATATTAAAGCTCAGCCGAGCTTTTTTATTTTTCTCTTTTGAAAAAAACTTTATAAGTTATTTCTCCGCCATTATTTCTTAAAAAAGCGCAAGAAATAAAATCCCAACCTTCTTCTGCTTTTGAATTAAGGTATTGTTGGAAATATTCGTTTTCTAACAAATCTGCATCCTTTTTTAAACCTGCTCTTGTTAGATATGTTTCAACTTTATATTCATTCATAATTATCCCCCCATTGTTATTTAAATTGCAGTTTATAATATAATTGTATCAAATTTTAATATTAAATTAAAGATTTAATACAATTAAGAAAAAAGAGCTTAGTTAATTCTAAGCTCTTTATTTGTTTTTAAGTCTTTTTTTATTCTCTTTATAGAATTCTATTAAATTCCTTCGTTTAGCCATATTTGAGATGTTTTTACCTAAATATTTCTTTCCCAATTTATAGCTTCTCTTAAAGTCTATTTCAAGGAAACATTTTTTCATATAAATATTGCCTAAATAAGAATATCTTTTCTTTCTCTTTTTAGGAAATACCTTCTTAACTATATCAACAAATTCATCAAATTTATCAATAAGTCTATCATCATAATCTTTTGTTGTGTAATCTACGATATGCATAATTAATTCAAGCACTTCATCTTTAGCTAAAGCATAATTTCCTAGGCAAGACATATGACCATAAGCTTCATAATATCTTTTTTCCATAAATAAGCCTCTACCTCTATTTAAATGATAGCTGTTTAAGTCATCTTTAGCTTCATATTCACTAATAGGTTTTTTATTGTCTTTAACTTGTTCATAATAATCTTTAGCATATTTACTTGCGTTAATTAAATCATTCGCAAAGAAATATAAATCAGATAATTCACCTAAATAATATGGATTAATTTTAGGTGCTTTTTTGCCTTCTTTATTTCCTAAAACAAATTCTTTTAAACTTAATATAACACTTATTACATCAAGTGGTTCTAAATTGTTTTCATGATAATACATATATAGATAAGCATCACTTGCCATATAATAATCTTCTTCTGTAGTAAAGTAATTAAAACTATCTTTAATTAGTTCAAATACTTTATACATATTTTCGCTTTTGTTTTCGTTAAAATATATTCTAGCAAGTAATATTTTTGATCTTGAATCTTTTGTTCTTTTTAAATGTTCTTTAGCAAGTTCAAATCTTCCGTTATCAAAGAAATATTTGCCTAAATGAATATTTAATGTTTCATTATTCTCGTTATCTAACTCAATATATCTATAGTAAGTATTTATTATTTTATCGAATGATTCTTTCTTATCCATTAGATAAAAAATCATCTTATTAGCAACATCATTTGTTATATATTCTCTTGTATCTTCTATTGTAGTGAAAAGTTCATTAAGAAGCTTAAATCCCTTCTCGTAGCCTTTTTTATCATTACTTCTACAATATGCCATTGCTGCTTGAACCTTAACTTTAACACACATATCAAACTCATCTTTATTAGTTTCATACATTAGTTTATAGTTTTCTTCAAACTTAAGCATTTTAGGACTTTTCTTTAAAGATCTTTCATATAAGCTAATTACATTAGCATCATTTCCATTTAATCTAAGTATTGTATCAAAATAATTGAATTTAGCTAATTCTTCATCTAAAAACATTTTGTTTGATACTACTTTTCCTTTTTTTAGTACGGCTTTAAGTTTACCCCATAAGCCTCCAAAGAAGTCACCATTAACATCATCAGTATTAATCTTACTTTTTGTATATGCATTAAAAGCTTCTAAATAGTTACCTGTAGAATAATATAATTCTCCAAGTAATGCGCAAGCTTCTTTTTCACTTACCTTTTTACTATTTTCAATATCATGTCTAAATTGGTTTACAACTTCTTCTGTGATAGGATTATTAATTATAACTGCATATCTGTTATATAATTCCTTATCATTTTTGATTTCTTCTGTTTTAAGCATTAATTCATTATCCATTATTTTCACTTCCAATGCATTCAATTAATTTTATGTTTCCTTTGATTTTAAACTTGTTGTCTAAATCATTTGGTAGCAAGAAATAATCACCTTTTTTAATATTTCTCTTATAGTCTTTATAATATAAAATGCCATTACCATCTAGTACAATCCATACACTTGGACCACCCTTTAAGACAAGTGGAGCATTTTTTAAAGTGTATCTATTCATCATAAAGCATGGTGTATCCTTATATGTGATTAAATTCTCTTTAAGATATTTATCACTATATTCTATTTTAGGGCTCATTTTAGCCATTTCTACGGCTTTAGAACCATATAATTCATAGTTAAAACAATCTAGTGCTATATCCTTTGTTAGGCCTATATATTTTTCTTCTTCACTAATCTTATAATCACCGCAATAGCCTTCTGGTTGTATTGTAAAATCAGTAGGTTCTTGTATCTCGATTATAGTGCAGTTTTCTCCAATAGCATGAATTAAACCGCCTTTAATTAGATATATATCTCCAACTTTAGGTCTAACTTCATTTAAGATAGAACGCATTATATCTTTTTCTGTGTTTGATCTAATTTCTAAATTAGATAATTCTTCTTTTGTTATTTTATCTTTAAAGCCAAAATATAATTTAGCATCACGTCTTGCGTCTATTACAAGCCAAGCTTCTGTTTTACCATAAGTACTATTAAAATACTTTTTAGAGAATTCTTTTGTTGGATGTACTTGCATAGGAAGTCTAATTGCGCTATCTAAATATTTAACTAGACAGTCATATTTTTTATTTCCTTCTATTCTTGGTTCATTTTTAAGTAAATCATCTAAAAAGATATTTGTTCCTTCTATAACACTTACTCCATCACGAATACCAAAATATTTAGGATTAATTGCTTTTACTTTGCTACAAATCCATTCTTCTGGGAAGAAATTATTTGTATTTGGATCTCCTAGAAGTTTATGATATCCTTTCCCACCTAAATATATTCTAAATACTCTATTTCTTTCAAAGAAAATAGGTTCGTGGAACATATCGTAATAAGAAGGCATTCCTTCCATTGTTCCTTTATGACTAACTTTATAAGCACTTGCTTTATTAGCAAACTCTAAAGCGTCTTTTAAATCATTTAATTCAAGTTTCTTATCAAATCTTTGAATGAAATATAAGAATGAACCAATAAAAGTGTCTCCAGCACCTGTAGAATCTACTTCTTTTACTTTTAAACCATCAATATGAATATTATTAATATTTCTATCATAGCAATCTACGCCTTTACTTCCTTTTGTTATAATTATGATTTGGCATTTGCTTGAGCTAGCAATTAGTTTTTTTATGCCTTCTATTTCATTATTGGTTTTTGTGATTCTAAATAATTCATCGATACTTAATTTTAAAATATCAGCATATTTGATAAATTCATTAACTCTTTCAATCATTAATTCTTTATCATCCCAAATGTTTTCTCTTAAATTAACATCAAAGCTAACTAATCCTTTAGTATTTTCTAAAGCATATTTAGTCGCATAAAATGATGGATAATTTCCTAAACATAATGAACAAAAATGAGTAATAGATTCTTTATCAAATAATTTTATTTTAATATCTTTTTTATTTAGTTTTACTGATGAAGAATCATTAAAATAAAAACTATATTTGTTATCTTTTATAAATGCTAAACCGCATTTTTCTTTTTCATCAATTACAATATTAGTTGTGTCAATATTATATTTTTTAAAAGAATCAATTAAAAAATTTGAAAAAATATCATTTGATAATTTTGTAATAATTGTTGCATTGCCGCCTAATTTACTAACAGCACATGCAACATTAGCAGGTGCTCCACCTGCATTCATTTTAAAACTATTATTTTCATATTTAAAATCAATTAATGCTTCACCTATACAAATAACCTTTTTCATAACGACACCTCTATAAATTATATTTTATCATTTATATGTAAAATATAAAAGGAATAATTTAACTATAAATAATCTTTTTAATTTTTTTTGCAAAAAGAAAAAGGCTTAGACAAGCCTTTTTTAAATAAATTATGCATTATCAACAATATCTTTTAAAACTCTCTTATTTAGATCGTCAATGATACCGTAATCCATCTCTCTATAGCTCCATAAAGCTCTACCAATGTTATATTTTTCTAATACTTTATGGATAGCTTTATACCATCTAACTTTAGCATCCAAATCAGCTAAATTGATTACTCCATATTCACCACAATATAAAGTTAAATTATATTTTTTAGCAAATTCTAGAGTGTTCTTTAATAGCTTTTCAAATATTTCACTACTAACATATTCATCTTCTGTAAGGCCAAAATAGAATCCATTTTCTCCGCCAAATCTTTCAAATACTTTCTTTAATGGACCGTTTTTTGCCTTAACAACGTCTTCCTTTTTAAGTGGGAAATCAATTCTAAAATCTAGTGGCATTGTTGGAATCCAATATGCACCTTGATGAGTAAAGATAAGTGGTTCATAACAGTGGAATGTATATATAATGTTTTTATCTTCTATTATAGGTAGATTAACTAAATCAGAGATACTATTATTACGTGTTCCACCAAATATAATCTTAACATCTTTATCTATCTTTCTAATTCTTTCAACAGCTTCAATAATAGTTTCATTCCAAATAGGTCCAAATTCTTCTTTTGTTACTTCGTTTAATAATTCAAATACTAACATGTCTTTGTATTTTGCATATCTATTCGCAAAGTTTTCCCATAATTTAAAGAATCTTTCTCTAACACTTCTATCACTAAAGAATTGAACTTTAGTATCATCATCAAAAACAAAACCATATGTTTCATGTAAATCTAAAATCATATTTAAATTATATTTTTTAGCCCATGAAATTGCTCTATCTATATATTTAAAGCCGTCAGTATAAGTTCCATCTTCTTCTTCAACTAAATTATAGTCTACAGGAACTCTTACATGATCAAATCCTAAATTACTGATAGTTTTAAAATCATCTTCTTTAATAAATGTTTCATAGTGATCAATTGATGGTTCACATTGTGATAGCCATCCTCCTAAATTTATACCTTTTTTTAATAACATTTTATCACCTCGAAAATATTTTATAAGAAAATATCATTTTTTTATATAAAAATTACAAAAAAAATGTTAAAATTCATATTAAAGAGGTCGATATTATGAGTATAAGAAAAGATTTGAAGTACAAAAACTACATAAGTTTAGATGATGCAATTGAAAGAAAAAGCTATGAACACGATATAGAAATTTATGAAGCTATTAAAGCTGGTAGAATAGAATGGATTGAAAATAAACTTAAAACTGATCCTTTTAAAAAGAGAGAGGACTGGGGTATTTTATCAACTAATGAGCATAGAAATTATACATATCATTTTGTTATTACTGCTGCTTTAATCGCTAGATTCTGTATTGAAGGTGGTCTTCCTCTAGATGAAGCTTATACTATAAGTGATTATTATATTCAAAAAGTAGATTTAACTACTCGTGGTGAACAGATTGCTGAACTATATAAAGAAATGGTTATGGATTATGCATATAAGATGAAGAACATTGAAACTAAAAATATTTATTCACTTCAAATTGTTAAAACTATAGATTATATTAATAACCATTTATATGAAAATATTAAAATTAATGATATCGCAGAACACATTAATTTAAATCAGTTCTATCTATCTACTTTATTTAAACAAGAAACTGGAGTTAACCTAAAAGATTTCATCTTAAAGAAAAAGATTGAAACTGCAAGAAATATGATTGACTATTCTGGTTTATCATTTATAGAAATTGCTGAAGAATTAGGCTTCTGCTCTCAAAGTTATTTCATTTTATCTTTTAAAAAGATTATTGGAATGACCCCAAAGAAATACCAAGAAAGTGTTAAACAAGCCTTTTCTAAGGGAATTGATCCTTCAATTAATCCAAACAAAAAATAGTGGAAATTCCACTATTTTTTTTATATTATCATTGATGATTTTTTGCCTAATGTATAATTATAATGATTTCCTCTATACCAGAAATCAAAAGTAAAATCATTATTAGAAGCATTAACTAATACTATTTTTACTTCATTATCATAAATACGCGCAAATGCATATTGCATATTCCATATATTTATTTTTTCATATCCTCCATACATTAAAGCGTTTGATGATTTTTTTATCTTAATCAATTCTTTAATATGATTTGTTAGATCATTATCTTGCATCTTATCAATATCAATATATGGTCTTAAAGCATCATCACTGCCATTATGTTTCATTCCTTCTATACCCCATTCAGAACCATAATAAACTGAAGGAATACCTGGAATCATAAACATAAGAGTATATACATTTTTTAGATTTTCTCTATCATTTAATGTATTAACAATTCTATTAACATCATGATTATCAACGAAATTGTATAATAATTTATTTTTATATAACCCATATGGACCAAACTCACGTTCTACTCCATGAGCATATTCAAACATATTATTTGAATTAAAAGCACTAAACATAGATTTATATAAAGCATAATTTGTTGTGGAATCTAATCTATCTAAAAACCTTTGATAATCTCCACTTACAATTTCTCCCATTAGCCAGAAATCATGTTTTATTGATTTAGTTCTATCTTTAAGTTGATTAAAGAAATTTAAATCTATTTGATCTGCGGCATCTAATCTTAAACCATCAATATCAAATTCTTTTATCCACATTTCTACAGCATTTAACAAATGGTCACAAACATATGAATTTCTTAAATTTAATTTTACTAAGGAAGTATATCCTCCCCATGTATTATATGAGAAACCATCATTTCTATCGTTGTTTGAATTAAAATTTAAACCATTAAACCAATCACAATGATAACTTTTCTCTCTATATTTTTGTAAGTCCTTAAAAGCCCAAAAATCGCGTCCTACGTGGTTAAATACGCCGTCAAGAACAATTTTTAAACCTTCTTTTTTTATGTATTTACATAATTCTTTAAAATCTTCATTTGTTCCTAGTCTTGAATCTACTTTATAATAATCTGTTGTATCATATCCATGATATTTTGATTCAAATAATGGCCCAAAGTAAATTGTATCAAAGCCCATCTCTTTAATATGAGGAATCCATTTATAGATTTCTTTTAATCTATTAACTGGTTCTTCATATTTATTTTCAAATAAAGCATTACATAATCCAAGTGGATAAATATGATAAATAATCATAAACTACATCCTTTCTACACATAACAAAAATAACTACACTTTTGATGTAGTTATTTTATTTTGTTTTAGAGTTTAATTATTTTTGAATTCCAGCTTCAACCATTGCTAGATATTTTTTAGGATCTAGTGATGCAGAACCAATTAGACCACCATCAACATCTGGTTGCTTTAAGAAATCGCCAATGTTTTCAGGTTTAACTGAACCACCATAAACGATTCTAATCTTTTCAGCTTCAGAACCATATAATTTAGCAATTACATCTCTACAGAATTTGCATCTTGATTGAGCGATTTCAGCAGTAGCTGATTTACCTGTACCGATTGCCCATACTGGTTCATAACCGATAACGATTTTAGCTAAATCTTCTTTCTTAACATCCTTTAAGCCAGCATTTAATTGAGTAGTTAATACTTCTTCAACTTTTCCAGCTTCCATTTCATCTAAAGTTTCACCACAGCATAGAATTGGCTTTAATCCATGTTCTAATGCAGATAATACTTTTTTGTTGATTAGATCATCATCTTCTTTGAAGATGCTTCTTCTTTCTGAATGTCCTAAGATTACGAATTCAACATTTGTAGAAGTTAACATTTTTGGAGAAATTTCACCAGTGAATGCTCCTTCTTCTTTATAATACATGTTTTCAGCACCGATTCTTACATTATCTCCTTGTCTTTTAACAAGATCTCTAAGCATAATAGCTGGTGCACATACTACTGATTCTACTAAATCCTTTGAAGGAACTGCTTGACTTACTGAATAAATAAAATCAAGTGCTTCTTCTCTAGTCTTATACATTTTCCAGTTAGCAATAATAATATTCTTTCTCATTTTTAATTTACTCCTTAATTATTTGTTATCTACACAAGCGATACCTGGTAGAGTCTTTCCTTCTAAGTATTCTAGAGATGCTCCACCACCTGTAGAAATGTGGCTCATCTTAGAAGCATATCCAAGTTGTTCAGCTGCAGCAGCACTATCTCCACCACCGATGATTGTCTTAGCACCCTTTAATTCAGCTAACATTTCACATACACCGATTGTTCCAGCAGCATACATCTTCATTTCGAATACACCCATAGGTCCATTCCATACAACTGTCTTAGCGCCTTCAAGTTCTTTCTTGAATAATTCTAGAGTAGCAGGTCCGATATCTAGACCCATATCGTCATCATCAAATGCATCGATAGCTTTTATAGTACCTTTTGTATCTTCAAATGCTTTATTACAGTTAGCATCAACTGGTAAAACTAATTTTTTCTTACCTTTTTCGATTAATTCTTTAGCTAAATCAAGCTTATCATCTTCACAACGAGATGCACCGATGTTATAACCTTGAGCCTTTAAGAATGTAAACATCATAGCTCCACCGATTAGTACTTTATCAGCCTTATCTAATAAAGCTTCAATTACACCAATCTTATCACTAACTTTAGCTCCACCAAGGATTGCTACATAAGGTCTAACTGGATCATCAACAGCTCCACCAATGTATTCAATTTCCTTTGCTAGTAAGAAACCAGCAGCAGTTTCGCTAACGTTTGAAGCGATACCTACGTTTGATGCAGCTGCTCTATGAGCTGTACCAAATGCATCATTTACAAACACATCTCCAAGACTTGCCCAGTACTTTCCAAGTTCTGGATCATTCTTAGATTCTTTCTTAGTTTCTTTTCCTGTTTCTAAATCAAAATCTTCATAACGAGTATTTTGGAACATTAAGATTTCTCCATCTTGTAGGTGAGCAGCAGCTTCTTCAAGTTTAGCACCTCTAGTAGCGTTGATGAATTTAACTGGTTTTCCAATTAGTTCTTCAAATCTCTTAGCTACTGGTGTAATATCATTCTTTTCGAAATCTGCAGCTTCTTTGATTCTTCCAAGGTGAGAGAATACAATAGCCTTTCCACCATTATCAATTACGTACTTAATAGTAGGTAGAGCAGCCTTAATACGTGTATCATCAGTGATGACTCCGTTTTTCATAGGTACGTTGAAGTCAACACGAATTAAAACTTTCTTTCCTTTAACATTTAAATCTGAAACAATTTTTTTCATGAATAAATTCCTCCAATTCTTTTTTATTCCATAAAAAATTATATCATTTATAACTATTATTTTCTATATAAAAATTTTAATTTTTAAGTGTTTACGCTTTCAAGCATTTTTTATTCATACATTTTCTTAAAATAATCAATGATAACTAAAGCATTTTTTATGATTCTTTCTAGTTTTTTTACGTTTATATCAAAAGCTTTCCTTTCTCCATCCTTAAATTTTATTATTATTTTATTTTCTATTTCAATATAGTTTTCAATGTTTATATAATTTATCCAAACACAATCATATGAATTAAATCTTTTAATTGGTAATAAAACTGTTTTATCATCGATGTAAATTGGTACATTTGCATAAATATTAAATTTGTCTCTAACAATCTTATTATATGATGAAAAATCCCTTATTTTTTCATGTAAGAGTTTATTAATATATCTAATTCCTTCAACTTTTGTAATAAAATTCATTTTTTATAAAAAAGGACCTCTTTTTTTTAAAAGTGGTCCTAGTCCTTTCTCATTTTTGTTTCTTTATCAAAAATGTATTTTTTTGTTATATTTATTCTTTCAATTTCTTTTAATTCTTTCTTTGCATCAACTATAAATTCAATTCTTTCGTTTCCTAGTAAAGCAAATACGTTTTTCTTATTTCCTAATATTTCACTATCAATTATTTTAACTTCCATACTTCCATCAAGCTCAACATCTTCAGGTCTAAAACCTATCACTTTATCATTAGATTCTAAAAAATTCATTTTACCAATGAAGTTAGCACTAAACATATTAAGAGGATTATCATATAAATCTAAAGGAGTTCCTATTTGAATAATATTGCCATCCTTCATTAATACAATTCTATCAGCAAGGCTCATAGCTTCTTCTTGGTCATGAGTAATATAAATGAATGTCTTTTTAGTATATTTATGAAGTTCTTTTATATCAAATCTCATGCTTTTTTTAAGCTTAGCATCAATGCTTGATAATGGTTCATCTAATATTACTATATCATTATCTAACACTAATGTTTTAGCAAGGTTTACTCTTTGTAATTCCCCCCCTGATAATTCATTAGGTTTACGCTTTAAATATGGCTTAATAGAAAGCATTTCTGAAATATCTTCTACCCTTTTTTGAATCTCATTTTTATCTGTTTTTTTAACTGATAAACCAAACGCAATATTATCAAAAACATTCATATGTGGATATGGTTTAGAATTTTGTTGCATATAGCTTATTCCTCTATTGTATGGTTCTACATTAGTTATATCTTTATCGTTAATATAGATGGATCCACTAGTTGGTTTAATTAATCCAGCAAGCATTTTAACTAAGCTTGTTTTACCACATCCAGAAGGTCCAACAATAACTAGAAATTCATTATCATTAATTGTTAAATTTAAATTATATATGATATTTTCTTTATTATCATATGATAAACAAATGTTCTCAAATCTAATCATATTAAAACCTCCTAAAGATATTATAAAATAATATCATTATAATTAAAAGTGATTTTAAAATTTTTCAAAAAATAAAGAAAAATAGATTTTTGAAACGTATATATAAGTTAGAGGTGAAAATATGAATGAATTAATAAATAAAGATTATCTAAAAGATTTACAAACTATAAAAGAAACTATTAGACAAAATCAAAATAAAGCTATGGTTATTGTTAATAGTGCAATGATTATGGCTTATTATGAAATAGGTACTATAATCAACAAAAGAAAGACTTGGGGTAGTAAATATATCCAAAAATTATCTGAAGATTTAAAAGAATATGGAAAAGGATATTCGGTTCCGAATTTAAAAAGAATGTCTAATTTTGCTAATGAATTTTCAATTGAAGAAATTGGGTCGCAACCTGCGAGCCAAATTCCTTGGTTTACTATAGTAATCATTATGTCAAATTCCAAATCGCATAAAGAAATGATTTGGTACATTAATCAAACGCATAAATTTGGATGGTCTAGATCACAAGTCCTAAAACAATTCGAAAACAAGGCATATGAAAGAAATCTAATAGAACCAGACACTTCTCCTACTATCAAATCTGATAATTCAGTTAACGAACTATTTAAAGATAGTTATGTATTTGATTTTTTTGACTAAAGACAACATTAGAACCGAAAAAGAATTAACTACTTCTTTAATAGATAATGTTATCAAATTTATACAAGAACTTGGAAGTGATTTTGCATTTGTCGGAAAAGAATATAAATTAACTGTTCCTGATGATGTATTCTATATAGATATTCTTATGTATCATTTAGAGTTACATTGCTATGTTGTAATTGAAGTTAAAAACAGAAAATTTATGCCTCAGGATTTAGGACAGCTTATATTCTATGTTTCTGCAATAGATAACTTAAAAAGAAAGTCTTTAGATAATGAAACAGTAGGTTTAGTATTGTGCAAAGATAGCAATAGTTTTGTTGCTAAAAACACTCTAAATAAAATAAATGCTAAAGTAGGAATATCTAAATATAAGATATTTGAAGAGCTTCCGGAATATTTAGAAAAAAGATTAAGCGAAAAATAAAAAAAGGCACATTTGTGCCATTTTTTATTCGCCAATTAATAATTTATATGGTTCTACTTTTCTAATCTTTAAGCTCATTAATACTGCAGATATAGTTGCTAATACAACAAGGAATATAACTGTTAAAATTGGATAAATAAATGGTAGATCCATAGTACATTTCATAATTCCAAATGGTCTCATCATTAAACCAATGTATGAAGCTGCAGATAGGCTTGAAATAATTGTTCCAATTACGGCACCAAGTATTATTGTAGGTAAGAATGATAATACATTTTGCATAATTAAATCTTTTGATTTGAATCCTAATGCTTTTAAAATACCATATTCATATCTTCTATCAAATATAATTGTCTTCATTAATAAGTATAATACTAGAATAATTACTGCTGCTGTAATAATTGCAATTATGATAAGCATTAGATTAGCAATTCCAACGAATGTACCAATTTGGCTCTTAGTTAATTCATCAAATACCATTGTTGTTGTAATCTTTGATCCATATTCTTCTTTAAAGCTATCAACTATTGCTCTAGCTTGACCTTCCTTTTCTGTATCAAACCAAATTGTGCTCATATTGATTGTATCTAAATCATATAAGTGAGCAAATCCTTCTTCTGTCATAATAGCTTCTCTTCCTTCGTTATTTGTAGATTGCATAAATCCAGTTATTAGATATGAAAATTCTTCTTCTCCAAACTTCATTGTGATTTGTTGGCCTTTCTTATATCCATATTTGCTTGCATATTTTCCTGAAATTACGATTTCATTTTCGAATCTAGGTAGTTGTCCAGTATACACACAGTCTTGATTGTTAAATCTTGAAGTATCATCAACAACAAGTGTATAGAAGTTTAAGTAATTTTCATCATAAATGTTAATTCCTGTTACAGTTCTTAAACTTTCTTTTTTAACATTAGGTGTATTTTCTAACTTTTCATACACTTCATCTTTAATAGATACATCAACACCAATTACACCATTACATAATTCACTTGTTAGTAAACTAAGTTTTGGTTTAACACTAAAGTTTTGGAACATTACAAATGCTATAATCATTAAGAAACTTAAGAACATTACTACTATGAAACTGATAATATTTTGTTTTAAATTTTTGAATGTGTTTTTGATAGATAATCCTGTATTTAAGCCCATTTTTGTTTTATCAAGTGGTGCATGATTCTTCTTAAATGAATGATTAGATACACCATCTCTTAAAGCAATAATTGGTTCAATTTTCTTTAATTTTCTGCTTGATAATAAAGTAATTAATATAACAAATAATGGAATAATTATTACTGTTAGAATTGTTGAGAAGGTACTAAACTTTGTGCAATAAGGAATACCTGATTGAGCTAC
>CAMVDS010000024.1 GCA_947166335.1 uncultured Mollicutes bacterium
CCAAAAAATGGTTATGTAGATTTTTGTCAAGATATTAATAATAGTTTAAAAAAGAATAATTAAATGATAAAATAATATTTGAGGTGAAAATATGAAAGTAATCTTAGAAGGCGAACAAATAAGTAGAACAATTAGACGTATGAGTCATGAAATTATTGAAAAAAATAATGACTTAAGCGAAGTTGTTTTAATTGGTATAAAATCTAAAGGAACTCCTATAGCAAAAGTATTAAGTGATAACATTTACCACTTTGAAAATGTTAGAATACCTGTAGAAGAAATAGATATTTCTAAATATAGAGATGATGAAAAGAAAACAGATAGTGCAATTTTAAATATTACTCAAACATTGCACGATAAAGTAGTTATTTTAGTTGATGATGTTTTATTTACAGGACGTAGTGCAAGAGCAGCTATGGATGCTGTAATGGATTTAGGTAGAGCTAAAAGAATACAACTAGCAGTACTTGTTGATAGAGGTCATAGAGAATTACCTATTAGACCTGATTATGTAGGAAAAAACATCCCTACATCAAGAAGCGAAAGTGTTGTTGTATCTTTAGAAGATAATATTATTTATATAAAATAACATATTTTTGGAATTTGAAAAGGCATTCAACTTGCATTTTCATAGTATTAATTATATAATTCATACGAAAAATTAAGAAAAGAGGTTATTAAAATGGCTGAAGAAAAAGAAACTCAAGTAGAGAAAAAAGAAGAAAACAATTCTAATAATAATGGTGGAAGCAAATATCATTTAATCAAAGAAAACTTTAACAAAGCATTATTCTTTGCAATTGTTATTTGTGCAATTGATTTATTACATGGTATTTTAGCTGCTTGTGGAGTAAAAGGAAATCTTCCATGGTTAATCATCAATGTAGCATGTGCTGCTGGATTAATTGTATTTGGAATTTTATCATTATTATTATTCTTAAAAGCAACAAATCCTAAGAGAAATGAAGACTTAGCTTCATTTATCATCTCATTAGTTGCCTTTATCTTGGCATTTGTAGTTGCTTTATACTTCTGTATAGATGGCACAAGAAACTTAATCGGCTTTATTAAAGAGATATTTAACAAATAAGAAAAGCGAGCAATCGCTTTTTTTATTTTGTTATAATAAAAACACTTTCTTTTTTTATTTATAAAAAACTATATTCATATTTTATTAAATTATGTTATAATGTTAGTGTTGTTTCAACAAATATAAATAAAGGAGTAATAACTATGAAAATGGAAAATATCAAAAAACAAGATCCTGAATTATATACTTATATTACAGAAGAACTTGATAGACAACAAACACATATTGAATTAATCGCATCAGAAAATATTGTTTCTAAAGCAGTTTTAGAAGCACAAGGTTCTGTTTTAACTAATAAATATGCTGAAGGTTATCCTGGTAAAAGATATTATGGTGGATGTGAATTTGTAGATAAAGTAGAAACATTAGCTATTGAAAGAATTAAAAAGATGTTTAATGCTAAATACGCAAATGTACAACCTCACTCAGGAAGCCAAGCAAACATGGCTGCTTATAGATCACTAGTTGAACTAGGTGATTGTGTAATGGGTATGTCACTAGATCAAGGTGGACATTTAACTCATGGACATTCTATGAGCTTTTCTGGTCATGATTATAAAATTGTTTCATATTCAGTAAATCCAGAGACTGGAGCTATTGATTATGATGAAATGGAAAGACTAGCTTTAGAATATAAGCCTAAAATGATTATTGCTGGAGCAAGTGCTTATCCACAAATCATTGATTTCAAAAGATTTAGAGAAGTTTGCGATAAGATTGGTGCTTATCTAATGGTTGATATGGCTCATATCGCAGGGCTTGTTGCTGCAGGATGCCATCCAAATCCAGTAGAGTATGCAGATATCGTAACTACTACAACTCATAAGACTCTAGGAGGACCTAGAGGAGGAGCTATCCTAACTAATAATGAAGAAATCATTAAGAAAGTAAATAAGATTGTCTTCCCTGGAATTCAAGGTGGACCACTTATGCATGTAATTGCTGGTAAAGCTGCAGCATTTGGTGAAGCTTTAACTCCTGAATTCAAAGAAAGACAATTCCAAACAGTTAAAAACGCTAAAGTATTATGTGAAGAATTCATAAAATTAGGTTATAAAGTAATTGGAAATAAGACAGAAAACCATTTAATGCTTGTAGATGTTAAAACATCTGTAGGCCTAACTGGTAAAGAAGCTGAACACATTCTTGATTCTGTAAACATTACATGTAATAAGAATGCAATTCCAAATGATCCTGAAAAACCATTCATTACTAGTGGACTAAGAATTGGTACACCAGCAATCACTACTAGAGGATTTAAGGAAGCAGAAACTATTCAAGTAGCTCATTTAATTGATAAGGCACTTAGAAATTATCAAAATGAAGAAATCTTAAAAGAAGTTAAGAACGAAGTTATTGCTCTTCTTAAGAATTTCCCATTATATGAATAAGCAGATTTAAAATCTGCTTTTATTTTTCTAAAAATATGGTATGATATTATTAAGGTGATATTATGACAGTTGATGACGCACTAAGTGTAATTGAAGAACTTAGAAAAACTAAATCAGATAAAGAAATCATTAGAGCTTTCTTTTTAATGTATAAAGATAATGAATTATCATTTGACCAATTTGATGCCCTATCTAAATTAGTAGGTTATGATCTACCAGAAGATTTTAGACAATTATCAGATAAAGAAAGAAAAGAATTTATTATTTAATGGACTTTTTAGGTCCATTTTTTTTATAGAATACGTTTTTATAATATATTATTATGTTTTCATAATAAAAAAGTTTTATAATTATATTGGCTTATAATTAAGTTAATTATTAAATATATATTTGGAGGATTAAATTATGGGTATGTTTGACAAATTACTTTCTAATTTAAAAGCAAAAAGAAAGACAATTGTATTTACAGAAGGAACTGATCCAAGAATCCTAGAAGCAGCCTCAAGACTACTTAAAGAAGATTTAATGGATGTTATTTTATGTGGTAATGTATCAGGTGTAAAAGAAGCAGCTAAAACATGTGGTTTTGATATTACTAAAGCTACTATCATTGATCCACTAAACTATGCAGATTTCGATAACATGGTTGACACAATGGTAGAACTTAGAAAAGGTAAAATGACTAAAGAAGAATGTACAGATTTATTAAAGAAATCTAACTACTTTGGAACAATGTTAGTTAAGATGGGTAAAGCTGATGCACTTCTTGGCGGAGCTACTTATTCAACTGCTGATACAGTTAGACCAGCATTACAAATTGTTAAAACAAAGAAAGGTGCTAATTTAGTATCATCTTCATTCATTTTATTTAGAGAAAAAGATGGAGTAGAAGAAAAGATTGCTATGGGAGACTGTGCAATCAATATCTCATATGAAGATACAATTGATAAAGTAACTGGAGAAGTAACACTAACTGGTGCTAGAAAGCTTGCTGAAGTAGCTGTAGAAACAGCTAAAACAGCTTCATTCTTTGGAATTGATCCAAAAGTTGCTGTTCTATCATTCTCTACTTATGGTTCTGGAAAAGGTGGAACTGTTAAATTAAGTCATGATGCAGTTATTGAAGCTAGAAATATTGATCCAAATCTAGTTATCGATGGTGAATTCCAATTCGATGCTGCAGTAAGCCCAGTAGTAGCTAAGACTAAATGTCCAGATTCAAAAGTAGCTGGTAAAGCTAATACATTCATTTTCCCTTTAATTGAAGCAGGTAACATTGGTTATAAAATTGCTCAAAGATTAGGCGGATATGAAGCATATGGTCCAATCCTACAAGGATTAAATGCTCCAATTAATGACTTATCACGTGGATGTAACGCTGATGAAGTTTATAAGATGGCTATTATCACTGCAGGTATGGCTGAATAATAAAAAGTAGACAAAAAAGGCTCATTTTGAGCCCTTTTATTTTTAATTATGATATAATAAAAATATAAGGAAGTGATTTTATGGATGATTCTATTGATAGAAAAGTTCAATTTGTCGCTAATCTTTTAAAGGTAAGCGATAAAGCATCAGGTGAACTTAAAAATTTATATTCTGGTCTACCATTTAATTATGAAGATGAAGCAATCCAAAAATTAATAAAAAAATCAAATGAACTATGCGAAAAATTTAAAAGCCTTGCTGAAAAGAAACATAAATCTAATTTAGGATTAAAAATAGATAATTTAAAAAGACTAGAAATCTTAAGACAATTATTTTGCGGAAAATATATGGTTTGTGATGTAAGAAGTGGTATTAACTTAATTATAGGTTTAGTTGATGCCCCATCAATGACTTTCTTTAATTATGATGTTAAATTTTATCCTTCTTTAGTAAAAATAGATGGTGGTGTTGAAATAGCTCCTAAAGTAGAAATAGGAGAAAATATTGATTTAAAAGAATACGCAAATAAAGGTTTACCACATATAGAAATAAAAAAGGATGTATGGCTAGGGTTAGGCGTAAAGGTAAAAAACAATGTCACAATTAATGAAAGAGTAGTAGTAGGTGCTGGAGGAATAGTAGAATCTTATATAGAAAGTGATTCACTAGCTTTAGGCCGTCCTGCAAAAGTAAAAAGAAAAATCACAAAAGAAGAAAAAGATAATAGATATGGTAAAGGTTCTCCTTTTACAGAGGAAGAAGAAAATATATTATATGAAGCAGTTTCAAAATGGACTAAACTTAAAAGAGTAAAATTTCATAATATATTGGAAGGTAATCAATTCAATCTAATTGATTCAAAACTAATGAAATTATATAAAACTACTCATACTATTTCTGAATCATTAAGTTCAAATGATATAACTATAGAAGAAA
Source organism: uncultured Mollicutes bacterium (assembly GCA_947166335.1). Next base: position 4,846 of record CAMVDS010000024.1, read on the forward strand.
GAAATAAAGGAATAGATTATTTATTTCCTCTTAAAGGAGAAAACTTTAAATTAGGTAAAAACCTTCATTTAGATATGATAGGAACATCAAAGATAGGAAATAATGTAATTATAGGTGATAATGTTACTATTGGAGGTAACTTGATCATAGGAAATAATGTCACAATAGGTGAAGGCACATCCTTATTTGCATCAGGACATCCTATATACTCTAAAAGAAGAAAGATGAAGTTTTCTTTAAAAAGAGGATTAGTCCAAATAGGACAAAATGATTTAATTGTTATTAAAGATAATGTAAAAATAGGTAATAATGTCATAATAGTTCCTGGATCAGTAGTAGATAGAGATGTTCCAGATGATTCTATTTTCTCTAAAGGAAAAATAATTTAAAAAAAATAAGGAGTTATTAAACTCCTTTTTGTTTTATGATACATATAATAATAAAGATGAGGCTTAAAACATCCTCTTTTTTGCCTATCAAAACATTTTTTGACATAATTTTTTTATAAAAAAGTGCACTAAAATATTTGATTTATAATACAAAAAACAACCAATTAGAAAAATTCTATAATTTATAGATAAATGCTTAAATACGCCATTATTTATTAGTATAATAATATACGTGGAGGTATTGGAAATGATAATTTTCAACTTGGTGGTAATGATGATGAATTAGGAGGTTAACATGGATTACCTTGTAATCCTTGTTATAGCGCTAAGCGTTATAGCTATATTAACTAAAGATAATAGACGGTAGTCTATAATCTAAAATCCAAAATAGTATCATCATTCCACTACCAAAGCAATAAGGGTAAAGCCACCAACTTTACCCTTATTTTTAAAATCCAAAATTTTTCATCATTACCATTTTTATTATAATATAAAAAATATAATCTTTCAATATATTAAATTATACAAACATTTGTTTGTATTCTCTTGATTATAATTATATAACATAATATATTTATGTAGACATTAAAGTAGGCTATAATTTGCACTTAGATATATTAGGAACATCAAAGATAGGAAATAATGTAATAATTATACCTGGATCAGTAGTAGATAGAGATATCACTGATGATGTAATTTATTCAAAAGGAAAGATTATTTAATATTAATTACTAGAAGGCTAGAAAGATATATTTCTAGCCTTTCTTTTTTTTGTATTAAACTCCTTTTTGTTTTATGATACAATATAAATAATTAGAGGTGATATCTATGAATTATACATGTAAAAAATGTAATAGTGAATTTGAATTAGAAAGAGATGCCGCAGATATCTTTTGTCCATATTGCGGGTATCTTGCTAAATCAGAGGATAGAAATACTTTTTATGAAAGAATTCATATCATTAAACCAGTTATTTCAAAAAAGGAATTCTTAATATCTCAAATAGAAAAAATGGCTAGATTATCAGAAACTCCAAAAGATGTGTTTGATAATTTAATATTTGACGTTAAAGAAAAATATATATTTTATGCAGAAAAAGAATTTAGTGCAAAGACAACTTATGATGCTAAAGTAAAATATAAAAAAGAAGAAAAGATTATTAAAAACATTGAAAAAACATCTATTGATAAAGATGGTGTGAAAGTAACTATTAAAGAACCAGTAGAAGAAACAAGAATTGTTGAAGACACAAAAGTAATAAGTGATATTTTTAATTATAGCGATAGTGTTATTGTTAATTTTAAAGGGGCAACAGAAAAAGATCTTGAATTAATTCAAAATTATAATAATGAATTTGAAGAAGATAATAGTATTGAAATTCCTATTACTAATATAAGAAACGTTTTAAAATCTTATGATGAATTAATATCAAAAGCAGATGATAAATACGATAAAGCCTTAAAAGATTTATTATGTGCAAAAATAAAAGAGAAAAATGGAGATTGTACTGACGTTGATTTAAAGATAAATGAATGTGAGTATGGAGATTATAAGGTTTATTGCGTAATAAAATATACATGGGATTATAAATATAATAACACTGAATATAACTTGTCGACATTAGCATCTTTAAAACATGTTTATGGTGATTACCCTGCAGATAATGTATTTGAACCTATGGTTAAAGAAGAACAAGATGAGATTGATAAAGTATTTAGCAAATCTATATTAGGAATATATTTAGTTTCAATTATTGCTTCGATTGTTGTTGCAGTGTTGGTTATAATGTTTGAAATGGAGTATAATAGCGAAAATAAAATAAACCTAGGAGCAATAGGATTAGGGCTTGCATTTATTGCCATAATAATTAGCTTATGCGCTCTTCTTGTTTTCTTATCTAAGAAAAAGTGTTCTTCAAAGAAAGAAAAAATTAGAAAGCAAAGAACAAAAGAAAAAGAAGAGAAAAAGAATATCATGTGTAACAAAATTATTCGTGATATAAAAGATGATAAGTATAAATTATAATATTTAAGGTCAACATAGTTGGCCTTTTTCAATTTTTTTATTTATTATAATAGATACATAATGTATAATTATAAATAGAAAAGCGTTATTTCTTTATTTTTACTCAACATATTGTTTGGTTTTTTAAGTACAATTAAAAATAACATCTATTGAATAATGAGAAAGCAGCAAAAAAGAAAGAATAATTTTTTTATTTTGGTATGTACTAGAAATGGCTTAGTTATGCTGATTCAACAATATGTTTACTCAATTCAAAATATTGTTTATACAATTTTTTGTTGAGTTGTGATTAACTATAATTGAATAAACATAAAGGAGATGTGTAATATGGATTTTGGAAATAATATAAAAGAATTTAGAACAAAAAAAGGAATGACACAAAAAGATCTTGCAGATGTATTAAATGTTACACCACAAGCTGTGTCAAGATGGGAAAACAACGAAGTAGAACCATCCATTTCAACTATCAATCAAATGGCTGAATTATTTGATTGTAGTATTGATGAACTTTTTGGGAAAACTAAAAAAGAAAATATAGAAAAAGAAGATAATGTAATAATCAATATAAAAGAGGAAGAACCAAAAGAAGAAAGAGAAATAAATGTAAAGACAAATATTGCTTTATGTTCTTGCTGCAATAAACCGTTATACGAGCAAGAAGAAATCAAAAGATGGAAATATTATAAATATGTAAGAAGCGGTAGATCTAGTCATAGAGAGGATGCATCTGATATTTTATGTGAAGATTGTTTTAACGAAAGAGCAAACGAGGAAAAGGCTAAATCCGCAAAGTTTAGAGTTGAATATGAAAAAGGATTTAAAAAGAGAAGAATAAAGGCTATAGTATTCATGAGTTTGATTATGGCTGTTGCTATATTCTTTGCAATACTCTTTGCTATAGGACTAACTAAAAATAAAGTGCCTACTGTTTTAGTTATGATTGGAATAGGAACATTCTTATCTATTTTTGTGGGAACCATTATCTTGGGAGGAACGTTCTTGGGAGATGTATGGCTAACAGTATCTTCATGGGGATTTGTTAGATTTCCTGGAATAATATTTAGTGCAAGTGCTGATGGAATTAAGTTTTTGATTATAATGAAATTATTATTCTTTTTCCTAGGAATCGGATTTGTACTACTAGCAGAAATTACAGCTACAGCGTTATGCATGGTTTTAAGCTTAATAGCTTTCCCTATTGCATTATATAGAAATATAAAAAAAATAGACCCCGAAGGATCGGGAAGAACAATGAGTGATTCATTATTAGATTTAAATGAAGTGAAATAATATATAGGAGGAAGAAAATGAAGATTAGAAAATTATTAGTAAGCGTAGCAATGGTTAGCTTGTTTGCGCTTATTGCTACTGGATGTGGTTCAAGTAGTAATAAACCAACCGACACAAAACCAACACAAACTCAAACAATCCCCGACACATCAGAAAAGGATACAACTAAAGAAGAGAGCGATGAAACAAAAATAGCAAAATATAAAGCATCTGCTATAAGCAAATTAGACGAATTAGTTAATCCTGTAATTGCAAAGATTGATAACAATGATTTAAAAAATGCAATTCAAAATTATTATGATACTGAAAAACAATATATTAATGGAATTAATGATTTAGAAACTGCAAAAGAGGCAGTAAATAAAGTTATTTCTGATACTTCTGCATTTGCTGTAAATACTTTAAAACCAATTGTAATTGAAAAGATTAATGCTATTATTAATCCACTTATTCAAAATATTAGCTATGCATCACTAAAAACTAGCGTTCAAGAATTCTATGATGAAGAAATCGAAAAGATAAATGCTCTAGAAGATTTAAATGATGCAGCTGATTTATTCAAAGAGATAGTAGATGATACTAAGAAATTCATTAAAGATGAAACAGAAAAAGTAATTATTGCTTTAAAGAATGAAGCGTTAGAAGAATTAGATCCATTTGTTACAGCATTAATTAATAAAATCCCTTATGATACACTAAAAACAGACACTCAAACTTTCTATGAAACAGAAAAAGAAAAATTAGAAGCTGTTGATACAATTGAAGGAATTGGCCCATGTGTAGATGATATAAAAGAAGATTTAGAAGAATATGCTTTAACTGAAACAAAGAAAATTGCTATAAAGGAATTAAATGATTTAATTGATGAAGGATTAGATAAACTTCCAAATCAAGAGTTAAAAGATGAGTTAAAAGCATTTAAAGATACTGAAATTGCTAAATTAAATGCTGTTGATGAAATTGAAGATGTTCCAGAAACATTAGAAACAGTTTTAGAAGAAACAGCATCATATATAAAACAATTACTTGCAAGCATAGTAAAAGATTATATTGCTAGATTAACAGCTATTGAAACTGCAACTGCATATGATTATATTCCTGAAGCAATGACTCCATATTATGAAGGTAATAAGATTAATGATCCTTCAAGTATTGATTATGATTTCACATCATTTACTAACGTCTCAAGTATTCAACAAGCAGGATTTGGTGAGCAATGGCAAATGGTTGTTGAAAATATTAATCAATCAATCGCAATGGCTAAAGTATTTAATGTAGCACAAACAGTTTTATCTTCAGCTGGTAATGCTATTGATATTTATTTAACTAATTCATATGCCGATGAAATGAATTATGAATTCACTGGAGAAGGTTATAGTGCTTTATTCTCGTATAAAGATGGATTATTAAAGATATACGTTACAATGACTACATCAGTTAGTGTTCCAATTATTGGATCAGTTAAACCAGTTATTAAAATGGAATATGATTTAACAAAAGATGCTAAAGGTATGTTCATTAGTCTTGGAGATTCATATAAAATCAAATATATTATTACAGATAATTCATATGAAATGGCAACTACTTATGGATTAACTTTACTTGGTAAAGAAGGAACAAGAGCAACATATCTATCAATTTCTAATGCTGATGATAAGACAACTGGTCATATTTATGAATATACAACTATAGATGATCATGAAATCGCTGCATGCGCAGATTTCTATGTTGAAAATGGATTCGTATCAGTAGTTGGAAATAAAGCTTCTGGTATGGTTGGATTCACTGGATTTATTAGCGAATTATATAAAGCTAATGAAGGAAGATTACTTGGATATGAAGTAATGGAAGAAAAAACAATAGTTGGAGTTACAGCAACTTATAATACACTATGGTTTAATATGTGGGATATTGATGGAATTAGTAATATTAAGGTATTAGATAAGACTGATGAAAATCCATCGTCAAGAAGTACTGTAGATGTATATTTAAATAATTCAGCTTCTTTATTCTCTCCAACATATAATAAAAAGTTAGTTAAAACTAGTAGAAAATATGATATAGAATATAGATCAAGATTCTATTATACTTATGATTCAGAAAATGATAAATTTATTGCAAATGAAGTATTAGTTCCTATGATGTTTATCCAAGAAGGCGATAACTTTAACTCATTTGAAGACGATATCGAAAATGATAACGGAATTGATGCATCAGTATTGATGCCTCAAGCAACTTTAACTAAGATATTAGATGATTATGATACTCTAATTCCTATTTTCAAAGATAATAAAGATAAAATAACATCAGAAATTATTATTAATTATCTAAATCAATACGCATAGAAATTAATAGTATATTATTAAAAGGCTAGAAAAAGATTTTTCTAGTCTTTTTTATTAAATTTAGATTTAATAACCCTATTGATTAACCAATTAAATAATATTATAATAATCTTACTGAATGGAGAGATATATATGAAGCTAGATTTAACTGATACATTATACGCCCTATCATTTGCTCTTGATACTGTTCAAGAGGAAATGGGAGAAATATCAAATCATCATGGAAAGAATGTTGCTTTTATTTCTTGTATTATGGGTAAATATTTAAATTATGATAAATATATGCTAAATGATTTAGTTGGTTTAGCGATTTTACATGATAATGCTTTTACAGAATATGTTAGAGAAGAATATAATAATGGTGATTTATTAGATTATGAAAAACTAAAAACTAAATTAATGGAAATAGTAAAACTTAGAGAAGGATTCTTAAAAGCTCCTATGCACTGTGTTGTTGGAGAAAAGAATATAAAGCTAATTCCGTTTAATAGTGATGTTACTAATGTCATATTATATCATCATGAAAATGCGGATGGATCTGGTCCACTTGGTATTAAAGAAGAAGATACAAATGAATTTGCTCAAATAATTCATATTGCTGACTTAGTAGATGTATTCTTTGATTTAAAGACTATGACTGAATATGATTTTGAATTAGCTATGAAAAAGATAGAATCATTTAGAGGAACTCTATTCTCTAATAAAATGGTAGATACTTTATTAAACAGTTTAAAATTTGAACATATAAAATATCTACAAGAACATGGTGTTATATCATTTCTAAAAGAAAATGTAGAAACAGAAATAAAAGATTATTCAGATGATCAAATAGAAAACATTTGTTTATTCTTTGCTAGAATAATTGATTATAAATCATCTACTACAAAGAAACATTCATTAGATGTTGCTTTAAAATGTTATGAAATGGCTACATTCTACGGTTTTTCGAATGAAAAGAGAATAAGGTTTCTATTTGCAGGAGCAATGCACGATATAGGAAAATTAGTTGTAAATAATGATATATTAGAAAAACCAACTGCCCTAACAGAGAATGAAAAAGAACTTATGATGTATCATGTTATAGAAACAAAAAATATTCTATCTAGTATTAATGGTATAGAAGATATTGTTAGATGGACAAGTAGACACCATGAAAGGCTTGATGGTTCAGGTTATCCTAATGGATTAAAAGAAGAAGATTTATCTTTTGAAGATAAATTATTAGCACATATAGATATATATCAAGCATTAAGAGAAAAAAGAAGTTATAAAGAATCTTATACTCATGAAGAATCAATAGAAGAAATGAAAAAAATGAATGGACTTGATATGCATATCATCTTTGATATAGATAATTGTTTTAAAGAAAATAATTAAGAGGCAAAAAGCCTCTTTTTTGTTTATCTTATCAATTATGTTATAATTAATTATAGATAGAAGGTGATACTATTAGTTTAAATAAAAAAGCATTAGTTTTTAATATTATACTTTTTATTCTTGAATTAGTAGGATTTATTTTATCTATTTATTTTGAAAAAGGTATAGATTTAAAATTCTATACAAATTTATCTAATTATTTAGGATTAATTGCTTCAGCTCTATTTATTATTAATTATTTATTAAAGGAGAAGAATGAATCATTTAATAAAATAGTTAGATTTATGAAACTAACCGCTACAATAGCGTTAAATGTAACATTCTTTGTAGTTGTGTTTGTTTTACTTCCAATGGTTAAATTTGATGTATATAGATTAATGATTGATAGACACTTTATAATCTATCATACATTAGCTCCAATAATTGCAATTATTACTTTTGTTTTCTTTGAAAGATATGATTATTCATATAAAAAAGGAATGTTACTTGGATCAATATTCTCTATTATATATGCTATTGTTATATCTATAGTAGTACTTGCAAAAGTAGTAACTCCTCCATATCCATTCGTAGATTATTATAATTACGAATGGTGGTTAATCGTAATTGGAGTTTTAATAGTTTCATTATTAATCGCATTTACAATTTGGTTAGTAATATTTACAAATAAAAAAGCACAAAAAAAGGCTTAAAAATGCAGTGATATATTAAAAGTAGACAACCTTAAAAAAAAGGCGGTCTACTTTT
>CAMVDS010000025.1 GCA_947166335.1 uncultured Mollicutes bacterium
TAAACGTATAGATGGTTTAGATAAACTATATAATGGAAAATAAAAAAAGGCTTTTCAAAGCCTTTTTTTAATTATTATTCTACTTCAGCGCCAAATGGTATAAATGATAATTTAATCATCTTGAAGCATTGTTTTCCAAATGGAATACCAATGATTGTAATACAGAAAATTACACCTGAGATAGCCCATCCAATACCCATTTCAATACCAAATAATATTAACCAAATGATATTAGCAACTGGGTGCTTTGTGAAATGTGTAGTTGCATGATGTCCAAATGGAGTAATAACTAAGCTAGCCATCTTAAATAATTGTTTTCCAAATGGAATACCAATGATTGTGATGCAGAAGATTATTCCTCCTAAACATAGACCTATTGCTTCCCAAAGTCCAATAAGAATAAACCAAATAATATTGCCAATAGTTTTCATAATAAATCTCCCTTCTTTTTTATTATATAACTATATGTAAAAAAATAAAAGTGCCTATGCACTTCTATTTATTGTTAATCTTCATCATCATGTTCATCTGGCTTTTTTGTTTTTAATACATATTTATCTATTGGATCAAATATGATATAGTATGCAGGAATTGTTAAGAATAATACCCAAAGTGGATGCCATAGTCCATATTGCATTCCTAAAAAACAATATAAGGCAGTTACTACTAATGGATAACAGAATGTTGTGAAAGCATGAGTATGAATAATTGCTTCAAATAATGTTGCAAAAACAGGAATTAATAAGAAGAATACCCAGCTAACATACCAAGCATCAAATACAAAACCAAATACTAAGAATAATATAGTACATATTAATGCACTTGCACTGCTTAAAGCAATTGTTAAAGCAGGATGTTTATTTTCTCTAACCCATTCATTATCACATTTGCCTCTACAGCAAATATGGTCTTTTTCAATCTTAACATATTTCGCATCATCTTCTTTTTCTTTTTCTTCTTCATCAGTTATTTCTTGTGTTCTTTCTCTTATTTCTTCAGTTGATTCACTAGTATTTAATAATTCATCTAAACTCATTCCATATAATCTTGCTAGACAAATTAAATTATCTGTATCAGGACTAGATTCAGCACGTTCCCATTTAGATACTGCTTGTCTAGATAATCCTAATGCTTGAGCTAATTCTTCTTGTGAATAACCTTTTTCTTTTCTTAATTGTTGTAATCTATTTGCTATTTCAATGTTCATAAACCATTCCTCCTTGTTTACGCCTTCATTTTAACAAATTAGTTTTGGTTGCATCTACCAACTCTACTTTTCAAAGTGCGCAACTATTGGTTGCATGACTATTTTTCGTTAATTTTATAAGTACTAAATAATCGCATTGTTTAAACATTATTTTAATTTTTAATACCTTATATATTAATTATAACACAAAAAAATATAAAAAAAAGAAAAACCGCAAATGCGGTTTATCTAATATTTGCTCCACTATCAAGTTTTGCTTCTAAAACTTGTAATTTATTGTCTTTTTCTTCACATAAAATCATACCAAATGATTCTACTCCTCTTAGTGTTACTGGCTTTAAGTTTACAACAACTAATACGTGCTTACCAACCATTTCTTCTGGTTTATAATAGTTTGCTATACCACTAACAATTTGTCTAACTTCTCCATCAATATCAATTTGTGATACTAATAATTTATCAGCTTTAGGATGTTTCTTGCATTCTTTAATAACACCTACTCTAATATCAACTTTATCAAAATCATCAATTGTTATTTCTGGTTTAGTTTCAATTTTCTTTGGAGCATGTTTTGCTTCAAGTTCTTTTATTTTTGCATTAATATCAATTCTTTGGAATAAAACGATAGGTTTATCTAAAGTAGCTCCTTCATATGCTCCAAATTCATTAGTTGATGCAAAATCACGTTTGTTAGTCTTTAACATATTAAAGATTTTTTCTGCAGTCTCTGGAATAAATGCTTGAAGGAATACTGTTGCATATCTAATAGATTCTAATAAGTTATATAAAACGGTATGTAATCTATCAAAGTTTTCTTCACTTCTACCTAAAATCCATGGTTCAGTTTCATCAATATATTTATTAGCTCTTCTTAAGAAAATAAAAATATCTTCAAAAGCATCAGCTAGTCTAAATTCATTCATATGCTTAATACAATCATTTTTCATATTAAGAGCACATGCCTTTAAATCTTCATCAATATCTTGATTATTATTTGTGTTTTTAGCTTCACCGTTAAAATATTTAACGCTCATAGAAATTGTTCTATTAACAAGATTTGATAAATTATTAACTAAATCAGCATTAATACGTTCCATTAATAATTCATATGTAATTGATCCATCTGAAGCAAAAGGTATTTCATGTATTGCATAATATCTTACTGCATCTACACCAAATTCATCAACTAAATCCTTTGTATACATGATATTACCTTTAGATTTAGACATCTTATCATTTCCAAATAAAATCCAAGGATGTCCAAATACTTGTTTAGGTAGTTCTACACCTAATGCCATTAACATAATTGGCCAATAAATTGTATGGAATCTTAAGATATCTTTTCCAATAATATGTACATCTGCAGGCCAGTATTTCTTAGATAATTCACCATTTGGATCTCCTAAACCTGTATAATAATTACTTAAAGCATCTACCCATACATAAATAACATGTTTTGGATCAAATGGAACTTTAATACCCCAATCAAATGATGTACGTGATACACATAAATCAGGTAATTTATCTTTTAAGAAATTATTTAACATTTCATTCTTTCTTGATTCAGGTTGAATGAAGTTTGGATTATCTTTAATGTGTTTAATTAATCTATCTTGATAATTACTTAATTTAAAGAAATAAGCTTCTTCACTTGATTTAGTTAAAGGTCTACCACAGTCTTTACACTTATAATCATTATCTTTAGCTTGAGTTTCTGTGAAGAATGATTCACAAGGAACACAATACCATCCTTCATATTTTCCTAGATAAATATCACCTTTATCATATAATTTTTGGAAAATATCTTGGACTGCCTTTTCATGATCTTCATCTGTTGTTCTAATGAATTTATCATAACTTATGTTAAGTAATTTGTAATTTTCTTTAACATAGTTAGATGTCCTATCTACAAATTCCTTTGGTGTAACATTTGCAGCTTTTGCTTTTTCTTGAATTTTTTGTCCATGTTCATCAGTTCCTGTTTGAAATCTTACATCATAGCCTTCTAGACGTTTAAATCTTGCTAGAGCATCTGATAAAATAATTTCATAATCATTACCTATATGAGGTGTTCCTGATGCATATGTGATTGCAGTGGTCAAATAATATTTTTCCATAGTAATCACTCCTTTCCATGATATATATCATATATTTCTTGTTTTTTTACATTTCTATCTTTTGCAACAAGCTTAATAGCGTCCATTGTTGATTTGCCTTCTTTTATATATAAATTAACATGCTCTATAACTGTTAAATTATCATAATTTATTTCTTCATTATTGCCTTCAACAACAACAACTATTTCACCTTTTACTTCATCAATTATTTCTAATACTTCACTAATATTTCCTCTAATTATTTCTTCAAACTTCTTAGTTAATTCCCTACATAAAGCGATTTTTCTATCTCCTAGTTCTTCAAGCATATCAGTTAGAAATTCTTTAATTCTATGAGGTGTTTCATAAAATATTAGTGTTTCTTTTTTGTTTTTTAATTCTTTCAATTCTTTTTTTCTTGTTTGACTTTTATTACTTAAGAAACCATAAAAAAGAAAGGGATGTGGATTTAAGCCAGATACAACAAGTGCTGAAATTGATGCGGATACTCCTGGTATAATAACTACATTGTATCCTAAGTCCATAGCTTGTCTACTAACGCTATAGCCTGGATCACTTATAATAGGCATTCCTGCATCACTTATTTGAGCAACGTTATATCCTTTTTCTAAAAGCTCAAGAATTTTATTCCCTTTTTCTTCTTTGTTATATTCGTGATAACTATCTAGAGGTTTATTAATACCATAATGATTTAGTAATACTTTAGATACTCTTGTATCTTCAGCAAAAATATAATCTACACTCTTTAATGTTTCAACTGCTCTATAAGTAATATCACTTAAATTACCGATAGGAGTTGCGACTAGATAAAGTGTGGCTTTATCATTAATAAAGCTCTTTTGTCTATTCATTAAATAGTTTCCTCATCCTCTAGAGCACGTTTAGCTTTTTCTCTTAAGTCTTTTTCTTCATATACAAGCTTAATTAATTCTCTACGCTTTTCAGGTGTAATAGAGAATGCCTTTTGAACTTTTTCTAATAACAAGTGTTCACTTGTATTATAGAAATCATCAACAAGCATTATTTTTGATAAGTTTAAGAAAATAATATTTCTTACAACTTTATTACTATCGATGAAGAATTGAATAGTCATATCAACATCATCACTTCTAGTAAATGTATATTCATCTACTATTTCTTTTCCAAGTTCAGCTTTAATAGTTTCTAGTAATCTTTTTTCAACTAATGTTGGCTCCCCATCAACATCAATCATGTAGATTGCTAAATCCAAAAATTTTAATTTTTCTTTTCTGTTTAATAATCCTAAAAACATAATTTATTCCTCCTTTAAATTATATATTTTTAAAATGTCATTACTCCATTTTCCGTTTTCATAAACAATTAATGGTTTTAAAACCTTTAAGCCTGGCTTTCCATCTTTTATTCCTTCAATTAGAATATGATTTGGTTCACAATCTATTTTAGGATAAATGAATTGTAGCCTTTTAGGTTCTATTTTATATTTTTTCATTACTTCCATAATTTCAACTAATCTATCAGGTCTATGAACCATAGAAAAGTATCCACCTGTATTTAGTAATTTAGAAGCTTCAAGTACACATTCTTCTAATGTAACTTCAACTTCATGCCTAGCAATAGTTTTATATTCGCTTTTATTAATATTACTAGTTTCATTGTATTTAAAGAATGGTGGATTACATGTTACTAAATCAAAGGTTTCCTTTAATCTTTCACTAATTCCTTTTAAATTTTCATTTAAAAGGGTAATACTATTCTCTTTATTATTCATTTTAACACTTTTAACGCCTAATTCATATACCTTTTTTTGTATTTCAACTCCTACAATATGAGCATCAGTCCTAAGTGTTAGGTATAAGGGAATAGGGGCATTTCCAGTGCATAAATCAATTATTTTTTTCGTTTTTTTATTAATGGTAGCAAAATACCCAAGAATCATTGAATCTATGGAAAACCTAAACATTTCGGGGTTTTGAACGATTTTTAAGCCATCATAACCTAGTAAATCATTAATTACTTCCACTATTCTAATCCTCTTAAACTTTCATCATCATTTTGTTGTTTATGAGTACGTGATTCTATTACATCTTCTTTTTTTATAGTTTCGAATTTTTCATCAGGATATTTTACTTGTATTAACCCTTTAAGTATATCTAAGCCTATAACTTTACCAATTCCTTCTTTTGTTTTAACAGTATCACCAATATCAGGTAAATTTTTTCTTGCTTCTTTATATACATCATCTTCAAATTTAATACAGCATAATAATTTACCACATGTACCACTAATCTTTTGTGGGTTTAAACTTAGGTTTTGGTTTTTAGCCATTTTAATTGTGACATTATCAAAATCATCAATATGTGTTACACAACATATCTTAAGTCCACATGGCCCAAGGCCACCGATGAATTTTGCTCCATCTCTAGGTCCTACTTGACGCAATTCAATTCTAACTTTAAATTCATCTGCAAGATCTTTTACTAATTGACGGAAATCTACTCTTCCATCAGCTTCAAAATAAATAATTAATTTTCCTAAATCAAGGGTATATTCACAGCCTAAAATCTTCATCTCTAAGCCGTTATTTAAGGCATATTGTTTAGTCTTTTCTTTTACGCCTTTTTCCTTTTCTTTAGCGATTTTATAATCATTTAAATCCTTTTGTGTTGCTTTTCTTAATATGGGTTTTAATTCTAATACTAATTCCTTTTCATCAATATCAATAATATTACCTATTACAGTACCTAATTCTATACCTCTAATTGTTTCAACAACAACTTTATCTTGATCCTTAACATCTATATTATTTGGGCTAAAGTAATACTTTTTTCCAACATTTTTAAATTGTATTTTTATTACTTGCATCTATAACCCTCCTATCTATTTCTATAAATAAATTTATTAACAATAAAGCTCTATCTATATTATACCTTAAATTGAATTGTGATTTAACGATTAAATCAATTATAGGTGTTAAATTAATTTTAATCTTATTAAACATTTCTACATCATTAACAAATATTAAACTATTTTTTTTCTTTGCTTCTATGAAATATAAAAGCATTATTTTTAAAAACAATTCAATATTTTCTTTACTACTAAAATAATCTACTTCATTTTTCATATAAAGTGTTGTATTTGGAAATCCTTTAGAAATCATTTCTAAGATTGTTTTTGTGTATTTTAAAGATTTAACAAATGCTTCATTTTCTAGTGCTTCCTTACATGATGGAATACTACTATAAAGATTTGATAATATTAAGGCATCATTATTATTTATACCTTCAGCTATTAACTTTTCTTTTATTTCTTCTTTATTAGGTGGAAGCAAGTTAATTACTTGACATCTAGATCTAATAGTTTGAATAATAGCATCCTTATTTGTTGTAAGTAATATAGCGTATATATCATCATAAGGTTCTTCTATAAATTTTAATAATTTATTAGCACATGTTAAATTCATATCTTCAGCATCATTAATTATATAAATTCTTGGACCATCTTTTAAGCCTGTTTTGGATAATTCATCTTTTAGGTTTTCAATTTGATCTTTAATTATTTCACTTTTACCAGGTAATTTATCAATTACCATAACATTTAGATGGTTATTATTAATTATATCTTTGCATTCTTTACATTCTAAGCATACATCCTTACAGTAAAGCATACATGCAAAGTATAGGGCTACACCCATTCTTTCAGATCCTTCAAGACCATTAAATAAATAAGCATGTGAAAGACGTCCATTATCTCTGGACTTTTTTAGCATATCTAAAATTGGCTTTTGAGTTTCAATCGCATGCTTAATCATAATCTATTCTCCTAATAATTTATCTACTTTTTCTTTTATATCTTTTATTATTTCTTCAATAGTTCTATCACCGTCTATAGATACTATTCTTTCTGGATACATTTTAGCAATTTGTTTATATCCTTCATAAACCATATTATGGAAATCCATCTTTTCTAAATCTAGTCTATCCATTTCTCTATTATTGTCTTTTAATCTTTTAAAGCATATTTCAGGCTTAACATCGATAAAGAAAGTTATATTTGGCATATATTCAGTAGCAAACATATTAATCTTTAAAACATTCTCAATTCCAAGCCCTCTAGCTATACCTTGATAAACTAGTGATGAATCTAAATATCTATCACATAATACTATTTTATTTTCTTTTAGAGCTGGTATTATTTTTTCAGCTAGATGTTGTGTACGACTAGCTGCATAAAGTAATGCTTCAGTTCTATAATCCATTTTAGTGTTTTTAATATCTAAAATGATATTTCTTATTTGTTCAGCAATATCTATTCCACCAGGTTCTCTAGTAGTAACAACGTCATAACCTTTATTTTCTAAATACTTAGAAATATAATTTATTATTGTTGTTTTACCAGTTCCTTCTCCACCTTCAAATGTAATAAAATAACCCATATTTATTCCTCCTAATAATATACCTTATACAAGAATAAACCGTTTGGACTAGCCGTTTTACTGGATTCTCTTCTATCTTTTAAAGCAAATATTCTATCAATGTCATTTTCGTTTTTTTTACCTAGCCCTACATCTATTAAAGTTCCTACCATAATTCTAACCATATATTTTAAAAAGCCATTACCAATAAATATTATTTCTAACATATCGTTATCTAATCTATTTATTTTTGCTTCATATATAGTTTTAATTGTAGGCTTTTTATCTACGTATCTAGAAAAGCTTAAAAAGTCATGTTCACCTAAGAAATGCTTAATAGCTTTATCCATTTCATCTACATTAAGTTTATTATAATATGCTGAATAATTATTTTTAAATAAATCATATTCACCTAACTTAATGTAATATCTGTATTCTTTTTTTACTGCGCTAAATCTAGCATGAAAATCATCATCTACAAATTCTACATTTACTACTCTAATATCTAAAGGAAGTAATGAATTTAATGCACGCATCCAATTACTTTCTTTCATATTAATGGATGTGTCAAAATGTAGGACTTGTCCTAAAGCATGAACATGTCCATCAGTTCTACCTGAAGCGACAGTTTTAATTCTTTCTTTACATATAACTTCTAAAGCATCTTCAAAAGTATCTTGAATAGTTATATGTCCTGGTTGGTGCTGATAACCATAATAATTAGTACCATCATATGAAAGTGTTAATTTAATACGCATTTATATACACTCAAAATATCTACATGACATACAGCACCCATAATTATAAATGTCAATAATATTAAAATTAAGAATAAAGCATAATAGTCTTTAAATGTTAATTTCATAACATCGATTGATGTTCTTTTTTCTCCTATTACATATCCTCTTGATTCCATAGCATTTGCTAGATCGTCTGCACGCTTAAAAGAAACAACAAACATAGGAACAAGTAACGATATTATTTGTTTCATCTTTTGTCTAAATGTAGCTTCATTAAAATCAGCTCCACGAGATGCTTGTGCTTTTATTATCTTGCTTGTTTCTTCAAGTAATGTAGGTATAAATCTAAGAACTAAAGATATCATCATAGCTATTTCACCTACAGGAACTTTTATAATTTTAAGTGGTTTCATTAAACTTTCTAGTCCATTTTTTAAATCCATAGGTGATGTAGTAAATGTAAGTAAGCTTGATAATAATACTAAATTAAGTAATCTAAGTACGATAAAACCTACTCTAATTAAACCATCATTTGTAAAACTTATTTCATACTTAAATAATAATGGTCCAGTAGTAAAATAATATTGTAAAACAAACGATAAAGCGCATAACAAAAGCAAATATATGAATCTAAACGGTATAAATTTCCTTGTGAAGAAATAGATAAATATTAGAGCAATTGCTATAAGTAAGTTATATAAAGACATATACATAAATATATCTTTAACAACAAATTCGCCCGTTCTTACGTTACCTAACTGAAGTATTGCGGTAAAGCATACTAAAAATAGTATGGCCTTTAATCCTTTTAAAACCTTTAAGATAGGTATTCTAGAAGTAATAATTAGAAATAAAATGAATACTAAAAGAATGGCTTCTTCAATTATTGTATGTGCAACAAATAAAGCCACTATCATAATTATTAAAATGGAAATTTTCATTCTAGGGTCTAATCTATGTATTAGACTTTTACCTGGAATGTATTGTCCAATTATAATATTATCCATTCTTATATCCTTTCTAATTCAAGTATTAAGTCCTCCAATGTAAATACATCTTCTTTAATATTTAAATTAAGCTTCTTATTTATTTCTTTAGCAAGTTTCATACTTGCTGGATAGTCAAGGTGGAAAGTATCAAAGTTAGGATCAATAAACAATTTATCCTTTGGTCCATCAAATACTATCTTACCTTCATTTAATACTACTACTCTTTTAGCGTATTTACTTACAATATCCATATCATGAGTAATAATAATTATTGTTTTATTAGTTTCTTTATGAATCTTATCAAATAATTCCATAACCTCTAAACTAGATTTTGGATCTAATCCTCTAGTAGGTTCATCAAGAATTATTATTTCAGGCTCAAGTGCTAGAATTCCCGCAATTGAGGCTTTTTTCATTTGACCGCCTGATAATCTAAATGGTGATTGATTATATAATTTAGGGTCAAAATCAACCATTTCTAAAGCTTTTATAGCTTTTTCTTTTGCTTCTTCTTTTTTAAGTCCAAAGTTAATAGGACCAAACATAACATCCTTTAATACTGTTTCATCAAATAATTGATATTCAGGAAATTGGAATACTAATCCAACTCTCTTTCTAATCTCATTAAGCTTTCTGTTTTTCTTTGGCTTAATTATTCTATCAAATATTTCTAGTTTTCCTGTTGTAGGAAAAAGTAGAGCATTCATATGTTGGATTAATGTAGATTTACCGCTACCTGTATGACCACATACAGCAATGAATTCATTTTTAGATTCAATATTTAAATCTATATCTTCCATAGCAATAAATTTAGATCTTCCATCAGGATTTCTGAATGTATGTGTTACTTTTTCAAACTTAATTCCCATAATACATCCATCAACTCCTTCTTATTATTAATTTTTTCGTTAGTTAAAGCTTCATTATATACCTTTAGGTTAAATGGTATATCAAGTTTAGCTTCTTTAAGTAAATCTATCTTTTTAAATGTCTCATCTGGCGTATCATCACTAACTAGATGTCCTTCATTTAAAACTAGTACTCTATCGCTTTTTTTTGCTAGATCAAGATCATGAGTAATTGTTATTATAGTTTTTTCACCTTTTAAAGACTCAATTAAACTAGTTATATCATTTACACCTTCTGGATCAAGCATTGAAGTAGCTTCATCAAATATTATTATTTCTGGATTAGTAGCTAAAACACCTGCGATAGCAACTCTTTGTTTCTGTCCACCAGATAATTTAGATGGTTCAGCACTTAAGAATTTTTCCATTTCAACTTTCTTAGAATATTCATCTATTAGTTCGTTCATCTTGCTTCTTTCTATTTGTCTATTCTCTAACCCAAAAGCAATATCATGTTTTACTGTAACACCAATGAACTGATTATCTGGGTTTTGAAATACTATTCCAACCTTTTTTCTTATAGCATTTAAATTATCATCATTTATATCTAATCCATCTATTGAAATAGAGCCTTTATTTGCCCTTATTAAGCCGTTTAATAGTTTTGATAGTGTTGATTTACCACTACCATTATGACCTATTATACTAACCCACTCACCTTTAGGGATGTCAAAAGAAACGCCTCTAATAGCGTGTGTCTCTTTATTATATGAAAAATGTACGTCTTTTACACTAATCATAAAATCAACCCCTTAACATATCTATTATACTATATTTTATTAAATATATAAAGAAAAAAGATGTCTAACAGACATCTTATATAATAGGTTCTCCTTCATTAATCTTTTTCCATCTACCAATTAAGTAGAATATTAATACGAGTGCTCCGCCGAGTAACCAACCTATTGGCCAAGACCACCAAATACCTTCTAGACCTATTGTTCTAGATAGTATATATGTGAATCCTACTCTCGCGAATAAATCAACAAATGTACCTATCATAAATCCTCTCATATCACCTGCGCCTTTTAGAACACCATCAAATGATAATTTAATAGCTGCAAGAACATAGAATGATGAAACAATAATTAAAAATTTAGATCCAACACTAACAATATAATCTAAATCTCCTGAAACATTTTGAGCATTCTTATCTAGAAATAGGTTAACTAAAATTCCAGATAACGGAATAAATATTGCAGTAGATACTAAAGCAATAATTAAATTCATAACAAATGTTGCTCTTAAACCAGGTTTTACTCTATCCATTCTTCCTGCCCCAATATTTTGAGATGTATAACTTGATAAGGCATTAGACATTGTGAATAAAATATTTATAATGATATAACAAATCTTATAAGCTGCTCCATAACCAGTAGTTACGGCATCTCCATAAGTATTAATTTCTCTTTGAACAATAACACCACCAATAGCAACAATTGATGATTGAATCATTGATGGAATTGCTATTAATAATATGCTTTTTATTAAAGCAAATGAATAGATATCTGGCTTTTCGCTTTCTATTTTTCTTAGAGATATCAAAAGCCAAGATAATGCCGCAACAGAGGCAATTCCTTGGGCTATGAAAGTTGCTAAAGCTATACCAAAAACACCCATATGATTGACTGCAAATACAATATCTAAAATGATATTTAGAGCTGTTGAAAATATCAAAAAGAATAGTGGAGTTTTTGAATTACCGAGTGCTTGGAATATATAAGTTGTAACATTGTATAGGAACAAGAATACCATTCCTACACTATAGAAAATTAAATATGTACTAGCATCATCTAGAATACTTGGAGCAACGCTTGTTGCTTTAAGTAATGGTCTAGCTATAAATGAGCCTATAAGTGCAAGTAATATTGCTAAAAGTCCAAAAGTAATAATTGATGTATAAATACCTGTCTTTACTTCTTTCATCTTTTTCATTCCAAAGAACCTAGATACTACTACTCCCGTACCTACACCTGATCCTGTAGCCAGTCCTAGATAAATCATCGTAATAGGATATGATGCACTAATAGCTCCTAAAGCATCATTTCCTATGATACGTCCAGCAATCATAGAATCAGCTAAATTATAGACTTGTTGTAGTGTTACGGATAAAATCATTGGTAATGAAAATAATAGGATTATTTTCCAAGGATTTCCAACACTTAAATCTTTAGTTGCCATTATCTCGCATCCTTTCTATAATTATTATATCACTAAAATTATTTTAATAATTTTGAAAATGTTTTCTAAAAAAAGCACATCC
>CAMVDS010000026.1 GCA_947166335.1 uncultured Mollicutes bacterium
TTCATATCCTAAGGTTAAATTCTTTACCTCAAAAAGCATAATATCACTTCCTTATTTTAGTGCTTCTTTTAAATTTGCTATATTTTGAATCATAAAATCTATGTATGATACATTACCTTCGTAATCGTTCTTACTAACATTGTGCATTGTGTAAAATGTCTTTATTTGGACATTTTTACCACTTTTCTTACATTCATCAACAATTGTATTAGCAATCTTTGCTTCACTTAGTTCAATAACAAATATAACATTTATATCATTATCTATTATTTTCTTAGTTAATGATTCTATAGTCTTTGGATTAGCTTCCTTTGATGTGTCGCACCCCTTGAATGCTGCATCATATTCTAAATTATATTCTTTAACAAAATATAATAGAGGAAATCTATCTGCAAAAATAATTAAATTTTTACTACTATCAGCTATTACTTTTTTTATACTATTATCTATTTTAGTTAAACTTTCAATGTAATCATTAGTGTTTTTTTCATAAAATTCTTTATTGTTTTTATCTGTTTTAATTATTGCATCACTTATTGCCTTACTAATAAGTTTTGCATTAGTTATAGAGTTCCAAACATGTTCATCATATTCTTCTTCCTCTTCTTCATGTTCATCATCATCAGCATAAGATTCAGGATCTTCTTCTTCATATGTTTTACCACCATTTTTTACAACATCCATCATATTGATAACTATTGTCTTATCTTTATTGATTTCTGGTAGAATATCATGCTCTACAAACTCGCTATCAGATTCACCACCAATATAGATAAAAATTTTAGATTCTAAAACTTTTTCTATATCACCAACTGTTGGTGAATAATCATGTAGTTCTTCACCAGGTTTAAGTAACATATCACTACTTAATTTACTTTTTGCAATTTGTTTTGAAAAATCATATCCTGCAAAACAAGTTGAAACTATATCAACCTTTTTATTGCTACCGCATGCTGCTAAAGCAAGCATTAAAGCAATTCCTAAAAACAAGCTTAATATTTTTTTCATAATTCATCCCCCTAAAAAAAACTATTACAATTACTACATAAACCTTCTAAAATGATGTTTTTAGCATCAAGCAAGAATTTATGCTGTTTATAAATGTGTGATTGAAATTCATTAATACAGTTACAATCGACATGCATTATTTTATTGCATTTAACACATTTTAAATAAAAATGATTCTCGCTAATACAATCTTTAACATATTTATAATGAGCTATATTATCCTCATCATAATACTTCTTTAAGACCATTTCATCTTCTAGTTTTGATGTAATTCTATATATTGTAGTTAGTCCTACTTTAATATTTTTACTATCTAAGAAATCTTTTAATTCTTTAATAGTAAAACCATCAGAAAAGTCTTTTATAGCCTCTTTTATTGATTCTTTTTGATTAGTGTTATAATTTGATTTTCTCACATTATCACCTCTAATTTGAAAATCATTTCCAAATTATATTATACCCTCCTTATATCTAAAGTCAATAAAAATATTAATTTTTTGGCAAAAAAAATACACCACATTTGGTGTAATGATTTTTATTGGAGCGGGCGATGAGAATCGAACTCACACAATCAGCTTGGAGGGCTGAGGTTCTACCATTAAACTACGCCCGCAACATCCACATATTATGATACTACAATAATATGATGATGTCAAGAATTATTTTTTATAATTTAATAGGAAATCTTCACCTTTAAAATTATCAGGTTCTACTCTTGATAGATTTGGGTAATCCAATTGCCTTAAAACTTCATATGCACATATTGCTACACAATTACTAACATTTAAAGCTCTAACATTACTATTCATAGGAAGTCTAAAACATCTATCCAAGTTTTTAGCTAATAAATCATAAGGTATTCCTGTTGATTCTCTACCAAAGATTAAATAGATATCTTTATCGATTGCTTTAAAATCGAATGAAGATGGTGCTTTTTTCCCGTATCTTGTCATATAAAAATATTCTCCATTATTTTTTTCTTTAAAATCTTCCCAGTTAATATATCTTTCATAATTAACGTTATCTAAATTATTGGCAGATGATCTTTTAAACTTTGAACTACTTAAGGCGAAGCCAAGTGGTTCAATTAAATGTAATTTAAAGTTTGCTGCGGCACATGTACGCATTATATTTGCAGTATTTTCTGGTATTTCTGGTTGATATAAAACTATATTTAATTTCATAATATCACCTCTAATTAATCGCTTACTCTAGCAATTTTATAAACATTTCCTTGTAGACCAAAAGCTGTATTTTTTATTTCAAATAAAATGTTATATAGTCCACTTTCTAGTATAGTGTTATATACTATAAATCTTTCAAATTTGTTATTAATAAATACTCTAAACGATGTATGCTTTTCATTAATTATTTTTATATCCTTTATTTCACTACATATGTAAAAATAAGGTATTTTTAATCCTTCACCTATTGGTTCTAAGTTTCTTATTGTTTTATATACATCATTAAATGATTTATATTCATATTTAATATAATAAGTAACTGGTTCAGGAACATTAAACATTTGAACTTCTTTTTTAAATTTATAGAATTCTTCTTTTGATGAGAATGAAACGCCTACAGCTCTTTTATGTCCACCAAAACTATTAAAATCGATATCCATTGAACTAATATTTTGATGTAAATCAAAGTTTTCTAGTGATCTACCGGAACCTTTTATTAAATCATTTGTAGTGGTAAAAACAAATGTAGGCTTTTTAGTTTGATTTAAAATCTTACCACTAAGGATACCTAAAAGTCCTTCATTTATGTTTTCTATAAGGCATACATAAATGTTTTCACTAAGGTCTAATCTAATATTAGAAAAAGCCTCATTTGTGAGGTTTTTCCTCTTTTCGTTAATACTTATTATTTCATCAATTAATTCCTTTGATTCATTTCCTGTGAATAAATTAACAACAAATCCTGCATCATCTAATCTACCTGATGCATTGATGATTGGAACAATGAAAAATGATAAATCCATTGCTGTAATAGGGTTAGTTGTTTTATTCATTCTAGATACAAGCATTTTAATACCTTTATTATTAATTTTGTTATAGTTTATGCTCTTAACTAGATTACTTACTATAATTCTATTTATGTCATATAAAGGCATAACATCTGCGATTGTAGCAAGGGCAGATAATTCATATAGATTAGTTAAAAACGATTTATCTACAGAGTTCTTATGCCTAAAATAAGAATGTACTAAAGAAAATGCTACAAATGCTCCACACACATCCTTAAATTTAATACCATCTTCATAATGTGGATTAAAGCATAAGCAATCTGGAAATTCTCCGCTTGATAAGTGGTGATCAGTTACAATTACTTCAAGCCCATTGCTTTTAGCATATTCAACTTCTTCCATAGCATTTATACCATTATCAACTGTAATAATCAGTTTTGAATTATTTTCTATAGCATGATTTATTAAATTAGAATTAATGCCATAACCATCAATTGTTCTGTTACCAATAATATAATATACTTCTTTTCCAAGACGTTTTAAGAATAAATACATTATTGCTGTTGCACAAATTCCATCGCAATCATAATCACCAATAATTGTAATATTATTGTATCTATCAATTGTTTTGATGAACTCATTTATATCTTTATAGTCGTAAGGATAATTTGTTTTGTTTAACAAATCTAAATCGTATATATTATTGTAATTTAGAATCTTATTTAATAGGTCATCATTAACTATTCTATTTTTTGCTTCAAATTCTACGTAATTCATAATTTCACCAACTTCTATTATATCAATTTATTGTTTTATTTTAAACAAAAATAAAAAAATAAAAAAAATACTTTTTATTTCATAATAAAAATGTTATACTAACTAGTGTTAGAAAGAAAGGTGTTAAAATGGTTGTAGTTGTTAAATTTGGTGGTTCTAGTATGGCAAATGCTGGACAATTCCAAAAAGTAAAAAACATTGTTAATGCGAATAAGGATAGAAAAATTGTTGTAGTATCTGCTGCTGGTAAGAGAAATAGTGAAGATACTAAGCTTACTGATTTGTTATTCTTATTACATGCTCATTTAAAATATCAAGTTTCATATACAAATGTTATGAAGATGATTGAAGATAGATTCTTTGATATTAAGAATGAATTAAATTTATCTTTTGATTTAGAAAAGGAATTAAATGATTTAAAAGCTACATTAAATAAAAATACAAATCAAGATTTCTTAGTAAGTCGTGGTGAATATATTACAGCAAAATTAATGAGTGAATATCTAGGATATACATTTGTTGATGCAAAAGATTTAATTTTCTTTAATTATGATGGTTCATTCAATATGCCAAAAATTAAAGAAGCAACTAAGGAAGCTTATGAAAAATATGGTAAGATTATTGTTCCAGGATTCTATGGATCACTTCCTGATGGAAATATTAAATTACTTTCCCGTGGTGGTTCTGATATTACTGGTTCACTACTTGCTGCTGCTATTGATGCTTCTAAGTATGAAAACTGGACAGATGTTAGTGGTGTTTTAATGGCTGACCCTAGAATTGTTAAGAATCCTAAGGGAATTAATCAAATCACTTATAACGAACTTAGAGAATTATCTTACATGGGTGCTAGTGTACTACATCAAGAAACAGTATTCCCAGTTCAACAAGCTAATATTCCAATCAACATTTTAAATACAAATGCTGCTGATGATCCAGGAACAATTATTATGGAAAATTGTACTGATAAGACTCAAATCATCACTGGTATTGCTGGTAGAAAAGATTTCACATCTTTTACAATTCATAAAGATCATATTTCTGATCAAGTTGGTGTTATTAGAGATGCTCTAGATGTATTCGCTAAATACAATATTAGTGTTGAACACGTTCCAACAGGAATTGATAACTTCTCAGTTGTTGTTGCATCTAGTGATGTTGAAAAATGTATTTATGATTTAATTCATGATTTAAATACAACAATCAAGAATTGTACAGTTGAAATTGATGATGGAATTGCTTTAATTGCTGTTGTAGGTAGAAATATGGCTTCTAAGCCAGGTATTTCTGGACAAATCTTCGGTGTTTTAGGACAAAATGGAATCAATATTAAGATGATTGCTCAAGGCGCAAGAGAATTAACAATTATTGTTGGTGTATTAAACAGCGATTTTGAAAAGACAATTAATACAATCTATAATCATTTTGTAAAATAGGTATAAATATGGAAAAATGTAAAAATTGGATTTATTCAAAAGGTAGGGACTTAGAAATAACTATGTTTAATGCCTTATTTTATGGTGATAAAGAAGATTTACTAACAAGTCTAACACTTTATCTATCTGAGGATGGTGGATTTGGAAATCAACTTTATTATAATAAATTAGGTTCTACTGTTTTTGAATCTTATTATGCCTTAAAAATCTTAATTGATTTTGATTATGATTTAGAAGATAGTGATGAAATAATAGAAAATTGTTTTAATTATTTATTCCAAAATAATTTTACTTCTACTCCTTATTGTGCTGGAATTGTTGGGGCAGGTTTAAAATTATTAGATAAGAATAAAGGAAATTATAAGAAATGTTTAGAGCTTAATGATGAAGTAATTAGAAATTATTCATCAAAAGATTTAGATACATTTAAAAGCTATATAATGTATGCTGATGCAACTAAGAATCCTGTAATTATTGATAAGCTTAAAAAAGATTTATTAAATGTTTGTGAAACTGCTGATATAGAGCCTTTAGAGCTTATAAATAATGATTTATTAGTAACTGATGAACTAATTCCTCTAATCAATAAAAACCTTAAAAATATCCAAAAAAAGCGTCTTGAATCAGGTGCTTGGTTATATGAAGATATAGATGATATAGAGACTATTAAAAAAAGCGGCACATACACTATATATAATATGTTAAAGCTTAAAAATTTTAAAAAAATATAAAATAAAAACGGTATTATAAAATACCGTTTATTTTTTTGTCAAAAAAAAGAATTAGGAAAATAAGCAAAAATGTGATATAATATATTTAGGCAAGTTTTATTCAACATGTGTAGCTGCAATGTCTAGAAAGGTGATAAAATGACTCTGCTAGAGATTAAAGAATATATCACAGAGAGAATTAATAAAGATATTGTTGTTAAGCAAAAGATTTCTCATAGAACGATTCCTGTACAATACGAGGGGAAAGTCAAGGAAGTTTATGATAATCTTTTTATTATCGAACTAAATAATACTAGACTTAAAAACAAACTCGTTACTTTTAACTATCGTGATGTATTGACCAAATCAATTGAATTAATTGATAAATAACAAAGGCACAAAAATTAGGTGCCTTTGTTATTTTTTTTATGCATAAAAAAAGATACAGGTGGCATCCTGTATCTAATTTTAAATTTTAGCCCTTTACAGCACCAAGTGTTAGACCCTTCATAATGTATCTTGAGAATACGAAGTATACAATTGCTAATGGTACGATAGCTAAGAAAATAGCCATGTAGATTAGACCAAAGTCTAGAGCACCGTTACTTGCTGAATAAAGTGTTGAAATTACAATTGGAAGTGTCTTTTTACTTGAATCAGTAACTAATACTAATTGTGGAATAAAATAGTTGTTCCAACTTGCAACGAATGCAAAGATAATTTGAACTGCAAGAGCAGGTTTCATTACTGGTAATACAATTTGATGGAAGATTCTTAATTCTCCCGCACCATCAACTCTGGCAGCTTCTACCATTTCAAATGGTAATACAGATTCCATATATTGCTTAATATAGAAGAATGTAACTGGAGCTGCAATTGAAGGTAAAATTAATGGGAAGAAATGATCAATCCAATTTAATTTATAACACATTGAAATAAAACCAGTAGTTGATACTTGTGTAGGTATCATCATTACAACAAGAATAAATGTAAATGCTGCATTTCTAAGTTTAAATCTATACATATGAATACCATAAGCAATAACTGTTGAGAAATATACAGAACATGCAGTAGCACAAATAGCTACAAATGCACTATTTCCCATAGCTTGCAAGAAATTAGTATTATATCTAGAAATAAAGCTTACACCTCCACCAACATCAAAGAATACTTTTCTTAAGTTATTGATGAAATTTCCACCAGGAATAGCAGAGAATCCAAGTCTAATTCTAGCACTTGATCTTGATGAGTTAATAATTAATACATAAAGAGTAAATAAACATAAAAATGATAAAAGAATTAATATTGTATAAACAAATATCTTTCTAGTTAGCATATATGTTTTACTCCAGAAAATACCTTTATTTTCACCTCTATACATTATGCATTCACCTTCTTTGCTCTTTGTTTAGCCTTTCTCTTAGCTTTAGCTGCAGACATATCTGTTGAAGTTGTCTTGAATACTGCAAAGCTTAGAACTGCTGTTAACACAAATAATAAAATTGAAAGTGCACCGGCAGCACCATAATTCTTAGTTGAACCAAGGAATCTGTTCAAATACATAATGATTGTCATAATTTGATATCCAGATCCACCTGTTGTTGAGTTAGGAATTAGGTTTGCAGGAATATCGAACATTTGTATACCACCAATTAAAGATGTTAAGAATACATAAATGAAAATTGGCATTAACAAAGGCATAGTAATGTCCTTGAATGTTCTAATTGGACCAGCACCATCGATTGTTGCTGCTTCGAAGATAGAGTCATCGATTCCCATAACACCAGCCATTAGAAGAATTGTAGTATTTCCAAACCACATTGTAAAGTTAATTAATGCAACTACCCAGCGTTGAGCCCATTTTTGACTTTCATTAAAGAAAGACACTTGAGTTCCTGGATAGAATAGGCCACCAAGAGGACCTGATGGTTGGAACATAGATGCAAATAATTGTGCCATCGCAGTAGCCATTATTAAGTTAGGCATATAAATAACAGCCTTAAAGAATCCGGCACCTTTTAATTTTAGTCTACTATCAGTAAACCATACAGCTAATACTAATGAAACTATTAACTGAGGAATGAATCCCATAAATTGCATCAACATTGTTTGGCCAAAGAATTTTAGCCAGTCATTATTTTGAACTTTAAACAAATAATTAAAGTTTCCAAAATTATTCCATCCATTATTAACAATACCAACTCCTACTTTTGTAACGTCTTGGAAGGCGTAAACAAATGTAGTAATCATTGGATATAATTGGAAAATAGCATAGACAATGAAGAAAGGTAAAATGAATAGATAGCCCCATTTAGCATAGCTTAATGTTTTTCTTTTCTTAATTCTACCTGCCATAAAATACCTCTTTTAAAAAAATTTTTTTGTTTTTTTATATAATTATAGGAGAAACCAGTGTATGGTTTCCCCCATAATATATATGTTTATTAAGTTTTAATCAACTAATATTTATAGTGAATATTAAGCAATTGTAATAGTGTCGCCTTCAACTGTAATACCAGAAGCTAATACGATATTATTATCAGTTTCTTTCTTGTTTAGACCAGTAGCTTCGTTAAGAGCCTTAATGTAAGCTGTTAAGCAAACTTCAGCTGTCTTATGATCAGCACCATCACGGAAGTAAGCTCTGAATGAGTTTTGGATATTTTCACAAATTTGTTGGTCATAATCAGAAGCCTTAGAAAGGTCAGCTGCTTCAACTGCTGCAGCGTAGATAGCTGTAACGTTTTGTCCACCAAATAATACTGAGTTACCTTCATCAGATTTAGCAAGAGCATCCATAGCAGGTTTATCGTTTGTGAAATCACCATACTTAATAGCTAATTTCTTTAGAATATCAGAATCAGTTGTCATCTTAGCGATAATGTCTTTAACTGATGCTTTAATGTTTTCATCTTCAGCAGCCTTCTTAGTAGCAGTTAGCCAAGTTCCACCCCAGAACCAAGATTTATAACCCTTAACAGCCTTGAATCCTAGATCTGTATATTTTCCGTCTTCTTTATGTTCTGGTTGAACATTTCCTGTTAAACAGAAATCTGTGAACCATGGACATGAGAATACGCAAAGAGCTTCTTTCTTACCTTGTGCTTGACCCCAAGCTTCACCCCATAGACCATAACCATCAGCTACAGAATATAAGTATCCATTGTCAGCGAAATCTTTAGTATCCTTTATCCATTGGAATAATTGCTTATCTAATGTGATTTTTCCGTTTTCAAACATCTTTGCAGATAAGTTATTTTGGTAAGTTCTGAACCAGTCATCAGTACCGATCATCATAGTTTTACCTTTAGCCTTTACTTCAGCAGCAGTAGCCTTGAAAGTATCATAATCTTTAGATAATTTCTTATCCATATCATCTAATGATACACTGTCACCGTAAACAACTTTAGCAACTGCAGTATCATAAGCGATGATACCTGGAGTAGCTTGCCATGAAGAACCTACAAGTTTACCACCGTTTGTAACGATATCTTTAGTGTACTTGTATTGATTCTTTTGATCAATTCCTAGAGCACCCATATCAGCTACATAATCTGACTTAACATATTTAGTTGCATAGTCAGCTTCGAAGCAGAACATATCAACTAAGTCATTTTGTAGAGCAACGTCTAGAGAGTTTTGATATACTGCAGATTGGTTAGGTGATTGTACCCAGTTAATAACAACACCATTCTTTAAAGTAGTTTTTGAACCACTCTTAGATTTTACTTCTGGATATAATTCATTTAATCTAGTTTTGAATTCATCATTCCAGCAATAGAAAGAAATTGTTCCTTTAGAACTTGATTTACCGCATCCAGCTAAAGCGAATACAGCAGTTAATGCTAATAAAACACCACTAATAGTTTTTTTCATTTTTTTCAATCTCCTTTTCTTTTTTCAAATATTAGTTTTTGTTTAACGAAAGCGCTTTTAACACTTTGTCAAACATATTATAGCAACTATTAATTAGTAAGTCAACATTTTTGTGCAAAAATTTTACATTTTCTTTAGATTTTTTTAAGAAATTCTTTATATTTAATAGATTTTTACATTTTAAAGTATTAATTATATTAATAATATCTAAAAATTATTGCTTTTAGTTTACTTTTAGATTATAATTTCAATTAGACATCGAGTCAAATATAATAAATAAAGTGAGGATGAAATATGAAATTTGGTTATTTTGATGATGCAAGACGTGAATACGTTATCACAACACCTAGAACACCTTACCCATGGATTAACTATCTAGGAACACAAGGGTTCTTCTCTCTAATCTCTAACACTGCTGGAGGTTATTGTTTCTATAAAGATGCGCGTCTTCGTAGAATCACTCGTTATCGTTATAACAATGTCCCAATTGATATGGGTGGACGTTATTTCTATATTAACGATAATGGTACAGTTTGGAATCCAGGTTGGTCTCCAGTTAAAACTGAATTAGATTCTTACGAATGCCGTCATGGTATGGGCTACACTATTATCACTGGTAAGAAAGATGGCTTAAAAGCTGAAGTTACTTTCTTTGTGCCACAAAATTATGATGGTGAAGTTCAACAAGTAGTTTTAACAAATGAATCTTCTAAAGAAAAATCATTTAAGTTATTCTCATTCGTAGAATGGTGCTTATGGGATGCTCAAGATGACTGTACAAACTTCCAAAGAAACTTCTCAACTGGTAGAGTTGAAGTTAAAGGATCAGTTATCTATCATAAAACAGAATATAGAGATAGAAGAAATCATTATGCCTTCTATTCAGTAAATGATACTATTGATGGTTATGATACTGATAGAGATGCATTTATTGGTCTATATAATGGTTTTAACAACCCTCAAGCTGTATTAGATGGTAAAGCAACTAATTCATTTGCTGATGGTTGGTCTCCAATTGCTTCTCATTACAAAGAAATTACATTAAAAGCAGGTGAAACTAAGACTTTAGTATTTATCTTAGGTTATGTAGAAATGCCTCAAGCTGAAAAATTTGAAGCTGATGGAAAGACTATTAACAAAGTTAAAGCTGAAAAGATGATTGAAAAATTCAATACACCTGAAAAAGTTCAAGAAGGATTAGCTGAATTAAAGGCTACTTGGGATAAATTATTAGGCATTCTATCTGTAACTACTCCAAATGATAAGGTAGATAGAATGGTTAATATTTGGAACCAATATCAATGTATGGTTACATTTAACTTATCACGTTCTGCTTCTTACTTCGAATCAGGTATAGGTAGAGGTATGGGATTTAGAGATTCTAACCAAGATATTCTAGGATTCGTACATCAAATTCCTGATAGAGCAAGAGAAAGAATTATCGATATAGCTTCTACTCAACTTAAAGATGGTGGATGCTACCATCAATATCAACCACTTACTAAGAAAGGTAATGCCGATATCGGTGGAGACTTCTCTGATGACCCACTATGGATGATTTTATCAGTTTCTGCATATATCAAAGAAACTGGAGATTGGTCAATTCTAGATGAAATGGTACCTTATGACAATGATATGAGCGTTGCTGAAACAATGTTAAAGCACTTAGATGTATCATTCTACCATATCGTTAATAATTTAGGACCTCATGGTCTTCCTCTAGCAATGCGTGCTGACTGGAACGATTGTATCAACTTATCATGTTATTCAGATACACCAGGTGAATCATTCCAAACTTATACAAACCCTAAGTTTAAAAATGAAGGTGGATATTCTAAGATTGCTGAATCAATCTTTGTAGCTACTCTATTCACTTATACTGGACCTAACTATGTTGCTATTCTAAAGCATCTAGGAAAAGATGCTGAAGCAGCTAAAGCTCAAGCTGAAATTGATAAAATGAAAGAAAATGTTATGAAATATGCATTTGATGGAGATTGGTTCTTAAGAGCTT
>CAMVDS010000027.1 GCA_947166335.1 uncultured Mollicutes bacterium
ACTTTTAGTGACATAAATGAGTTAATATATTTGTCTAAATAAACTAAACCATTATCTGATTTTGGCATTGTTTCTCCTTCAAACTTATCTTTGGATCTTCCACTAACAAAGCCATATTTCTCAAATACACTAAATGGTGCATCCACACTTAAAACATTGACATTCATAATACCACTTTGTTTAATTATATGATGTGAATAATTCTCTTTATTTATAGCTACAGCTATTCTGTTTGGATTATTTGTAACTTGGCTAACTGTATTACAAATGAAGCCGTTATCTTTCTTTGAATCATTAGAAGTAATTACATATAACCCATAACCAATTTTGAATAATGCAGACAAATCATGTTTATTAGCTAAATCATCGTTTTTAGCAATATAATCTTTGCATAATTCATTAGCCATTAAATCAATAGTTTCTTTATTTTCTTTTGTTAAACTTGATTTAATAGTTAAGCTGTTTTCTAAATAAGTAATGTTCTTGCATTTTTCTAACTTAGATAATATAACTTTTTTAGCCATAGGAGCCCATGAACCATTTTCTATAATACCTATAGTTCTATTTTGATAATTTCTTTCAACTAAATGATTAATAAATTCATTCATGAATGGGAATATTTCTGCATTATATGTTGTTGTTGCAAGAACAATCTTACCATATCTAAATGCATCTTCTACATTCTCTGCCATATCACTTCTTGCTAAATCAGATATAGCAACTTTAGGGCATCCTTTTTCTTTTAATTTTTCGGCTAATAATTCAGCAGCTTTTTTAGTGTTTCCATATACTGAAGTGTATGCAATAAATACTCCATCAGTTTCTACTCCATAACTACTCCATATGTCATAAAGGTTAATATAATGAGATAAATTTTCTTTTAAAATTGGGCCATGCAATGGACAAATAACCTCTATATCTAGCGTTTTTGCAATCTTTAGAAGATTTTGAACTTGTGCTCCGTATTTTCCTACAATTCCAAAATAATAACGTCTAGCTTCGCAGTCCCATTCTTCATCAACATCTAATGCACCAAACTTACCAAAGCCATCTGCAGAAAATAATGTTTTAGCGTAAATATCATAAGTTACCATTACCTCTGGCCAATGTACCATTGGTGCAAAAACAAATGTTAATTCATGAGTTCCAAGATTTAATGTATCATTATTTTTAACTACTAATCTTTTCTTTGCAATATCACTTCCAAAGAAGTTTTGCATCATATTAAATGTTTTATCGTTTCCTACTACTGTTGTATTAGGATAAGCATCTAGAAAATGTTTAATATTTGCTGAATGATCTGGTTCCATATGTTGAACAATAAGATAATCTGGTTTTTTACCATTTAATGTATTAGCAATATTATCTAACCATTCATGAGTAAAATTCTTATCTACAGTATCCATGATAG
Organism: uncultured Mollicutes bacterium; assembly: GCA_947166335.1. The sequence goes on from CAMVDS010000027.1 coordinate 1,412, forward strand.
CTATTTTCTTATCCATAATAATATATGAATTATAAGCCATTCCATTTTCTACCATGTATTGTCCTTCAAACAAATCTATATTATGATCATTAACACCAACATAAAAAATATTATTTCTTATTTCCATAATTATGCCATCCATAGACCATGTAAGTTACAATATGCATATGCATGAATAACTTTTTCGTCTTTTCTTAATATAAATTTACATTCAGGTTTATCATTTGCTTTGAAATTATATTTATAGCTTCCTTTATCAGTTAGTAAAATAATCCATTCAATTAAATGAGCTTCAGTCATAGGATGTTCAACACTTCCTACACATACTCTAACGATATTATCATTAACTTCTATCATTGGTACATGCTTTTCTTTTGCTGCATCAGTTGTATTTGGAGTTAATTTTTCCATCTTACTTCCGCAACATACTACAGGTACTCCTGAGTCTACTACCTTCTTAATTATTTGTCCGCAGTGATTACACTTATAAAATTCTAATTCCATATTTAATTCCTCCTGTCGTAATATGTTATAATAATTATATTATTAAAAACAAAAATATTCAATTATATAAACAAAAAATGATATAATATTTTTGAGGTAAGAATTATGAGAAATAAGCACATCGTTAAATTGATAGAAACCTATCAAAAAAATAGAACAGATGAAATGCATTATAGATGTAGGCATAGACCTACATGTAGTGAATATGCAAAGCAAGCATACCAAAGGTATAATTTTTTCTATGCCTCATTTTTAACTACAAAACGCTTAATGAAATGTAATAGATTGTTTAAGCCATCTTATGATCCAGTGCCTATTAAATATTCTAAAATAGTAAAAGACGCTAGAAAAACAATAAAGAATTTTAAAAATAAAAATGTCGCAATTGATGCTACTTGCGGTAATGGTCATGATACAATCTTTTTGTCTAAACATTTTAAGACAGTTCATTCTTTTGATATACAAGAATTAGCAATTAAGCGTACTAAACAAAAACTATATTATATAGATAATGTTAACTTATATGTAGATGATTTTAATAATATAATAAATTATGATATTAAACCAGATTTAATTATCTTCAATTTAGGATTCTTACCAGGTTCTAATAGAAAAATCAAGACACAAGATTATACACCGGAAAAAGCTATAAGAAATTGTTATAACATGTTAAATGATAATGGAATAATTATCATATGTTCTTACAGAGCACACGATGGTGGAATGGATGAATATAATAGAATAATTGATGAAATTAAAGATTTAAATTATAGCGTAAAAGAAAAATATAAGAATAATGAAGCTTTAATAACAATAAAAAAAGAATCGCTTAAATAAGCGATTTCTTTTTCTTATACAAATAAATATATAATAGGTCTAACTCCAAATACAGAATCATTAGGAGAGCCAACTAAAAAGCCATTGTACATAACTGTAGATGTATCATATGTGTTATTACTTCTAGGTGATCTAGTTAACCAACTACTACAATTATTGCTATAAACATATAAGCCCATTGCTTTTGCATAATCAGATGAGTAAGCCATTCTATTGCTATCAGAAGAATAATATGTACTAACATCTTGATAAGATAATAGACTTACTTTATCAAATGTATCATTACATGCATATTCTGATTCGTTTATTGTTGTTTCTTTACTATTATTAATTAATATTTCTGAAACAATATTTTCATCTAATCCATAGAATGCTACCTTATAGAATTCATCGTTTAACCATTTTCTAATATATGATAATTCATAATTATTAGCATATCCAGTTCCACCATTATGCTCAAACTCTTCTCCATCGTGACTTTCGCCTGGTAAGAAGCATTGATTATCTAATAATAAATCTGAAACTAATAATAGTTTTCCCTCATTATCATTTAATACATTCCATTTTATTGAATCATATTTGAACCAATAAATAGAATTAGTTATATAATTATTTTGAATTGTTTTAGATGTAGTAGAATAATCGCTAAAATATACTGCCCTATAATCATAGAAGCCGTTTTCATCAGCATCTAAATCTAAATACCACATATTACATTGTCCGTTATAATTACATTTACTCCAATCATAATAAACAAATATTTTAGTTTCATCAATAACTATATAATTACTATCGATAAGATACTTTTCACCATCTATTATTTCATAATAATTTCCAGTTTCATATACATAATCTATATCATCAATTACAATAATCTTTGGAATTGAAATAGAACCGTTAAGGCCTTCAATAAGTGATTCATTTGTTACTAAAGATTGTGGGTAAGTACCAAATAAGTATGTGCTATTATTTACTTTAGTATAAGGAGTATCAACTAATCCAATAATTTTTATTTCTACATCTTCATTTGGCATTACAAATGAATAAGATAATCCAACTATAATATGTCCATTTATAGACATTTTTGCGACTTTTCCATTTGGTATATTAGAAAGTGTTAGTTTTAATTTACTACCATAAGAATAATCATTACCATCAGTTATTCCCTCATAACTAATACTTGATACATCTGATGATATATTAACTTTATGTTCTGCTAACTTCCATTTAGCAACAAGAATATAATCTTTATCTACTGTAAATGTATATTTTGGATTATTAGATAATAGACTATCATTACCTTTATAATACCATCCATCAAATACATAGCCTGGATTTGTAGTTGCTTCTATAGTAACGCTTGTTCCGCTTTGATATATGTCCTCACCAGTAATACTTCCAGCTTCATCAATGTTTTTACTTAAATCTACTCTATGTGAGACTGGAGCACCACCCCAAATAGCATCTAGTTTAATATCTTGCATTAGACTACAATCAATTGATGTAACTCTTGATCCATTATAATTCCATCCGCTAAAAGTAAGACCAGTTCTAGATACGGCATCTTGTAAAGGAATTGTCCCATCTTCTACTGTATAATATTCGGGATTTGGATTATCTGCAGCAGACGCATTTCCATAAGTGATATTATATCTAATAGGTTTTTTTTCAAATTGTGCAGTATATGTTACATCTTCTTTAACGTAATCAATTGGTTTATCCCATCCAACAAAATCATAATAATAGCCTTCTTCTGCACATGGCTTAGAAGGATTTTCTCCAACATAATATGGATAAGAATCTTTTTCTAACCCGTTATATCTCTTTAAAAGCGTACCATCATAATTTACAAACTCAATAATATACTTTCTTTCTTCTGTAGTTATTGTTGTATCATCTGTAGTAGTCGCTTTTGTAGTTGTATTATTACATCCAAACAACAAGAATATAAAAGGTATTATCATTAATAACTTGCTTATTCTTTTCATATTTTTCCCCTCTTTTTTAATAAAATACATATATATTATAATAAATTATAATAAAAAAAGGAAGAATCACAAGTTATTCTTCCTTTTAATCTCTTCAATTTCTTCTTCTAGTTTCTTTATTTCTGGATTATCACCATAAGTTACTTCTAAAGTATCTTTTGGTTCCCATTTTTTAATAAGTATAGCATCACCAACACCTATTAATACTGAGATTATAATTAATATTACACCAAATACTACAGTATAAATATCAAAATTATAGATAACCATAAATAAGCCAAAGCCAAATAAGAATAAAGCAAATATGGTAACTAAAACTATTAGAGCTATTTTAACTCTTTTCCTTTTTTTATCCATTAAATGTTTTTAACTGCCTCTATTACTTTATTAATAGCATCCATATATGGTAATTCAATCTTCTCATTTGTTGATCTATCCTTTAGTTCAACAATTCCTTCATTTGCTCTACGTCCAACAATTATAATATAAGGAATACCTATTAACTCAAAGTCCTTCATCTTAAAGCCAAGTGATGCATCTCTATCATCTAAGATAACTTCTGCTTTAGAATCATTTAAAATATCATGCATCTTATCGGCTAAATCTTTTTGTGCTTCATCAGTATATTTTGCTGGAACTATTACTACATGATATGGAGCTACATTTAGTGGCCACTTAATACCAAATTCATCATGGTATTGTTCAATAATTGCACTCATTGTTCTAGTTACACCAATGCCATAGCATCCCATAACCATTGGTTTTGTTGCACCGTTCTTATCTAAGAAAGTACAGCCCATTGCTTCACTATATTTAGTTTGAAGTTTAAATACTTGACCAACTTCAATGCCTCTTTCAGATTTCATTGGCTTACCACAAATAGGACATAGATCTCCTTCTTTAACTAATCTAATATCTTTAGTTTCAAAGTTAAAATCTCTACTAAAGTTAGCATTCTTAATATGGTAATCTTTTTTATTAGCTCCAACTAATGCATTATACATTAGAGGTATTTCACTATCAATAATAACATTATCTTTATTTAGTCCAATAGGACCCATAAATCCTTCTACTGAGCCAATTTCTTCTATTTCTTCAGGTGTAGCCATACGTAATAATTCTTCAGAAGTATTTAAAGCGTTAATAACTTTGATATCATTAACTTCTCTATCTCCTCTAACAAAACAAATAATTGTTTTATTATGTTCCATATCACGATATGCGACAGCCTTAATTGTATTTTCTTTCTTAATGTTTAAATAGTTAGCTACTTCTTCAATAGTCTTAAAGTTAGGAGTATGAACTTCTTCTAATTTTTTAAATTCTTCTTTTTCTTGTGCGATAGGTTTGCTTTCTGCCTTTTCAGCATCAGCTGCATAACCACAGTCACAATAAATTATATCTGATTCACCTGTATTAGATAAAGCCATGAATTGATGAGATCCATTTCCACCGATTGCACCACTATCAGCTAATACTATCTTATAGTTTAGATGGAATCTATCAAAAATCTTTTCATATGTTTTATACATTAAATCGTATGATTTATCTAATCCTTCTGTATCAACATCAAAACTATAAGCATCTTTCATAATGAATTCTCTACTTCTCATTAAACCAAAACGAGGTCTAAATTCATCCCTATATTTTGTTTGGATTTGATATGGAATAACAGGTAATTGTTTATATGATTTTACAAGGACACTTGTTAAATCAGTAAATACTTCTTCAGCTGTAGGAGCTAGACAGAAATCTCTATCATGTCTATCTTTTATACGCATAAGTTCTGAACCATATTTATACCATCTACCACTTGCTTCCCAAAGTTCTTTTGGTTGTAGACAACTACATAATATTTCTTCTGCACCTGCTTTATCCATTTCTTCTCTAATTATATTTTCAACTTTTCTTAAAGTACGTAATCCTAGTGGTAAATAATTATAAATACCTGCACTCATCTTTTTAATCATACCACTTCTAATTAAAAGAATATGACTAGGTATTACAGCATCATTTGGTACTTCCTTTAATGTTGAAATTAACATTCTACTTGCTTTCATTTAACCACTCCAAACTTAATTTTAATCTTCTAATTGATTCATCTTTACCTAAGATATCTGCAAGTTCTACAGATCCTCCTGGAGTAACAGCTACACCTGTTAAGGCAATTCTTAAGACTGTATAAACTACTCCACTCTTTAATTCCATTTCTTCTGCAGTTTTAGTAATTACTTCATGTAAGTTATCTTCGCTAAATTCGATCTTTTCTAATTTAGGAATAATAACTTCTAATACATCTTTAGCTTTTAAATAATCAATTTTTAATTTTTTATTGAAATATAATTCGTTATCAAATTTATCAAAATGTGTGATAAATTCGACCTTTTCAGCAATTTCAGAGAATATTTCAATTCTACTTTGTAATAAGCGTCCAAACTTATTATAGTCATACAAATTAGCAATTGCTGATTTATCAAAATATGGTTTAGCTAATTCCATAAATTTATCAAATTCTAATTCTTTAATATATTCTCCGTTTAACCACTTCATCTTGTTTTCATCAAATATACCAGGTGACTTAGATAAACCAGATACACTAAAGTTTTCAATTAATTCATCCATACTAAACTTTTCTTGAGTTCCTTTTGGAGACCAACCAACTAAAGCTATATAGTTGATGATAGCTTCTGGAAGATATCCTTTAGAAATGAAATCTTCAAAGTTCGCATCACCATATCTTTTTGATAATTTTCTTGTTTCATCTTTCATTACTGGAGTTAAGTGAATATATTCAGGTCTATCCCAGCCAAAGGCATCATATAATAAGTTATACTTTGGAGTACTTGATAAATATTCATTACCACGAATTACATGAGTTATGCCCATAAGATGGTCATCAATTACATTTGCGAAATTATATGTAGGCATTCCATCAGACTTAATTAAGATTTGATCTTCAAGTTCTGAATTTGGAACACTTACTTCTCCAAATGATAAGTCAACGAAACTAGATACACCTTCAGTTGGCATATTTTGTCTAATTACAAATGGCTTTCCAGCTTTTAGATTAGCATCTATTTCTTCTTTTGATAGATGAAGACAATGCTTATCATAACGCTTAATACCATTTTCACCTTTAATAGAATCTAATCTTTCTTTATCACAGAAACAGTAATAGGCTGCACCTTTTTCAACTAATTCTAAGGCATATTTCATATATATTCCTTTTCTTTCGCTTTGTATATAAGGACCATAGTTTCCACCCTCATTTGGACCTTCATCTATTTGAATCTTGCAATCCTTTAATGTCTTATATATTAAATCTACAGCGCCTTCAACATAACGTTCAACATCTGTATCTTCTATTCTTAAAATAAATTTTCCGTTATTTTGTTTTGCATATAAATATGCATACAAACCAGTTCTTAAATTTCCTATATGCATGAATCCTGTAGGGCTTGGAGCAAAACGTGTTCTTACAGTCATAAATAAACCTCCTTTAAGTTTATAAAACGGCTATGTTAAGCCGTTTAATTAGATAACCTTTGCATAGAATTTAATATTAGGTAATAAATTTTCAAATGTGTTATAATCTATTTCTTTTGTTAGATAATAACCATCAATAACCTTATCTACTAAATCCATATCAAATATACCATTATAATCAATTAGATAAACACCTTGAGCTAATTTATTACCAACTACTTCCATATCCCTATATGGAACGATATATGGATCATAACCAGCTACATATAATCTTAAATCATTAACGCATGAATTAGCTGTAGCAGGACCTGCGCCCTTACCATATACTAATTGTTTTTGCGAATGATCTCCATAATATCTAATAAAATTAAATTCATAATTTACACTAGCAACTATATCATCACTATCGATTAAGCATGGTTCAACAATTACTTCTACTTTATCATCTTTAATTTCAGATGATGCAATATATTTTAATGTTTTACCAATTTTATTTGCGGCATTCATAAATTCTTTTGTGATATTTGTAATACCATAAATAAATGCTTTATTATAGTCAACTTCACAACCATAAGCAATTTGAGATAGAATAGATATTTTTCTTACCATATCATATCCTAAAACATCTGCGGAAGGATCAGCTTCAGCAAATCCTAACTTTTGAGCTTTCTTTAAAGCAGCTTCATAAGTTAATCCATCTTTTTCCATTGAAGTAATAATGTAGTTAGTTGTTCCATTAACGATACCTTCAATTCTATAAACGTTATTAACAACGTTGTTATTATGAAGTGTAGAAATAATAGGAATTCCACCACCTACAGCAGCTTCAAAGAATAATTTAACTCCATTTTCTTTTGCTAGATTTTCTAACTCAGTAAAATGATCAGCAATTACTGCTTTATTTGCTGTAATAATACTTTTATGCTTTAAAATACATCTTTTAATAAAATCATATGATACTCTTGCACCCATAATTTCAAATACTAATTCTATTTCAGAATCATTTTCAATCTTTGTAAAATCAGTAGTGAAAAATGGAGCTTCAAATGGAGCTTCATCCATACTCTTAATTAAGACATATTTAATTTCAATGTTATTGTCCTTAAAGAACTTACCTTCTTTGTTATAAATAATATCAAAAACTGGACGTCCGATATTACCATTTCCAAGTAATGCAATTTTCATAATTTATCACCTTTTTAGATTTTAACATATTTTTTATTAAAAATATAGATGTTAATTATCTATTTTGTTATAATTGAGGCAGGATGTGATATTTATGGATATATCTAAAACCTGGAACTGGGAAAAAAATATGAATGAGGAATGGTTAATTCCTTCTATGGAATCATTCTATTTTGCTAATATTTGGAAAAAAGATGGAAAGACTAGAATTCTAGATTTAGGATGCGGTGTTGGTAGACACTCTATGTTATTTTATGATTATGGCTTTAAAGTAACTGCTTGTGATATAACACCTTATGCTATCAATTATTTAAAAGACTGGCAAAAGAAAAGAAATATAGAATTTCCTGTTATAGAATGTGATATGTTAAATATGCCATTTAAAAACAATAGTTTTGACTCAATCTATGCATATCATGTATTAAGCCATACTAATTTAGAAGGTTTTAAAAAATTATTTGATAAGATATATGATATTTTAGATAAAAATGGAGAAATATTCTTTGATGTCTTATCAAAAAAATGTTGGTTATATTCTGAATCTAATTATCCAAAACTTGATGATAATACCATTCTATCAAAGACTGAAAATGAAATGGATGTACCTCATATATGTTTTAATTACGAAGAATTGATAAAAATACTTAATAAGTTTGAAATTGTTGAAATTAGAGAGGTTCATCAATATAGAAATAATAGATTAGATAACAATGAAATACATTTTTATACACATTTAAGAAAGAAATAAAAATCGCTAAATTTAGCGATTTTTTATCTTCGTGCGCATATTTCTTTTATATCAGCATAATCTTCTCCATCTACCTGCATATACATTCCACTATCACACTTTATTTTTATCTCTTTCCCAGATAAAATTGTAACAGCTTTTCTTTTAATTGTATGCTTCCCAAGATATATTAATGGGAAACATAAGATTAAACTAAACTTAGATAATTTATGTATTATACATATATCTATATAATCATCTAGTCTTTTAGCTTTTGGAGCCATTTTCATTCCTCCACCTTCAATATTTCCATTCATAGTAGAAGCTAAAAAGACTTTCTTAAATTCAAAATCTTTTCCATCAACAGTTACTGTTATATCAGTCCTTTTATATTTTCTAAAGCCTTTATATGTTGATTTAAAGAAAGATAATTTTCCTTTTTTCTCACTACTATTTACCAAGCTACAAACATAACCATCTAAGCCTGTTCCACAACCATTTAAAAAATATAATTTCTTATCATTAAATTCTACTGTAGGTAAATTAAGCAAATATTTATTTACAGGTTTTTTTATTTCTTTTTTTATAGATTTATAGAAATCATTTCCTGTTCCATTAGGAATATAGAAAATATCATTTTTTACTTCTATATTATTAATATAATTAACAAAATAATGTAAAGTCCCATCTCCACCTACAACAACTAATCTATCATTTGGATTTAACCTATCAAGTCTCCCTATGTATCATATAACTTGAGCATAATATAACTTTAAAATATATGATAGAATAGTGTAAAAATGCCACACATAAAGTTGCT
>CAMVDS010000028.1 GCA_947166335.1 uncultured Mollicutes bacterium
AATGATATATTATTTAAATGATAGGTGGTAGAATATATGAAACAAATAAAAGGTTTAGCAATTAATGATATATCTTGCGTCGGAAGATGTTCTTTGACTGTCGCATTGCCTATAATTTCTTCAATGGGTATTGAGTGTTCAATTTTACCTACTGCAGTTTTATCTACTCATACAGGTGGATTTAGTGGCTATACATTCTTAGACTTAGATAAAGAATTTAGTCCTATTACTAATCATTGGAAATCACTAAATAGAGATTTTGATTTTATTTATAGTGGCTTTCTATGTTCAAAAGAACAAGTCGATTTGGTCATAAATACAATCGATTTATTCAAGAATGATAATAATATTGTTTTAGTTGATCCAGCTATGGCTGATAATGGAAGATTATATAGTTTGTTTAATATGGAATTCGTGGACAAGATGAAAGAATTATGCAAGAAAGCAGATGTTATTGTTCCAAATATTACAGAAGCTTGTCTTCTTACAGGAATGACTTATATCGATGGTCCACAAAAGAAAGAATATATTACAGAATTAATTTATCACTTATCTAAGTTCGGGGTAAAAAAGATTGTTCTAACTGGTGTTTCATTTAACGATGATGAAATAGGTGTTGCAACATATGATGTATTAAGCGATGAATTAAGATATTATGCTAGAGAAAAAATATCTGGTTATTATCATGGTACAGGAGATATTTTTGCTAGTGTATTAATTGGTGCTTTAGCTAAAGGAATGGATCTTTTAGATAGTGCTAAATTAGCTGTTGATTTTACAGTTGATTCAATACTTGAAACTTTAAAATTAGATGATTATGATGAGAGATATGGTGTTTGCTTCGAGAAGGTTTTATCTAAATTAGTATAAAATAATGGAGTGATTTTATGGATAACGAAAAAGAAAAAGATGAAATACAAGAAATGTTTTCTAAGCAACTTGAAGCAAGAGAAAATTTAGAGGCTGAAGAAGAAGACGATAGACCTACAGGGAAAACTCATTTTACGGAAGTAATTTCTCCGATAGTTGCTTTAATACTTGGTATTGCTGCTTTGTTTAATTTATTTTGGTTTACTGCATATTTTGGCCTTATTTTTGCTGTATTAGGTTTATATATTTGTAAAAAGAAAGGTGTAAATAGAGGGATTGTCCTTTTAAATGTTATTGCTTTAGCAGTATGTTTTTTTATTGGAGGGTTCTGGATTATGCTTAATGTTTTAAAAGTTCTTTCCTGAAAACATTTTCTTCTTTAAAAAGAAATAATATATGATATTATATGTTTTATGGAGGTGTTAATAATGAATATTTGGCATAACATAAATCCTAAAAGAATAAGTAAAGATGAATTTATTGCATGTATTGAAATATCTAAGGGTAGCAAAAACAAATATGAGCTTGATAAAGAAACAGGTAGACTTTATCTAGATCGTATCTTATATACTTCAACACATTATCCTGCAAATTATGGGTTTATTCCAAGAACTTATGCAGATGATAATGACCCACTTGATGTATTAGTAATTTGTTCAGAAGCAATATTGCCTTTATCACTTGTAAAATGTACTCCAATTGGTGTACTTAAGATGGTAGATGATGATAAAGTAGATGAAAAAATAATTGCTGTATGTGTAAATGATCCAGCAAACAATTGCTATCATGATGTAAAAGAATTACCACAACATTTATTTCAAGAAATAATGCACTTCTTTACAGTATATAAACAACTTGAAGGAAAGCAACCAATCGTAAAAGAAGTTCTTGGCCCTGAAGAAGCAAAGAAGAGTATTCAAAACGCATTAGATGCATATATTGAAAAGTTTTGTGCATAGAAAACGACTTTAATTAATATTAGGTCGTTTTTTATTTTATAAAAATGATGTATAATAAAATAAAGGAAGTGATATATATGGAAATAAAGAAAGATAAAAAATATTTTTGTATTTATCTAATTTGTGTTATTTTAGCTACTATTTTAAGCATTGGTGTTATCGTTTTTTTAATAATAATGACAGTTAAGGAATACACAAATCCTTTACTATATTTACTACCATTATTTGCAGTTGTTGGAGATTTATTTGCATATAATTCATTTATTGGTTACATTAAAACTCCTGATACTATTTTGAAAATAACTGATGAAGAAGTAATCTTCACACCAGATAAGACAAGACAAGAAGTTACATTAAAAATAAGTGATATTAAAGGAGTGCAAGTAGTTAGACCACTTATATGTCGTAGTGGTAAAAGAATCATTATTAACACTGATGAGGCTAAATACAATTTAGAAGATATAAATAATGTTAATGAGGCTTACGATATGCTTGTAGAAAAGATAAAAGGCTAACTTAAGCCTTTTTGCACTTGATAAGGCATATATAAGTTATAAGCATTTTTTATAAATTTGAGGTTGCATTTTATTTAAGTATTTATTATAATATTAGTATGTAAACGTATTAACATATTTTTTTTACATTTTTAGTTTGGAGGGATGAATTATGTTTAATGCTGATCCAGGACGTTCACGTCGTATGCTTTACAGAAGAATGGGAACTACAGGTTTAAAGGTTTCAGTTCTATCTTTAGGTTTAAAGCATAACTTTAACACACCACAAGAATTTAAGTCTTGTCGTGAATTAGTTTTAACTGCTTTTAATAACGGTATAAACTATTTCGATTTAGCTGGTAATTTTGGTGAACCAGCAGGTATGACTGAAGAATTATTCGGTAAGATTATGCAAGATGATTTAATGCCTTATAGAGAAGAAATTATTATTTCTACTAAGGTTGGTGGAAAATCATCATCTGATGCACCTATGTCTGAAGGTGGATCAAGAAAATTAATCTTATCTCAAGTTGATAAATCACTTGCTAGATTAAAAGTACCTTATGTTGATATTCTATTCCATGAAAATTATGATCATGATATGAATCCAGAAGAAACTGCTTTAGCATTAGCTGAAGTTGTAAAAAGAGGTAAAGCTTTATATATTGGTTTAACTAACTATACTGCACTTGAAGTTAGAAGAATGGCTGATTTATTAAAGCGTCTAGATGTTCCTTTTGTTGGTGGACAAATTAGATATTCATATTTAATTAGAGATCCAGAAGATGATGGTGTAATTGATACATTATATGATTTTGGTGGAGGAACAATGGCTTATCAATGTTTAGCTCAAGGTTTATTAACTAATAAATATATTAGCCAAGATGTACCTGAAGTATGTAGAGCTACAAAAGATTTTATTCCAACATTAAATAAAGAAGATGTTACTGAAGAATTAAGAGGAACACTTACTAAGTTAAATATAGTTGCAGCACAAAGAGCTCAATCAATTGCTCAAATGAGCTTAGCTTGGGTTTTAAAGAACCAAAAAATAGCTACAGTAGTTATCGGTGTATGCAAGATTCCTCAATTAGCTGAAAACATTGGTACATTAAAGAAATTAGGATTTACACCAGATGAATTAAGACGTCTTGGTGATGATGTACAAATCAAGGGAAAGAAAAGATAAAAGATGATTGCAAAATCATCTTTTTAAATAGTAGGAGGATTATATGAAAGCAATTTGTGGTATTGATGTAGGCGGTACAGCTGTTAAAATTGGTATTTTTGATTTAGATATGAACTTAATTGAAAAGTATCAAATCAAAACAACAGAAAATATCTTTAAAGATGTTTATGAAAGTTTAAAGGATAAGGATTATGAAATTACAAGTTATGGCGTTGGAGTTCCAGGACCAGTAGTTGATAATGTAGTAGATTGTCCTAATGCTAACTTAAAGAATGTTAATGTAAAAGTTGAATTAGAAAAATATGTAAAATGTAATAATATTTTCGTTGGCAATGATGCAAATATGGCTGCACTTGCAGAAGCTAAATGTGGCGCAGGTAAAGGATTAAAGAGTAGTGCAACTATTACAATTGGTACTGGTATTGGTTGTGGTATAGTTGTTGATGGAAAGATCTTAAATGGTGATTTTGGCGCAGGTGGAGAAATTGGACATATCAAAGTTACTGATGAAGGTAAATGTGGATGTGGTAATATAGGATGTCTTGAAACTACATGTGCAGCAAGAGGTATTGCTAATATAGCTAGTAAGTCAGAAAGATTAAAAGGCTTATCAGTAAAAGAAATAGTTGATATGGCTAGAGAAGGAGACGAAGAAGCATTTGCTTTAGTTGATAAGGTCTGTTATTATCTAGCATATGCAGCAAGTATTATGGCTTGCGTAGTTAACCCTTCAGCAATTATTTTTGGCGGTGGTATTTCTAATGGTGGTGCTATCATTATTGATAATATCAAAAAGCATTTTGCTAAGATTGCTTTTAGAAATGTTAAAAACACACAAATTTTAAAAGCAACAGCTGGAAATGATGCAGGAATTATTGGTGCTGCATATTTAACTCAATGCTAAAAAAATAAAGGATGTTGATTAAACTTCAACATCCTCTTTTTTTTCTTCACTTAAATTCTCTTCTAACTTGCTTTCATCTTTTTCTTTATTCTTTATGTAATCATATCTTGCTAAAAAGAATGTTGCAAAAGCTCCAGAAACTAATAATACAAATCCTACAACTATTTCTAAAACATTTATATTAGTATAATCTATTTTTATTAAAATACAAACTATACTTGCAACAACAAATCCTAGTATACCAAAATATGATTGAATTGGGAATTTATTTAAGAGCCATTTAATTAATCTAGCGACTAATATAAAACCAAATATTACACCTATACAGAATGGTAATAAAATGGCTATATTATGCCCTAATTGGCTAATTTTTGTTAATCCTTTTACAGCTTCTATTATTCCTTCGTAGTATCCCATATTCATTAACACTAATGATCCACTAATACCAGGTATAATTGTTGTTGCGGCTGTAATCATTCCTACAAATATTAGTTTTACTATTAGTAAGAAACTTATGTTATCTAAAGATACTGTTTTATTCATATTTAGTAAACTGATTAATATTACTATAGCAGCAATTATGATGAATATAGAAACATTTAAGAAACTATATTTTTTATGGACTTTTATATAAATATATGGAAGACCTCCTATTATTAGTCCAATGAATAACATCATCGTAGCTATAGGGAAGTTATCAAGTCCGAAATCTATAAGATAAGATCCACCAATTAAAGCAATTGCTATACCTATCACTAGAGGTATAATAAACTTTAAGTTTTCTTTTATATTTTTCCAAAAACAACTTAGAATATTAATAAGTTTTTCATAAATACCTAAAATGATAGCGAATGTACCACCGCTAACACCAGGAATAATATTAGCAATTCCCATTATAAAACCTTTAAGTATTAAAAGAATTGCTTTCAAAGTCTCACCTCTAATTACATTTTAGCGATTGTTTCCATAATGTAATTAGCAAATTCTTCACCAGTAGCACCAGTGTCTCTACCAGTCATAACTAATTTCTTTTCTGTAATTGTACAAATATCTAGTGCGTTATATAGTTTATTTGCTTCAGTTACATATCCGATATGAGCAAGTAACATAGCTCCTGCTCTAATAACACTACATGGATCAGCATAGATATCTCTACCTTCAGCTACCATTCTAGGAGCAGAACCATGAATTGCTTCAAACATAGCATAACGTTTACCGATATTAGCAGAACCAGCTGTACCAACTCCACCTTGGAATTCAGCAGCTTCATCTGTGATGATATCACCATATAGGTTAGGAAGAACTACAACTTGGAAATCTTTTCTTCTCTTTTCATCAACTAGTTTAGCAGTCATAATATCAATATACCAGTCATCACAAGTAATACCTGGATATTCTTGAGCGATTCTATAGAATGTATCTAAGAACTTACCATCAGTAGTCTTGATGATGTTTGCTTTTGTTACAGCAGTAACTCTAGTCTTACCATTTGCTTTTGCAAATTCAAAAGCAGCTCTAATAATTCTATCGCAACCTTGTGATGTAACTACAGTAAAATCTATTCCTAAATCCTCAGTAACGTTAACGCCTTCCTTACCAGCAGCATAACCACCTTCAGTATTTTCTCTATAGAAAGTCCAATCAATTCCTTGTTCTGGAATTCTAACAGGTCTAACGTTAGCGAATAAGTCTAATTCTTTACGCATAGCAACGTTTGCTGATTCAACATTTGGCCATGGATCGCCTTTTCTTGGAGTAGTAGTAGGCCCTTTTAAGATAACATGGCACTTCTTTAATTCTTCTAGTACATCATCAGGAATAGCCTTTAATAATTCAGCTCTACGTTCAATAGTTAAACCATCAATATATCTGATTTCAACTTTACCTTTATTAATTTCATCTTTTAGTAAGAATTCTAGTATTCTTGCGGCTTCCTTTGTGATTCTTGGTCCAATACCATCTCCACCACAAACACCGATAATAATTTTATCTAGTTTTTTATAATCAATGAAATCTCCTTGAGCCTTCATTGCTTCAACTCTTTTTAATTGTTTTTCAAGTAATTTTCCAAATTGCTCTTTTGCAGATTCAATTTCTTTCTCGTACATAATAAGTTCCTCCTTAATTTCTAACAGTGTTATTATAGCACATATTTATGGAAAAACAAAATAAATTATTGTATAATTATTTTGAGTGGAGGAGTTATTATGCCTAGAATAATCCAATTAGATGAACATTTATCAAATATGATAGCTGCTGGAGAAGTAATAGAACGTGTATCTTCAGTTGTTAAGGAACTAGTTGAAAATTCGCTTGATGCTAAATCAAATGATATAACAATAGATTTAATCGATTCTGGTATTAGAGAAATCAAGGTTACTGATAATGGTATTGGAATGGATAAAGAAGACCTTAAATTATGCTATCTAAAACATGCAACAAGTAAAATTAAAAATCAATATGACCTATTTAGAATTAATACTCTAGGTTTTAGAGGAGAAGCACTACCTAGTATTGCTGCTGTTAGTGATTTAACTATTAAATCTAATCCAGGTGAAGTAGGTTACTATATTCATCTACGTGCATCTAAATTAATGGATGAAGGCATTGTTTCATTAAATAGAGGTACTGAAATAACAGTATCTAATTTATTCTTTAATACTCCTGCAAGATTAAAATATTTAAAGAGTGAAAATGTAGAATTAGCTAATGTTTGTGAAGTAGTAGATAAACTTGCTATTTCAAATCCAAATGTTAGATTTAAGCTTACAAATAATAAAAAAGTATTACTTCAAACTAATGGTAATAATGATATGAAAAGTATCATTGGAAATATCTATGGTATTGATTCTATCAAGAATATGATGGAAGTTGAAAATGAAAAAAACGGTATAAAGATTAAATGTTTTCTTGCTCAACCTATTGTCAATAAATCGCGAAAAAGCGCGATTACTTTGATTATTAATGGTAGAGATGTAAAAAATTATTCAGTTATGAATTCTATAATTGAAGGATATGATACTTATATTCCTATTGGTAAATACCCACTTGCAGTTGTATTCGTTAAACTTGACCCAATGCTAATAGATGTAAATGTTCATCCAACAAAAAAAGAAGTAAGATTATCTAGTGAAGATTTATTAAAAGATCTAATAAAAACAACTATTAAAAATACTCTATATAAATCTAGATTAATTCCTGAGATTAATATAGATGACAAGCCAAAAGAAACATTCATTAATAGTCCTAAAGTAGATTATCAAGAAAAACTATCTTTTGAAGATATTAAATATGATAAGCAATCATTTCTAAATGAAGAAGTAGATGAACTTGAAAAGAGACTTCCATATTTAGAATATGTGGGTCAATATGCTGGAACATATTTATTATTCCAAAATGATACTGGGCTATATTTAATGGATCAACATGCTGCAGCTGAAAGAATAAGATATGAAAAATATATAGAAGCATTATCTAATCCTTCTAATATTAGTCAAGAAATATTAATTCCAACAATTATCGAAGTCACAAAAGATGAAAAGATATTTGTTGATAAAAATATGAATAAATTTAACGAACTAGGCATAGTATTAGAAGATGCAGGAACTAATTCTTATTATCTAAGAAGTATACCTGTATGGGCAATAAATGATGCTAACTATATTGTTGAAGAAATGATTAAATATGTATGTGAAATAAATAGTATTGATTTAAAATCAATAAGAGATGAACTTGCCAAAAGAATATCTTGTAAAGGTGCTATAAAAGCTAATAGAAATATGGAAATAGATGAAATTAATGAACTTGTAAACCAACTTTCTAAATGCAAGAATCCTTTCACTTGCCCACATGGTAGACCTACAATAATTAGTTTTACTAAATATGAGATTGAAAAATTATTCTTAAGGGTGATGTAGATGAAAAAAGTAGTATGTATTGTAGGAGCAACAGGTGTAGGTAAAAGTGACATTTCACTTGAAATTGCTAAAAGATATGGCAATGAAATTATAAATGGTGATTCAGTTCAAGTATATAAAAGACTAAATATAGGTAGTGCTAAGATTACTGATATGAAAGGTATTAAACATCATTTAATTGATTTTCTAGATTTAGATAAAGATTATTCTGTTTGTGATTTTCAACATGATGTAAGAGAAAAGATAGAAGAAATAGATAGACCATTAATAGTTGGTGGTACTGGCTTATATATTAAAGCAGCCCTATATGATTATGAATTTGATGATAAAAAAAGAGATTTAGATGAAGATAAAGAATACGATGATGTTGATACTTTATCTCTATATAATATGCTTAAAGAATTAGATCCTAATACAGAAGTTGATAAGTTTAATAGACGTAGGGTTATAAGAGCGTATATAGAAGCTAAAAACAATAATTTCTTATCTGATAGAAAAGGCAAAAATAAGCCATTATATGATATTCTAATCATTTGTTTAACAGCAGAAAGATCTATTATGTATGATAGAATAAATAAGCGTGTAGATTTAATGATTGAAGCAGGCCTAGTTGATGAAGTAACATCTTTAAGAAATGATGGATTTAAACAAATGCAAATAGGATATAAAGAAATCAATAATTATCTTGATGGATTATATGATTTAAATACAGCTATAGAAGAAATAAAGAAAAACACAAGGCATTATGCAAAAAGACAAATAACTTGGTTTAAGAATCAAATGAATGCACATATGGTTGATATAATGGATAATCCTTTAGAAAAATGTATTGAATTAATTGATGATTTTTATAACAAATAAGCCTATAAAAGGCTTTTTTTGTTGTTTACTATTTTATTTTAAATAGTAATGTGTTATAATATCATAGATAATTTATTTAAAGGTGGTAAAAACAATGACAAGTAATGAATTTAAAAACGGAATGACTATCGAATACGATGGCAAATTATTAAAAATCTTAGAATTTATGCATGTAAAACCAGGTAAAGGTAATACATTCATTAGAACTAAGGTAAGAGATATGCGTACTGGTGGTGTACTAGAAATGCGTATCAATGCAGGTATCAAGATTGAACAAGCTATTCTTGATAAGCAAGAAATGCAATATTTATATGCTGATGGAGACAATCATATTTTCATGAATACTGAAACTTATGAACAAGTTGAAATTCCAGCATCTCATATAACAGATGAATTACATTTCCTAGTTCCTAATATGTTAGTTAACGTAACATTCTACAAAGGAGAATTACTAGGTGTAGATTTACCTGATAAGGTTGTTCTTGAAATAACTGAATGCGTTCCTGGTGTTGCTGGTGATACTAAGACTAATGCAACTAAAGATGCAACACTTGAAACTGGTTGGGTTATTAAAGTTCCTCTATTCATCAACCAAGGTGAAAGAGTAATCGTTAGTACAGAATCAGGAGAATACGTTTCAAGAGAAA
>CAMVDS010000029.1 GCA_947166335.1 uncultured Mollicutes bacterium
AATTACTATGGAAATAATAATTTTGTTAGAGTAATGCCTTTTAATGAAAATGGCACAGAATCAGGCTTTTTAAGTGCTAAACACTTAAGTGGAAAAGATTACTTAGAAATATATATTTCTGGTAATGATGAAAGAATTAATTTAGTTGCTTGCTTAGATAACCTAGGTAAGGGTGCTAGTGGAGCAGCTATTGAAGTAATGAATATGAAAATAGGAAAAGAAAAAGAGTGTTCTCTAGAATTTTAGGAGGTAGTTATGGAAATTATAAATGGTGGTGTACTTGCTGCTAAAGGATTTAAAGCTAGTGGAGTACATTGTGGTATTAGAAAAAATAAAGATAAAAAAGATATTGCTTTAATTTATTCAGAAAAAAGATGTAGTGCTGCAGCAACTTATACTAAGAACTTAGTAAAAGGCGCACCACTTGTTGTAACTAAAAATCATATTAGTGATGGTTTTGCACAAGCTATTATTTGTAATAGTGGAAATGCAAATACATGTAATATAAATGGTATGGATATTGCTAATGAAACTTGTAAATTATTAGCTGATGCTTTAAAGATAAAAGAAGATGATATCGTTATAGCATCAACAGGAGTAATCGGACAAGAAATGGATATTGAACCATTTAAGCGTGGTATTCCAATGCTTATTGATGAACTTGATAAAGGTACATCACAAGATGCTAACTTAGCAATCATGACAACAGATACAGTTGAAAAGACTATAGCTGTAAAATTTGAAATAGATGGTGTTGAATGCCATATTGGTGGTATTGCTAAAGGTAGTGGTATGATTAATCCTAATATGGCTACTATGCTAGTATTTGTTACAACAGATTGTAATATTAGTTCTAAACTTCTACAAGAAGCTTTATCAAAAGATATTTTAGATTCATTCAATATGGTAAGTGTTGATGGAGATACATCAACAAATGATATGGTAACAGTTTTAGCAAATGGTATGGCTGGTAATAAAGAAATTGATAAGAAAACTCTTCCTATCTTTGAAGAAGCACTAGCTATGGTTACAAAGACATTATGTAAGAAAATTGCTGCTGATGGTGAAGGAGCTAGTCGTAGTTTAACATGCTGTCTAACAGGAGCTAAAACAAAAGAACAAGCAAGAAAAATTGCTAAATCAGTTATTTCATCTAACCTTTTAAAATGTGCTATTTTTGGTTCTGATGCTAACTGGGGTAGAGTTTTATGTGCCATTGGTTATACTTTAGAAGACATTGATGTTTTAAAAATTGATGTAGCATTTAGAAGCAAAAAAGGAATTGTTCCAGTATGTAAAAATGGCTTAGGTATACCATTTAGCGAAGAAGTAGCTAAAGAAGTATTATTAGAAAAAGAAATATTTATTGATGTTAATTTAAATCAAGGATCATATAGTGCAGAAGCATTTGGTTGTGATTTAACTTATGATTATGTAAAGATTAATGGAGATTATAGATCATAAGGAGGGCATTATGAGTACAACTAGTGAATTAAAAGCAAGTATTCTTATACAAGCATTACCTTATATTCAAAAATATTATGGCAAAATAATTGTTGTTAAATATGGCGGAAATGCCATGATTAATGATGATTTAAAAGAAGCTGTAATGGGTGATGTAGTATTATTATCATTAATTGGTATAAAAGTAGTATTAGTTCATGGTGGTGGGCCTGAAATAAATGATATGCTTAAAAAGATTAATAAAAAAAGTGAATTCATTAATGGACTACGTGTAACTGATAAAGAAACAATGGATATCGTTCAAATGATATTAGCTGGTAAAGTAAATAAATCATTAGTACAAATGATTAATGAAAAGGGTGGAAGTGCTCTTGGATTATGTGGTGCTGATGGTGAAATGATCATTACTAAGAAGTTAGATGATGTTCATGGATTTGTTGGAGAAATCACAGAAATTAATACAAAAATTATTAATGATGCTTTAAATAATGGTTATATTCCTGTTATATCAACAGTAGGCTGTGATAGAGAAGGAAATACTTATAATGTTAATGCAGATACTGCAGCAAGCCGAATTGCTGGTGCTTTAAAGGCTGAAAGTTTAATATCTATGACTGATATTATTGGCCTACTTAGAGATGTAAATGATCCAACTACATTAATTAAAGAAGTTAATGTAAGTGAAGTTAAAGAATTAATAAATGATGGAATTATAAGTGGCGGAATGATTCCTAAGGTTGATTGCTGTGTAGATGCAATTAGACGTGGTGTAAATAAATCATTTATTATTGATGGTAGAGTTCCACACTCAATTTTAATTGAAGTCCTAACTGATGAAGGTATAGGAACTATGTTTAAAGGAAGATAGATTATGTTTGAAGAGATTAAAAAATTAGACAATGAATATGTATGCAATACATATAATAGATTCAATGTAGCCTTTAAATGTGGTAAAGGATCTACATTATATGATTTCAATGATAAAAAATATATAGATTTTTCAAGTGGAATTGGTGTTAATGCTTTTGGCGTATGTGATGATGTATGGGCTAAAGCTGTTATGGAACAAACTAATAGACTTTCTCATATGTCAAACTTATATTACACACTTCCACAAGCTCAACTTGCTCATTTATTATGTGAAAGAACTGGAATGAAAAAAGTATTCTTTGCAAATTCTGGTGCAGAAGCAAATGAAGGTGCTATTAAAACTGCTAGAAAATATTCTCATGATAAATATGGTGAAAATAGAAGTGAAATTATAACTTTAGTTAATTCCTTCCATGGTAGAACAATTACTACTTTAAAAGCAACAGGACAAGATGTATTCCACAAGAATTTCTATCCTTTTACAGAAGGCTTTACTTATGCAAAAGCTAATGATATAAATGATGTTATAACTCATATAAATGATAAGACATGTGCTATAATGATGGAACTTGTTCAAGGTGAAGGTGGTGTATTACCACTAGAAAAAGAGTTTGTTAAAGAAGTAGAAAAAATCGCTAAAGAAAAAGATTTAATACTTATTATAGATGAAGTTCAAACAGGAAACGGTAGAACAGGTTACTTATATGCATATCAAGGTTTTGGTATTAATCCAGATATAGTTACAACTGCTAAAGGCATTGGTGGTGGTCTACCACTTGGAGCTGTTTTATTTGGAGAAAAGACTGAAAAAGTATTAGGCTTTGGTGATCATGCAACTACATTTGGAGGTAACCCAATTGTATGTGCTGGTGCTATAACTGTAATTGAAAGATTAGATAAAGATTTCTTAAATATTGTTCAACAAAAAGGTAAATATATTGAAGAATATTGTAAGCAAATTAAAAATGTAGAATCTGTTTCAGGTATGGGTATGATGCTTGGAATTAAAACAAACAAACCTGCTAGAGAAGTTGTTGCTAAATGCTTAGAAAATGGTTTAGTTGTTTTAACTGCAAAGGATAAGATTAGATTCTTACCTCCTCTAAATATAAGCGTAGAGGAATTAGAAGAAGGATTAAAAATATTTAAGAAAGTAGTGGAGGAATAATTATGGATCATTTATTAAAATTATTAGATTTAACTACTGAAGATATAGTTGATATCCTAAATTTAGCTGATCAACTAAAATATGAACAAAAAAATGGAATTAAACATAAACATTTAGAAGGTAAAACTTTAGGTATGATTTTCCAAAAAGCATCTACAAGAACAAGAGTTTCTTTTGAAGCTGGAATGTATCAATTAGGTGGACAAGCTTTATTCTTATCGCCTAGAGACTTACAAATAGGTCGTGGAGAACCTATCCAAGATACTGCAAGAGTTTTATCAAGATACCTTGATGGTATTATGATTAGAACTTTTGAACAAAAAGAAGTTGAAGATTTAGCTAAATATGGTTCTATTCCAATTATTAATGGTTTAACTGATTTTGCTCATCCATGCCAAGTATTAGCTGATTTAATGACTATTAAAGAATATAAGGGTAAATTAAAAGGCTTAAAACTAGCTTTCATCGGTGATGGAAACAATATGGCTAACTCATTAATTGTTGGATGCTTAAAGATGGGTATGAAAGTAGCTATTGCAAGTCCTAAAGGTTATGAACCAGATAAAGAAATCTTAGAATTTGCTAAAGGAAATCCTGATTTCTTACTAACTACTGATATTTATGAAGCAGCAAAGAATGCTGATGCTATTTATACAGATGTATGGAGTAGTATGGGTATGGAAGCTGAAATAGAAGAAAGAAAGAAAGCATTTAAGGATTATCAAGTTAATGCTAAATTAATGGAAGTAACAAACCCTAAATGTATGGTTCTACATTGCCTTCCAGCTCATAGAGAAGAAGAAATTACTACAGAAGTATTTGAAGCTCATGCAGATGAAATTTTTGAAGAAGCTGAAAACAGATTACACGCTCAAAAGGCTGTATTAGTTAAATTATTAGGAAATAAGTAGTATTTAGCTTTATAAAAAAATGGACTTATATTAAGATAATTAATAAATAAATAATATATTTTATCAAAAAATTATTCAAGTAAAAATGGCTAAATTTGGCCGTTTTTTGTTTGAATTAATAATTATAAAATGATATAATTATATTGCCATAGGAATATGGTGCAGGAGGTAAGCAATGAAATACTTGTTTAAGGTGGCAATGATTATTACATAGGAGGTTGTATGGATTACTTAGTAGTCCTAGTTATAACCCTGTGCGTTATAACTATGATGCTTAACATTAATAAGCGTTAATACATAAATCTTATTAAAGTTCATTGCCACACCAAATGCGAAAGGGATAGGTTGCAGCCTATCCCTTTCTTTAATCTTATTAAATTCATTGCCTTCGCACTATTATTATATCATATTGTCTTAATTCTATCAATACAAGTGATTATTGATAAGATTAAAAATGGAAATCGCTAGCAAATCGTTATTAAATATTATATGCGAAATATCCTAGGTATTTCCTAAGCAAAGTTCATCGTATCCAAAAGCGAAAGGGATAGGTAGCCGCCTATCCCTTTCATTTTTTTTCCTAAGTCAAATTCATCGACATACATATTATAACATATGTATCCATAATTATCAAGTTATTACTACTTGAATGGATCGTTTAACTTTTCAACTAATTTATCAATTTCTTTTAGTGGTTCTTTATAAAAATCTGTACCACCAAATCCGATTAATTGTGTTTCTTTAAAACCAAATAATTTAAACATTCTATCTAAGTTTAAGAAACCAAAATCTTCACTATCAGGAAGATTTGCTCCACGAGTTGTTATATAAATAAACTTTCTACCTCTAGCATGTCCTTCAAATCCATCGTTTGTATAATTATACATTAGATTTGGCATACTTACATTTTCGATAAATAATTTAAGTATACTTGGATATGAGAAATCATAGAAAGGAGCTGCAATAACTACAATGTCAGCACTTAAAAGCTTTTTAGAATAAGTAAGCATATCCATATCAAATAAATGTTTATTTGTATAATCAAATCTTGCTTTTAGCTTTTCTTCTGAAAGAGGAAGTAGATGCATATCTTTTAATCTTACTTCTTCAAAGTCAAATCTATCATCAATATTAAATTTTTCAAAAATCTTTTTTGTTAAATAAAGAGTTCTTGATCTATCGTAATTAAAACATGAATTTATAAATAATATTTTTTCCATAATTAACCTCCATACAAATTAAAAAGCCTTCAACGCTCGAGCAGGTCGCCTTTAGAGCCATAGTTGAAGACTTTTATACCGAAAGGAAGACTGGCGATCTTTCCTTTGTACACTTATAATACAACAATCAATTTCATTTGTCAATAGTTTTTTTAATAATTTACCGTAAGTATACCATCTAAAGTGCTTAAATAGTCCAATCTAGGCGAATAATTGTATTTTATGATAGGACAATTTTCCTTTAAATCCTTGTATGGAATTGACTTTGTAGGTCCATTTACATACTTTAAAACGAAGTCTAACATTACTAAGAAGCATTCTCCATACTCTTTGAAAGAAATGATTAAAAAACCTATTCCACCATGTCTAACAATAGCTTTTAAATGTTCTATTTGATGGTCATGAATATTCCTTAGTGGAAAAGATGTTTTTGAAATAGTTTCTTTTGCTTCAAAATCAATATATTTACCTTTATATATTCCGTTATAGTCTGTAGTAGAAGGTGTCTTATAAAAAGCTTTTGTAATCATACATTTATCACGAGATGGATATGATACATCAACAACTTGAATGGGTGTTGGCTTTTTATGAATAATTGCTATATCATTTTTTAAATAATATGCATTAGTTTCATTTATATCTTCCTCTAAAGACATGCCTCTATTTTTATTTGAATTAATTTTGCTTAAGGTATTTGAAGTTGTTTTTTTATTTGGATAATTCATAGATATCGCCTCAATAATATAATAACATAATATAATTATATTTTTAATATAATAATCATTAAATAAAAGATTTTTCTAAAAAATTAGCAATAACCTATTGACAGTGCTAAAATGATGTTGTATAATGTTTTTGGCAGTGGAAAGAATAGACTGCTAAAGAGGTGGTTACATGTTAACGAATAGACAAAAGTTAATATTAAAAGCTATTGTTGAAGAATATGTAAATACAGCTAATCCTGTAGCTTCATTCGATTTAATGGCTAAGCCTTATCTTAATTTTTCAAGTGCAACACTTCGTGCAGAAATGGCTTTACTTGAACAATTAGGATTAATAGAAAAACCTCATACATCAAGTGGTAGAGTACCTACTTCAATGGGTTATAAGTATTACGTAGATAATCTTGTAACTAGAGATTCTGAAGTAGCATCTCAATTCCCTTTAATTGATCAAATCTTCCAACAACACGATATGATGAAGGAAGAAGCAATTAAAGAAGCAATGAATTTACTGTCTAAATTAACAAATTATACATCTATGGCTCTTGGAGCTGATTATAGAAGTGAATTAGTTAAGAAAATGGATTTTGTACCAGTAAGTGAAAGAGAAGCAGTTATATTGATAGTAACAAATCAAGGACATGTTTCAAATCAAATGATTAAAATTCCAGAAGGATTAAATTCAGAAGAATTAAAGAAAGTTGTTAAGATACTTGATGAAGTACTTAAAAATAAACCATTAGCTGATGTAGAAAGAATTTTAAATGATGAATTCGCTAGATTCCAAGTTAAGGATTTAATGAATTATCATGACCAATTGCTTAATACATTTGTTAATGCCTTTTCAAAGTTCTATAAAGACAATTATTACTTATCGGGAATGTCAAATGTATTTGGTCAACCTGAATTTAATGATGTTAATAAACTAAAGAAGTTTATGGAAGCCTTTGAAGAAGGAGAAGTAATGAAGTTAGTAGGAAATACTAATGGACTAACAGTTAGAATTGGTAGTGAAAACAAAATTCTAGCTATGGACGATTGTACAATCATTTCTGTTCCATATAGGATTGATGATGAAAAGATTGGTACTATTGCTGTAATAGGTCCAACAAGAATGGAATATAAGAAAGTTATTCCACTTGTTGAATATATTGCAGGCAATATGACAAAACTGTATAAAAAGTAGGTGAAAAGATGGAAGAGAAAGACATTGTAAATGAAGAAGTAGTTGAAGAAACTAAAGTAGAAGAAAATGAAGCTAAGCCTGAAATTAAAAAAGAAAAAAGGAATAAGCTTAAAGATAAAATAGATGCTTTAGAAAAGCAAAATGCAGAATTAAAAGATAAATTGCTTAGAAATGCTGCTGAGCTTGAAAACTTCAAAAGAAGAACTAATGAAGAGCGCATTAAGGATAGAAAATATGCTAGCTGTGATTTAGTTAATGATTTAGTTTCTATACTTGCTAATTTAGATAAATGTGTAAATATGGAAACTGAAGATCCAATGCTTAAGAATTTCCTAATTGGCTTTAAAATGATTGATAATCAATTGTTCGATAGATTATATCAAGATGGTCTAGAAGAAATTAAAGTTGAAAAAGGAATGGCATTTGATCCAAATGTCCATCATGCAATTGAAACTACTGAAATTGAAGGCGTTGAAGCCAATACAATTACAGAAGTTGTGCAAAAAGGATATAAATACAAAGAAAGGGTAATAAAACCAGCAATGGTTAAAGTTAATAAATAAAGGAGTGAATTATTATGAGTAAAGTAATAGGTATTGATTTAGGAACAACAAATTCATGCGTTTCAGTAATGGAAGGCGGAGAAGCAAAGGTTATAGTAAATGCTGATGGTGGAAGAACTACTCCATCTGTAGTAGCATTTAAAGGTGATGAAATCCAAGTAGGTGATGTTGCAAAACGTCAAGCAGCAGCTAACCCTAATACAATTTCATCAATTAAACGTCATATGGGTGAATCTTACAAGGTTGATGTTAATGGTAAGAAATATACACCACAAGAAATCTCAGCTATGATTCTTCAAAACTTAAAGAAGACTGCTGAAAACTATTTAGGACAAAAAGTAACACAAGCAGTAATCACTGTACCAGCATATTTCAATGATGCTCAAAGACAAGCAACTAAGGATGCAGGTAAGATTGCAGGACTTGATGTATTACGTATCATAAATGAACCAACAGCAGCAGCACTTGCTTATGGTATTGATAAGACTGACAAGGAACAAACTGTATTAGTATTTGACCTTGGTGGTGGTACATTCGATGTATCTATCTTAAGCTTAGCTGATGGTACATTTGAAGTTATTTCTACTGCAGGTGATAATAAGCTTGGTGGAGATGACTTTGACCAAAAGATTGTTGATTGGCTAGCTTCTGAATTTAAGAAAGAAACATTAGTTGATTTAACAAATGATAAGATTGCTATGGGTAGATTAAAAGAAGCTGCTGAAGATGCTAAGAAGAAATTATCTACATCTACAACAACTACAATTAGCTTACCATTCATCGCATTCTCTAATGGTGGACCACTTAACCTAGAAAAAGAGTTAACTAGGGCAAAATTTGATGATTTAACAAGAGATCTAGTAGATAGAACAACAGGACCAGTTAGACGTGCATTAAAGGATGCTAAGATGACTGCTAATGATATTAACCAAGTATTACTTGTAGGTGGATCTACTCGTATTCCTGCAGTTCAAGAATTAGTTAAACGTGAATTAGGTAAAGAACCAAATAGAAGTGTTAACCCTGATGAAGTAGTTGCTATGGGTGCAGCTATTCAAGGTGGTGTATTAACTGGTGATGTTAAAGACGTATTATTACTAGATGTTACACCTCTATCACTTGGTATTGAAACACTTGGTGGTGTATTTACTAAATTAATTGAACGTAATACTACTATTCCAACTTCTAAATCACAAATCTTCTCAACAGCTGCAGATAACCAACCAGCTGTAG
>CAMVDS010000030.1 GCA_947166335.1 uncultured Mollicutes bacterium
CTTAGTAAACGAAGGAATGCGTACAGAAGAAGAAGCAGTACTAATGATAGATCCAAGAAACCTAGATACATTATTACACCCACAATTTGATGCAGAAGCATTAAAAAACGGAAAAGTAATGGGTAAAGGACTAGGAGCTTCCCCTGGAGCAGCCTATGGTAAAATAGTATTTACAGCAGAAGATGCTGAAAGAGAAGGCATAGGTGGAAAAGGAGAAAAAGTAGTACTAGTAAGACTAGAAACATCTCCTGAAGACATAACTGGTATGAAAGCAGCCCAAGGAATCTTAACAGTTCGTGGTGGTATGACATCACATGCAGCAGTAGTAGCTCGTGGAATGGGTACTTGCTGTGTATCAGGTTGTGGAGACATTCAAATGAATGAGGCTAAAAAAGAATTCACTTTAGGTGGAAAAACATATCACGAAGGAGATATAATCTCAATAGATGGTTCTACAGGAAACATCTATGATGGAGAAATCAAGACAGTAGATGCAACTATAGCAGGAGAATTTGGACGTGTTATGGAATGGGCAGATAAATATAGACGTCTTGGAGTAAGAACAAACGCAGACACACCAAAAGATACAAAAAAAGCTATAGAATTAGGAGCAGAAGGAATAGGACTTTGTAGAACAGAACATATGTTCTTTGATGAAGAAAGAATCTTTAACATAAGAAAAATGATTCTATCAAATACAAAAGAAGAAAGAGAAGAAGCTTTAAATAAATTAATACCATATCAAAAAGGTGACTTTAAAGCTATGTATAAAGAATTAAAAGGATTACCTATGACAGTAAGATATCTAGATCCACCACTACATGAATTCCTACCAAAAGAAGAAAAAGATATCAAAGCATTAGCTAAAGATATGGGAGTAACAGTAGAACAATTACAAGCAAAATGTGATGAATTACACGAATTTAACCCTATGATGGGCCATCGTGGATGTAGATTAGCAGTTACATACCCAGAAATAGCTAAAATGCAAACAAGAGCCCTAATGGAAGCAGCTATTGAAGTAGAAAAAGAAGAAGGATACACAATAGTACCAGAAATAATGATTCCATTAGTAGGAGAAGTAAAAGAATTAAAATTCGTAAAAGACGTAGTAATAGAAACAGCAGAAGAAGTTAAGAAAGAAAATAACTCTAATATGGAATATCATATTGGAACAATGATAGAAATACCAAGAGCAGCAATAACTGCAGATGAAATAGCAAAAGAAGCAGAATTCTTCTCATTTGGAACAAATGATTTAACACAAATGACATTTGGTTTCTCAAGAGATGATGCTGGAAAATTCTTAAATTCATATTATGAAAACAAAATATATGAACAAGATCCATTTGCAAAACTAGACCAAAAAGGTGTAGGACAATTAATTAAAATAGCTGCTGAAAAAGGTAAATCAGTAAGAAAAAACATCAAATTAGGAGTATGTGGCGAACATGGAGGAGACCCACAATCAGTAGAATTCTTCCATAATGCAGGATTAACATACGTATCATGTTCTCCATTTAGAGTACCTATTGCTAGATTAGCTGCTGCCCAAGCTGCAATCAAAGCAAAAAACAATTAATTATAAAAGCATAAGAGACTAGATAAAACTAGTCTTTTTTATATGCTTATAAAATAGTAATTTTACGAACAAAAGATTTATAAAATAGGATTAAAGAATTATTATTTATGTTATAATAATATTATTATGGAGATGAAATAATAATGGACAAAGATGCATTTATAAATTTTGTTAAACGTATATTAAATATTCCAGAAAGTGAAAAAATAGTACACGATGATTTGGAAAGATTATTAACGGGACTAGGTTTTACTATTGATTTAGAAGATAAAGATGATTTAGAGCTTTCTAAAAAGCTTTTAAATTATAACGTTATGTTATATATTAAACACGCAAAATTTAATAGTATTGAAGATATTTTTAATTTAGAACTAGTAAAACATATTACTTGTGGAGAAATAATATTTGAAAATTGTAGTATTGGATCTAAAACAACAAGTAGAATAGGACTTTATAAAGATAATAGACAAACTATAATTGATATATATGATATAGATGATTTACAATTCGTCATCAATACTATACCTAATAAAGATAATTATAAATTCAAATTAAATATGACAGCAATTACATATAAATGGGAAAAGTATGCTAAACTAAATGTTGTTTCCTATGAGGAATTAGTCGAAGTGTACAAGGTTTATAACTATTTTAAAAATAATTTTAATAACTCAAATTGGAATGATTTGGATAAAATATTAATTGCAGGAATGTTTTTGTCTATTAACACAGAGTACGATTTTGAAAATAGTGAAAACGAATATAAAATCTTAGCCCAAAAAAGTATATATGGATGTTTAATAAACGGGTTAACAAGATGTGTTGGATATTCTAGTGGATATATGTTATTACTAAAAGCAATGGGGATTGAATGTCGTTATGTAGGCTCTGGTGGGCATGCGTGGATTCAAGTCAAAATAGAAAATAATTGGTATAATATTGATATTACAAATTTAAAATCATTTTTTCTATTCGGAGATTTACAGCATGAAAAATTTGCTTTAACAAGTAACAAAACATATTTTAATCATTGGAAAGAATGTGGTGATGAAGAAATAACAGAAAGTGCAGCTGATAAAAGAAGATTGATGATGTCTTCAGAAGATTTTGATAGAAAAACACTATATAATCATCTGGAATCAATCAGAAATACTATTGGAGATTATTTCCATACATTTTCTACTGATAAATCTACGGACATAGATAATATAACTGTTCATAAATGATGAGAACAAAATTCAAGAAATAATAACTTAGTTTTATGATAAATTTCTATCCCCCCCTGTAGCCGTAGTCTCCAAAATATGAAGATTAATATTCCAAAATTTATTGATAGTTTAGATTACAATTATTGGAAGTAATAAATTACAATTTATCGTTTAGTTCGCAAGATTAAGATATTAGGAACGAAAGTTCCTTTTTTTATGGTATAATACTAGTTGAAAGTTAGGAGGAAAATATGAAAAAACAAACTGCAGGTAGAGATAATTTAGGCAATCTAGCACCTAAATTTGCAGAATTAAATGATGATGTATTATTTGGGGAAGTATGGTCAAGAGAAGATAAGTTATCTTTAAGAGATAGGTCAATGATTACAATAAGTGCATTAATGGCACAAGGCTTATACCCTCAAGTAAAAGCACATTTAATTTTAGGAAAAGAACATGGATTAAAAAAAGAAGAAGTAGTAGAAATTGTTACACAATTAGCATTTTACTGTGGTTGGCCTAAAGCATGGAGTGTATTCCCATTAATAGAGGAGGTATATAATGACTAAAGAAGAATTTGATAAGATTAATGTATTTGGAATAGGAGAACCTAATGTTAATTTTGCACAATATTTTATTGGAAATAGTTATTTAAATCCTCTTGCAATAGACAATGAAGTAAAATTAAGTATATTTAATGTTACATTTGAGCCGGGTTGTAGAAATAATTGGCATATACATCATTCTACAAATGGTGGAGGCCAAATATTAATCTGTACTGCTGGAGAAGGATGGTATCAGGAAGAAGGTAAAGAAGCAATTAGTTTAACGCCAGGAAAAGTAATTCAAATACCAGCAAATGTTAAACATTGGCATGGAGCTAAAAAGGATTCATGGTTTAGTCATATTGCAGTAGAAGTACCTGGAGAAAACACTTCAAATGAATGGTGTGAACCAGTTACTGATGATATTTATAAAAATCTATAGAATAATCGGAAGATTAAGATATTACGATTAACAAAATAATAATAATTATGTTATAATAATGTAGATAAGTTAATTTAGTTAAATGGTTTTGCATCCCAAACTAAGCAGTGGCACAAGCTGCAATTAAGGCGAATCAAAAATAGGACGTTTAAACGTACCAATCAAAAGAGTAGAAATACTCTTTTTTTGTTGTATTTAAAAGGATTTTTAAAGAATATAAAAATAGATATAAAAAATAAAATAATAGGAAAAGAGGTGGTTCTAAATGGCATAGTATAGTGACAATAAAACTCGGGTGGCATTTCTTGTAGTCCAAATATGGAGAGCAAAATTAAAAAGAATAAAAAGGGATTGACTAGTATTAAGTACTAGTTTTTTTATTGGAATAAAAAAATAAGATAGGAGGTATATTTATGAAAAATTATTTTTTTAAACATGAATTGGAGAATCTTAGTCAAGGAGGAAGACTAAAATTTGTAAGGGAGCTTAGATATATGTCTAAGCCAAATGTAGCAGAATTTTTAGAGTTAGGAGGTGAAAAGCCAACAGATAGCATAGATAAATATGAAAGAAATGCTAGAGAACCACAACCAGAAAGATTAGAAAATTTAGCAGAATTATTTGATGTAAGTAATTATGCAATAAGAAAGTATAATTTTGTAGACCCAAATGAAGTTATTTATTACCATATGTGGGAAGAAGAACTATGTCCTTATAGTGAATATATCTTCGATAAAGATGCTATGAAAAAGACATACTACAATGAGGATATTATAAGAGGATTAGAAGAATGGGGAGAAATGAGAGAAAGAAGAATGAAAGGTGAAATATCAGATCAAGAATATATTGAATGGAAATTAAACTATAATCTATATAGCTAATTCTCTTGTTCGGAAAATAGTAATATTCCGAACAAAGATGGAAAAAATTCTATCTTTTTTTTAATTTTATAGTACAAGACCCCCTAGGGGTGGTATAATAGTACTTATGGAGATGAATTAATATGAAAAAATGTGAACATTGTAATAGAAATAAACATAGGACAGAAGATGAAAAAAAGTATTTAAGAACAAGATTAAATACCATTGAAGGACAAATTCGTGGTGTTTCTAAAATGGTTGATGAGGATAAATATTGTAATGATATATTAACTCAATTACTTGCTATTAATAAGTCAATTAAAAGTTTAAGTACAGATATATTAAAAGGACATTTATCTACGTGTGTTGTAGAAGATATTAAGAATGATAAATTAGAAGTTATTAATGAGGTAATGGAACTAATAGGTAGGTTAGATTGATGAATAAGAAATATGTAAAAATCGAAGGAATTCATTGTAACCCCTGTATAGATGTTATTACAAATTCATTATTAAAAAATAAGTTTGAAAATTGGAAGGGTCCAAAAGTATAAAGGAGGTTTTATATGATTTACTTAGATTATGCGGCATCAACTCCAGTAGACGAAGATGTACTAGATAATTTTGTAAAAACAACAAAAGAAGAATATGCTAATCCTAATTCCAATCATAGTTTGGGATTAAATGCAAAAAATATAATAGATGAATCTACTAATAAAATAGCTAAGTTATTAAATGTATTACCAGAAGAAATAATATATACTTCTGGTGCAACTGAATCTAATAATCTAGCAATAAGAGGAACAGCAGAAAGATATAAAAATAGAGGCAAACACATAATAATTAGTTCACTAGAACATAATTCAATTATTGCTTCTTGTACATATTTACAAGAACTTGGATATGATATAGATTTAATGCCAATTGATCATAATGGATTAGTTGATATAGATGTATTAAAAACAATGATTAGAGATGATACTATTTTAGTTAGTGTATGTGCAGTTGATTCTGAAATTGGTCTTGTTCAACCTATTGAAGAAATAGGAAAATTCTTAAAGAATTATGATAATATTGTATTTCATACAGATGCATCACAAGCAATTGGTAAAGTTAATATAGATTATTCCAATTCTGATTTAATTACAATAGCACCTCATAAATTTTATGGCATGAATGGAATATCAATATTAATTAAAAGGAAAAATGTTAGTTTAAAGCCAATTATATTAGGAGGTAAATCAACTACAGTATATAGAAGTGGAACACCAGTAATTAATATGATTACTTCTACTAGTGTGGCATTAGAAAAAGCATTAAGATTATTAGAAGAGAGAAATGAATATATTCAAAAGTTAAATAATAAGGTAATTATTACTTTAAAAAAATATAAAAATGTTCATATAAATAATACCAATAAAAGTATTCCACATACTATAAATGTAAGTATTAAAGGAGTTAAATCAGATTTATTTGCATCTAAATTAAACGAAAATAGTGTAATGGTTTCAACTAAGACATCTTGTTGTCCATTAAATACTCCATCTAAACTTGTATATGCTTTAACTAAAGATAAATCTTTAGCATCTACATCTATTAGAATAAGTTTATCTCATTTAACTACTGAATCAGAAATAGATGAGTTTTTAAAAATTTTTGATAAATGTTATAAGGAAATGGTATAGATGGAAAAATATAAAGAAATAGAAAGAAGTATTATAAAAAAGTATAGAAAAGAAATATGGAGTAGATTTGTTAAAGGTGTAAGTAATTATAAACTTATTGAAGAAAACGATAATATCATGGTATGTATTAGTGGTGGAAAAGATTCTTTCTTACTTGCTAAACTTATACAAGAACTACAAAGACATGGTAAGGTTAAATTTAATGTTCATTATGTAGTAATGGATCCAGGATATAATGAGTACAATAGAAGTTTTATTGAAGATAATGCTAAAATTTTAAATGTGCCAATAGAAATATTTGAATCCAATATCTTTGATATAGTTGCTAATGATGAAGGTAAGAGTCCTTGTTATCTATGTGCTAGAATGAGAAGAGGACATTTATATAATAAAGCTAAAGAATTAGGATGTAATAAAATAGCTTTAGG
>CAMVDS010000031.1 GCA_947166335.1 uncultured Mollicutes bacterium
GAAAATAATTCCTGTCTTTTTTAATTTAATGTCTCCTAAATGGGGTTCACATCATTAAATCTACTTTTTTTATTTTAGAAACGACCACCACCGCCGCCTCCACCGAAGTGTCCACCACCATGGCTTCCTCCAGAGAATCCACCACCATGTCCACCACCAGATGAATAACTACCAGAGGCAGCAGCACTACCTATGGCAGAAGCTATTGGAAATGAAACCTTTGGAGCAGATGCCGCAATAACGTTATCAGTAATTCTACTAATACTAGATGTAGATAAGCAAGTATCCATAATATCAAGGAATGTATCTAAATCCATATTTTGATACTGTTCCATCTTAATCTTCATAGAATTTAATACTTTTTTACCAACACCTAAAGCTGTAGCATATACTAAATATTTTTCCCATAGAGTAATTTCAGGTATTTCTTTATCATCCATCTTAGAAAAATCAATTAGGAAGTTTCTAAGACCATTCCATTTATTATATTCTTCTAAACCAGCTTCAGTATAATTAAAGCTTAATGGTCTAGGTAATCTCTTTAATATTCTCTTTATAACGAATCTATCTATTAAACATATTATTATAGAAAAATGATAAATATTAGTGAAAACTGCACTAAATACTATTAAAACTAAATTTAAGAATGAAAACATCCAAATATAAAAGTAACCACGATATATTCTTATTGAATGTATTATCATAAGTATTATACCAATAGGAAATAATGGAGTAAGTAACATAATCAAACCTATTTCAAATAATATACCATTCTTTTCATCATCTTCTTTACCAAAGTAATCAACTATTAATGGTTTACTTCTTAACTTATCAACAGTAGTTTTCTTAAAACTTGAATATTTATAATAAGGAATTTTCTTAATTTTTTTAGAATTAATTCGTTTTTTACCACTAGAAAATATTAAATCAATAATATCTTTATCTTTCTCTATAGCTTCAGTTTCTTTCTCATTTAATATAAAATCATAACTATTATTTTTAGACTTTTCTACTATAATAACTTTTCTTCTAATTAAATCCATTATAGAAGCAGCAACTTCATTTTTATTAATCTTTTTATCAACTAATAACCCAACAGCAGCAGGAGCTAAATCACTAGGTAATTCTCTATAATAATAAGGATCTACCTTCTTTTTAATATAAAATGGATTCTTATAAACACATACTGTAATAGCTAATGTTAATAAAGAAATACCAGTTAATATAGCTTCGATATTAAAATCTTTATCTTCAAGTTTTTTATAATAATCATCAGCTTCTTGCATCATCTTATTCTTAAGTTCTGTACTAAATACATTATCAATCATAACTAAAGCCTTTTCATAGTTTTGATATTTTAATTCACCAGATATATAAGTTTTAAATTCGTTATATTCATATATATCTACTTTATCTTGATATGTCTCTAGTTTATTTAATAATTCAGTTTTCTTTTCTGACTCATTTAACATATTAATATGTTCTAATGTTTCATTATAATTTTCTCTAGAATTTTCTCTATTTAAAAAAGAAAAATCACTTTCAATTAATCTAAGATAATGTTCATCAGATTGTCTTCTTTGTTCATTAGCTTGTTCAGCAAGATCTTCTTCATAAAGTAATATTTTATCTAAAGCATTAACATTAGATAATTTTTTAGAATCTTTAATAACATCTTTATCAAATACTATTCTAACATCAATAGCAGTATTTGCATCTAATCCATATATCTTAGCTTTTATTTGATTATTATTTATTATTTCACTAGTACCATTTAAAGGTCCATGTGCCCATACCCTAATTTCATTTTGATTATTAGGTATATTAACATATACAACTAAGTTTTCAATAGATTCATTTAAACTATCACCAATAGCATTCCAACCTAGTTCAGCAACATCATTATGAAGTATTGCCATGTTATGTAACTTATATTTAATATAGAAAGCTTTATTCTTTTTACTAGGTAAGAATATTCTAATAGTGTTACCATTATAACCTTTTGTTTCTGTATAAACTCCATAATCTCCAGAATTAGCACTATTAACTAATTTAAAAATATCACCTTTAATATTTTTAAAAATAAAATCACTATTAGCATCAACGGCTCTAACTTCTAGTATATCAATACCATTACCATTATGTAGACTATTACCACTATAGCTAGGTGCATCTGGATTAAACTCATAAGCATTACTATTTTTATAATTAATTATTCGTTCCATTCCATTATAATCACCATTCATTTGAAAATATTCTTCAACTTCTAAATCACCATTACTTAAAACAGTAGCATTTATATAATAATCCTTAATACCATATGCAAATGCATTAATTGGAAATAAGAATAATACTAATAAAAATAATAAATATCTTTTTTTCATAATAACCTCCAACTAATAAGATTATATCATTATATATATATAAATATAAATAAAAAAACTTAATATTTAATTATCCACAGGGTATGTGGAAAACTTTACACTTTTTCATCAAAAAAAAATTAAAAAAATTTTCAAAAAAAATGCTTGCTTTTTTTATAAAACCTATGATATACTTATAACTGTGTGGCTGCTTAGATGTGTGAGGTTGCTGATACACCAGGATAAGTTGTTAAATAACTTAAAATGGATACCAGGTTTTTACACGGAGCAAGTCTATACTAGATATAGGCGAAGGGAGGATTCAAAAATGTCAAAAGATAAAGTTCGTATTATCTTAAAAGCATATGATCATAGAATTCTAGACAATGCTGCAAAGAAAATAGTTGAAACAATAGCAAGAAGTGGAGGAGAAATAAGTGGACCAGTACCACTTCCAACAAAGATTGAAAAATTCACTATTTTACGTGCTGTACACAAGTACAAAGACAGTCGTGAACAATATGAAATGCGTACACATAAGAGACTTATTGATATTAAGAACCCTAGTAAGGAAACAGTTGATGCTTTAGCTCACTTAGACTTACCAAGTGGTGTTGATATTCAAATTAAGTTAGAAAAAAATGAAAAATAAGTAGGAGGAAGAAATGAAAGGAATCTTAGGTAAAAAAATAGGAATGACACAAGTATTTACTAAAAACGGTAAATTAATTCCTGTAACAGTTATCGAAGTAGAACCAAATGTTGTTACTCAAATTAAAACAGTAGAAACAGATGGTTACGATGCTATCCAATTAGGAGCACAAACAGTTAGAGCCAAAGTTAGTAATAAAGCTAAAGTTGGACATACAAACAAAGCAAATACCGAACCTAAGCGCTTCTTAAGAGAAATCAGGGGAGTAAACGTTAGTGATTACACATTAGGTCAAGTTATTGATGCTAGTCTATTTACAAAAGGAGAAATCGTTGATGTAAGTGGAGTTAGTAAAGGTAAAGGTTTCCAAGGTGTTATCAAACGTCACAACCAACATACTGGACCTATGGGTCATGGTTCTCAATATCATAGAGGAGTAGGTTCAATGGGTACATTATTACCAATGCACGTTATTAAAGGTAAGAAATTACCAGGACATATGGGTAATAAATTATGTACTATTCAAAATCTAGAAGTTGTAGATGTTGATTTAGAAAATAACGTTATCTTAGTTAAAGGTAATGTTCCAGGTCCTAAAAAGTCTTTAGTTATGATCAAAACTTCAGTTAAGAAAGGTGAAAAAATTAACGAAGCAGAAGAATTAATTTCTTATGTAGAAGTAGTTGAAGAACCAGTTGCTGAAGAAGCTGCAGAAGAAACAGTAGAAGAAACTACTGAAGAAGTTGCAGAAGAAGTAGTAGAAGAAGCAGTTGAAGAAACTACTGAAGAAACTACTGAAACTGAAGAAGTAAGCGAATAATCATCACAGATTAGATTAT
The DNA here is from genome assembly GCA_947166335.1 of uncultured Mollicutes bacterium. The sequence continues at coordinate 3,855 of CAMVDS010000031.1, forward strand.
TTAAGTATTTGAAATTGTGATGAAAGGAGGAAATTAAAGATGGAAAAACTAAAGGACATTAAATTAAGTAAAGAATTAACAAGTATTACACCTAATGAAAAAGTTTTATATGATGCAATTATTTTACAAAGAGCATCATTAAGACAAGGAACACATTCAACAAAAACTCGTAGTGAAGTAAGCGGTGGTGGAAGAAAACCATGGCGTCAAAAAGGAACAGGACATGCTCGTCAAGGTTCTATTAGAGCAGTTCAATGGGTAGGTGGAGGAAGATATGGTACTCCAGTTCCTAGAGATTACTCTAAAAAACAAAATAGAAAAGAATTTAGATTAGCTTTACAAACAGCTTTCTTAAATTTATATAATGATAAAAAATTAGTAGTAGTTGACTCTTTAGATATAGCTACACCAAAAACTAAAGATATGATAACTACATTAGAAAAATTAGAATTAAATGGTAAAAAAGTATTAATCGTAGTTGATGAATTAAGTGAAAACTTAATATTAGCTAGTAGAAATATTCAAACAATCGGTTTATTAGAACCAGTTGAATTAAATGTATTAGATTTAGTACATGCTGATTATTTATTAACTACTAAAGATACATTAGCTAAAATCGAGGAGGTGCTTAAATAATGGATACTAAGTATTTAGAAATAGTAAAAGCGCCAGTAATTACTGAAAAGTCTGCTTATCTTGGACAAGAAAAAGGACAATATGTTTTCAAAGTTGATTCAAGAGCAAACAAAACAGAAATTAAACAAGCAATTGAAAAATTATTTAAAGTTAAAGTTATGGAAATCAGAACTATTAACGTTAAACCAAAGAAAAGAAGAGTTGGTCGTTACACTGGATTAACTAATAGAACAAAGAAAGCTATTGTTACTCTAGCTGAAGGACAAACTATAGAACTTAATTAGAAGGAGGGTTACTCATGCCAGTAAGAAACTATAAGCCAAATACTCCTGGGCAAAGAAAAAGAAGTGTATTAGTAAATGCTGAAATTACTACATCTACTCCTGAAAAAAGCCTAGTAGTAAGCTTAAAGAAAAATGGTGGTCGTAACAATCAAGGTAGAATAACTGTAAGACATCAAGGTGGAGGAGCAAAAAGAAAATATCGTGTTATTGATTTCAAACGTAATAAATTCGATATTCCAGGTAAAGTTGCTAGTATTGAATACGATCCAAATAGAACTGCAAATATTGCATTAATTAATTATAACGATGGTGAAAAGAGATATATCATCGCTCCAAAAACATTAAAAGTAAATGATGTTATAGTATCAGGTGAAAACATAGATATCAAAGTAGGAAATGCACTTCCTATAATGAATATACCAGTTGGTACTATGATTCATAATATAGAATTAAGACCAGGAAAAGGTGGAGAACTTGCACGTAGTGCTGGATCAAGTGCACAAATCCTTGGTCGTGAAGGTGCCTATGTAATGGTAAGACTTTCAAGTGGTGAACAAAGATTAATCCTTGGAACTTGCTATGCTACAGTAGGTGAAGTTGGAAACGAAGATCAAAACTTAGTAAGATTAGGAAAAGCTGGTCGTACTAGACATAAAGGAATTCGTCCAACAGTTCGTGGTTCAGTTATGAACCCTAATGACCATCCACATGGTGGTGGTGAAGGTAGAGCACCAGTTGGTAGAAAAGCACCAGTTACACCTTGGGGTAAACCAGCACTTGGATATAAAACAAGAAAGAAAAAAGCGTCTGATAAATTTATCGTACGTCGTCGTAATAGTAAATAGGGAGGAATTAGAAAATGGCAAGAAGTTCAAAGAAAAAACCTTATGTATTCGAAAGATTATTAGCTAAGGTTGAAAATTTAAATGAAACTGGAAAAAAAGAAGTTATCAAAACTTGGTCACGCCGTTCAACTATCTATCCTGCATTTATTGGACATACATTCGCAGTACATAATGGAAAAGAATTTATTCCAGTATATGTTACTGAAGATATGGTAGGACACAAACTTGGAGAATTTTCACAAACTCGTAAGTTTGGTGGACACGGTAGCGATAAGAAATAGAAACTAGGAGGAGAAAAGTATGGAAGCAAGAGCAATTGCAAAAACATTACTTGTATCACCATTTAAATCACGTTTAGTTGCTGATTTAATTCGTGGTAAAAAAGTAAGTGAAGCATTAGATATTTTAAATAATACAAACAATAAATCTGCTCGTCTTACTAAAAAAGTTCTAGAATCTGCTATCGCTAACGCTGTTAATAATAACGGAGCTAAAGTAGAAGAACTTTATGTAAAAGAATCAAGAGTAGATGGTGGTCCAGTATTAAAGAGACATATGTTTGATTCTCGTAGTCATATTGGACACAATGATAAAAGAACAAGTCACATCGTAATAGTTGTGGCAACTAAGTAAGGAGGTTAGAAGATGGGTCAAAAAGTAAATCCTAACGGACTAAGACTTGGAAT
>CAMVDS010000032.1 GCA_947166335.1 uncultured Mollicutes bacterium
AACATTTCAACGAAATCAGAACCAGAAATAGAGAAGAATGGAACATTTGCTTCTCCAGCTACAGCCTTAGCAAGTAATGTTTTACCTGTACCAGGAGCACCATATAGTAGAATACCTTTTGGAATTCTTGCTCCTATTTCAACATATTTTCTTGGGTTCTTTAAGAAGTCTACAACTTCCTCTAATTCTTGTTTTTCTTCATCACAACCAGCTACATCTTTAAATGTGACTGTTTTATCTTTTGATAATCTTGCATTGGATTTAGCAAAATCAAATGCCTTATTATTTCCACCACCACTTGCCATTGCTCTAAAAAGCAAGATGAATATTACTACTGTTGCTACAAGAGGAAGCAGATTAATAATGATATTCCATACGTTTGTATTACTTGCTTGTACATATTCAAAAGTAATTGTAGAAGTAGAAGTTAGTAGTGGTTCAATCTTTTCTTCAAACTTTTCTTGTGACATATAGAAATAATAATTTGTTTTAGTTTTATTTGAAGCATCTGTACTATTAGCATATAGTGAACCACTAATGTAATAATACATATAGTTGTTTCCTGTAGAAGGTTTTACATATACTGATTGAATCCTATCTCTTGTAGTATCATCAGCTACTATTTGATAGAAATCCTGATATGTTATTTTTGTTTTCTTATTTCTATTTCCAAAGAATAATAATAGAATACCTACTAACACAGCAGCAACTATTAAATACATAAGAATGCTTGTAATAAGCGATTTTTTATTATTCAAGATTAATCACCCCTCTTATATATTTCTTCCTTTAATACACCTATGAAAGGAAGATTTCTATATCTTTCATTATAATCTAGGCCAAATCCAACAACGAATTCATTTGGAATTTGATATCCTACATATTTTGGTTTAATATCTGTAATACGTCTTTCAGGCTTATCAAGTAGAGTAACTATAACTATTGATTTAGCTCCTCTAACTGATAGTATTTCACTTATTGTTTTTAGTGTCTTACCAGTATCAACGATATCTTCAACAATTACGATATCTCTATCTTTTACACTACAATTTAAGTCTTTCTTAATTTGGACATCACCGCTATCTGTTCCATGATAGCTTGATGCGACCATAAAGTCTATTTCTATTTGAATATCCATATGCATAATTAAGCTAGTCATAAAAGGAACACATCCTTTTAGTAAACCAATGACTAGAGGAGGTTGAGTACTATCTTTATAATCTTCGCTTAGTTGCTTTCCTAAAGTCTTACACATAGAATCTATTTGCTCTTCTGAGACTAGTATTTCTTTAATGTCATCAGTAATCATTCTTTATTCACCTCATAAACTACATATATAGGATCAGTTACATCCTTAGGGCCTTTAATAATTCCAGGAATTCCTAAGATTTCATCGTCTTGACTTAGAACAATTGGAACATTGTTTCTAACGTTCATTGGAATCTTCATATCAATAAACAAATCCTTTATTTTTTTCTTGCCAAACTTAAATAGAAAATAGTCTCCATCACGTCTATTTCTTATTTTAAGAGGCAATACTAAAGTATTATAACATAATTTTAAGAATATTTCTTCATTATTTTTAATATTTCTTGTTAATCTGACGATTGATCCATCAGGTAATGTAACGGATTCATCTAAATTAATCATGAATTCGTAATCTATAACATTCGTATTTCTTACGATAGAAGTCTTAGAATAATTTTTCATAAAGACATAGTCTTTTGAAATATTTATGGAATCATTAGGATTACCAGACATAATCATTTGTTTTATTAGATTAATTTTATTATATGAACAAGATATTTGATTTTGTTCTAGAATGTATGAAATATAATCAAGCTTTACAGCATCATCATATGTTGCAAATTCTTCGTTATCAATTTCTCCTTTATTTTTGTTATAAAGTTTAACTGATTGCTTTCTAATAAAATCAAATGCTTGATACATTTGTTTAGAATATTTTAAAATATTTTGATAAATTGTTGGATTTTCTTCAACTAGAATTGGCACTATATTATGACGATATCTATTTCTTGTGTATTTATCTTTTAAATTTGATCCATCCTCCATAAATGGAATATTATTATCTTTTTGATAAGCAATTATATCATTACGCGTAATACACAATAGAGGTCTAATAATATCAACGTGTCCATAATGGATAATTGGCTTTATTCCGCCATAACCATATAAATTGCTACCTCTAGATATACGCATTAAAATTGTTTCTAATAAATCATCTAGATGATGAGCGGTAGCTATCTTTGTTGCTTTATATTTTTTTGCTACTTCAAAGAAGAAGTCATATCTTAAGCTTCTTGCTTCATCTTGAAAATTCTTTCCTTCAATCTTTTCTAATACAGTTGATTCAAAAGGAATATTTTTCTTTTTTGCATATTCTTTTACGAATAATAATTCGTCTTTAGATTCTTCTCTTACATTGTGATTAACATGAGCAATAACTAGATTATATCCTAAATCATAAAGCACGTTTAAAAGAACCATTGAGTCTATACCACCAGATACACCAACTACAATAGTTTCTCCTTTTACTATTAGGCTTTCGGATTTAATAAATTCTTTTACTGTATTAATCATGTTTTTTCACCACTAATTATTATATCATAAAATATGATATTATAAAAATATAATGGAAAAATATTTTTTTGATGTATAATTTATATGGTGATTAATTATGAATATTATTTTAGCATCTAATTCACCTAGAAGAAAAGAAATATTAGAATTCCTAGGTTATAAATTTGATATTATACCATCTGATGTAGATGAAAAAATAGGTTTTACAGGTGAGAGATTAGCTTGTGAGCTAGCAAAAAGGAAAGCATTAAAAGTATATGAATATCATAAAGATAGCATAGTTATTGGTAGCGATACAATTGTTTATTTTAACAACAAAGTTTATAACAAACCTAAGAGTGAAGAAGAATGTTATTTTATGCTTAAAAACTTATCTGGTAAAACACATGAAGTAATCACAGGAGTATATATAGCATCTAAGTTAGAACATGTATCTTTCTTTGATAAGGCATATGTAACATTTAAAGAATTATCAGATGCTGATATTTATGAATATATAAGAACAGGTGAACCTTTTGATAAAGCAGGGGGATATGCTATTCAAGGAATAGGTAATAAATTAGTTGATAAATATGAAGGTGATATTTATACAATTATTGGCTTACCAAAAGATTTAGTAAACAGCCATTTAAAGCGATTATTAGGCTTATTATAGTATGTTTAAATAACAAAGAAGAACTAATTAATTATCATATATAATGAAAAAAGTAATAAGCAAGTTTGATGCTTGTTTTTTATTTTATAATTTCATCTTATAAATAATATAAGAAATAATTTTTTAAAAATTATTCTTTTCTTATTTAAGAAATATTAAAGATGTTGTATAATATTTATTGTTATGAGGTGGCGTTATGAGGACTGCATTTGACGTAGAAAAATATTTAGAATTACAATCAAAAAATATATTAGATAGAGTTAATAAGTTTGATAACAAACTATATATCGAGTTTGGTGGAAAACTATTTGATGACTATCATGCATCTAGAGTTTTACCAGGGTTCTGTCCTGATAGTAAGCTTAGAATGCTTAAGACAATTAAAGATAAAGTTGAAATATGTATTGCTATTAACGCTAACGATATTCAAAATAATAAAGTAAGAGGAGATTTAGGAATAACTTATCCATCTGAAGTTTTAAGATTAATTGATGCATTTAGAGAAGCTGAATTATTTGTTGGCAGTGTAGTAATTACACAATATAAATCATTCCCTAGCGTAGATCAATTCATCACAAAACTTAATAATCAAGGTATTAAAACATATTTACATTATGCTATTTCATCTTATCCTCATAATATACCATTAATTCTATCTGATGATGGATTTGGAAAAAATGAATATATTGAAACTACTAAACCAATTGTAGTTGTAACTGCACCAGGACCTGGTTCAGGTAAGATGGCAACATGTCTATCCCAACTATATCATGAACATAAAAGAGGAATTAATGCTGGTTATGCAAAATATGAAACATTCCCTATTTGGTCAATTCCACTAAAGCATCCTGTTAATTTAGCATATGAAGCTGCAACAGCTGATTTGAATGATGTTAATATGATTGACCCATTCCATTTAGAAGCTTATGGAACATTAGCTGTTAATTATAATAGAGATGTAGAAGTATTTCCTGTATTAAAAACGATGTTTGAAGAAATATATGGTGAATCTCCATATAAATCACCTACAGATATGGGTGTTAATATGGCAGGATTTGCAATTATAGATGATGAGGCAGCTTGTGAAGCTTCTAAGGCAGAAATAATAAGACGTTATCTAGATGCATTATGTGATTTTAGAAATGGTAAAATTAAAGAAGAGTCAGTAGATAAAATTGCCTTACTTATGCGACAACTTGGTATTTCTGTAGATGATAGAAAGTGCGTAAAAGCAGCACTTGAAAAAGCTGAAACTACAGGAACACCTTCAATGGCTTTAGAATTTCCTGATGGAACAATTATAACATCTAGGACATCTGATTTACTTGGAGCAAGTGCTGCACTTATATTAAATGCACTAAAACATTTAGCAGGTATTAGAGATAAGATGTTATTATTATCAAAGAATATTATTAAACCTATTCAAGATTTAAAAATAAATCAATTAGGAAATCATAATCCTAGATTACACTCAGATGAGGTATTAATTGCACTTGCAATATGTGCAACAACAAATACAACAGCTGAACTTGCCTTAAGTCAGCTTGATAAACTTAGAGGATGTGAAGTTCACTCAACAGTAATGTTGCCTAACGTGGATGTAAATGTCTTCAAAAAATTAGGTATTAATTTGACTTGCGAGCCAAATTTCTATGCAAAGAAACTTTATAGGAAATAGAAGGAGGAAAAAACTATGGGATTCTTTAAAGATTTTAAAGCATTCATTTCTAGAGGAAACGTTCTAGATATGGCTGTTGGTGTAGTTATTGGTAATGCTTTTGGAGCAATCGTTACTGCACTTGTTAACATTTTACTAAGCGTATGCTTATGGGGTGTACCAGGGGGCTTAAAAGGATTAGTAACAGTTTTACCTGCTGCAAACAAAATGCAACAAGGTATGAATGCAAGAATTGGTCTAGGCCAAAAGTTTGCTGCTTCTGAACTACAATCATTAGGTGAAGCTTTAGCTAAAGTCAACTATCCTTCATTATCTGAAGCTGATGGTGCTGCTTGGGTAAATGCAGTTGAAGGTGCTAAGGGTGCTATCCTTGGAAAATATACACTTCATGGATCAACTTACACATACAATATGTCTGCAGTTATCGATTGGGGTGCATTCATCAATGCAATTATTAGTTTCTTAATTATTGCTTTAGTATTATTCATTATTGTTAGAGCTGCTAATAAGGCTGCTGCAAAGAGAGCTGAATTTAAAGCTAAAATAGCTGCTAAAACTGCTCCAGCTGAAGAAGAAGCTCCTGCTGAAGAAGCTGCTGAATAATCTTTTGAAGCAAAATAAAAAAGGCTTATTGCAGTGATATATTAAAAGTAGACAACCTTAAAAAAAAGGCGGTCTACTTTTTT
>CAMVDS010000033.1 GCA_947166335.1 uncultured Mollicutes bacterium
CCTCTCTTGGGACTTTCACCCTAGACATATAACATGCCCGACATACATTAAAAAGGATTGAGTTTTTATTCTCAATCCTAATTTTTTATTTAGATGAAGATCTTTTTGTTTTATATACCTTACGATACATAAATATATCTCTTCTATAATCAATAAATAAGCTGTCTTGTTTTTCATAATTTGCAGCACCATATTGGAATCTTACATTCTTCATCTTTCTTCTCCATATGAACATTATACTTAAAGAAATGATTAAGCCTGCAAACACACCAATTAATGCTGGCATTGCGAAATCTCCATCTCCCTTTAGTGCGAACACTAATCCAAATATTGCACCACCAAAGATTAAAAAGAACATAAACATGAATAAAATAAATTTAATTGGTGAAATAGGTAGATTTCCTGCAATCTTTCCACTTTGACCATTTACTGCAAAATAGAAATGCTTTTCTTTCCATGTTGTATGTAATAGCCATACTGGATATAATGCATATTTAGCTTCTGTATTAGAGAATTGTAAAGTTGAATCCTTTACCTCAACAGAATCATAGCCTTTTATATCTCTTCTGAAGGCAGCTATTGTACCTTCTTTAAATCTAGTTGTTGCTCTACCGAATGTTTCATCTTTTGAAACATCATAACGATCTGCAGCATAACCTGCTAAATATGCTACATTGAAATCTTCTGCTTCATTAAAATCAAATGGTTCAATTGATTCCATTAATTCATCTTGCATCTTTTTAGAGCCATCAACTGGCACATGCTCGAAGCCAATACCACCACCACGAACAACTGAATAGTGGTTTTCTTCTTTTACATCATAATCACCAGATGTATATCTTTTAACCTTAATACCTTCATATCTAACCTTACCTGTTACATCAGCATCGAAAATCCAGAAAGGAACATATAATGATTTTATTTCTTGGATTGTGTTAGTTTTAGAAAATGAATGAGGTAATAAAGGTCTTCTTCTTATAAATTTCTTTAATGCATCTATTGAAAAATCCTTGTCCTTTTTAAATGGAATAATATAATTTGGCTTTAAATCACCATGTAATTCCTTAGATACAACTAAGTTATTGCCGCAATATGGACAAGTTGTAGATGAAGTTGTCTCCTCACAAATGATTTCTCCACCACAGGAATTACATGAATAAATCTTCATTCCTTTAGCATCCTCATTTGTATAAGAATCAATCATTGATTCATCCCAAGATGTATCTTCAGTACCAGCATCAGCTAAATCATCAGTATATTCCTTTAAATCTGCTGCACTAAATTGTGAATCACAATATGGACATACTATATTTTGACTTTTATTATCAAAATTTAGGGCACCACCACAGCATGGACACTTAAATTCTAAATTTGCCATTTCTTATAACCTCCGTATTAAAAAAGCCTGTGAAAGGCTTCTTTAGATTATTTTAAATCCTTATCGTCGAATGGATCTCCACACTCTGGACAGAATTTAGGTGGATTAGCTGGATCTTTTGGCTCCCATCCACACTTATCACACTTATATTTAGGAGTTCCTGCTGGCTTTGGTTTACCACAGTTAGCACAGAACTTACCTTTATTTATTGTACCACATGAGCATGTCCAACCTTCTGCAGATGGTTTTGGAGTACCACATTCAGGGCAGAATTTACCTGTTGCAGCCTTACCACACTTAGGGCATGTCCAACCATCAGCAACTGGCTTTGGAGTACCACATTCAGGGCAGAATTTACCTGTTGCAGTCTTTCCACAATTTGGACAAGTCCAACCCCCTTGAGCTTGTTGTTGCTGTGCTTGTTGAGCTTGTTGCTGTTGATTCATATCATAGAATCCTTGAGCATCCATACCACCAGCTGCACCAGCGGCCATACGCATACCAAAGAATCCCATTGCAGCACCATTTGCATTACCTGCAGCTGCCTTTAATGCTTCTGCTTGAGCTTCAACTAATGTTGCACCAGCCATACCTGGATTTCTTGCAAGAACATTCTTTCTTTGTAATTCCTTAATTAAATCCTCATCTTCCTTAGGAAGTGTTACAGATCCTAAGGCAATTGTAATAATTTCAAGACCACGATGGCTTGACCACTTTTCATCAAGTGCGTCATTCATAGCTTGACATAAATCAGGAATATGAGTAACGATTTGATTTGGTCTTAATTGTTTTTCAGATAATTTACCGAATGCTGGTTGTAAAGCACTGATAAATTCAGTCTTTAATTGATTATCAATTTGTGATCTAGTAAAGTTTTGAGTAATATTACCACAAACATTTTGATAGAACAAAATTGGGTTAGTTATCTTGTATGAGAAAATACCATTACAACGAACAGATACATCGATATCTAATCCTACGTTATTATCAACAATACGGAATGGAACAGGATTTGGAGTTCCAAATTTACTATCCATTAATTCCTTTGTGTTGAAATAATAAACTCTTTGGTCATGGCCTGTATCTCCACCATAAGTAAAACGTCTACCAATAGTTTTGAATAATCCAATAACTCTTTCACCAAATGAACCTACAAAAATTGAAGATTCAGTTGATTTATCAAATATATATCCTCCTGGTTCTGCTGCAAATTCAACAACCTTACCATCGTCAACAACGATCATACATTGACCATCTGCGACAGCAATTTTAGAACCATTAGATATAATGTTTTCACTACCTTTAGTATTAGAAGATCTCCATGAAGTCTTCTTTTGGCCCTTTGAAACTAATACATCTGCAGGTAAAGATTCGCAATAAAAATACTCTTTCCATTGATCTGCAAATGTACCACCTACGGCACCAACAAATGCTTTAATTAATCCCATATTAAAAACCCTCCTAGGAATACTATTTTTATTATAAAATAAAAACAGTTTCTTTTCAATAAATAATAAGAGTATTAATCTTTTATAGTATTAATTTAAAAGGGAGCTGTTAAGAAACTAAAAATCTTAACAGCCCCCTTCTTATTATAAAGGTAAATCCTTCTTTTCAAATCTAATAGAACCAATTATATAGCCTGCTAATCCAACAATAACTAATATAATTAATTTATAAATCCAAGCATTACCACCATCTAGAATTGATACAACATCAAATAAAGAAATTAATGATACATAATTGAAATTATTTAAAGCAGAAATTCTAACAACTGAAGGAATTACTGGTGAACCAAATAAACCTAGCATTGTTGCAACTAAGAAAAACATAGAAATTCCACCACCTAATGCCATTGCCTTTTTACTTCTATCAAAGATACAAGATGTTAAATAATTAATACCTGAAATAGCAAATAATGTTACAAATGCACCTAGGTTAATTAATATTAATTTTAAATATGTTAAATCAGTTGTAACATCAGCAATTGCAAAGCAAATACAAGATGTAATTGTTGTACAAATAAACATTAATAATAAAGAACCTGCAAGATAAATTGCTTGAGTAAATGTTACTTCCTTTCTTCTTGTTGATGTTGATAAAACATAAGCCATTGAACCAGTATCAACTTGTCCAGCAATTAAAGAATTTGAACACATAATTAAATAGATAATTGGAAGTAATAATCCTGCCATCTTAAAGAATATAGAACCAACAATTAAACCATATAAATCCATAGTGCCTAATTCATGAATACCATCTGATACATTTTCGGGTAATTTATCTAATAAAGAACCTGCGACATCAATAAATAGCTTATCATGAATTTCGCTTTTTTTAGCTTTATATAAATCTTCATTAGCTTTTATATTTTCATCTATTAATGAATATTCATAATTTAATTTATTTTGGAATTCTACAATACTTTCATAAGCAATTTTATAAGTATTTTTATAATCAAATCCCATTGCATCATATTTTTCTTCAGTGACCTTATAATCCTTTAAAATATTAAGTATTTCTTTTTTATAATCTGCTGAAGTTAATTTAGCTCCAACAACCATTGCACAAGCTTTTGCTGCACGATTTTCTAAAAATTCAGATCTATCATTTGTTATAAATTCAAGTAAAGAATAACCTTGGCAATCATTATATTCATAATTTTCAACATCTGATAACATATAAGATGAAAAATCATTAATATATTCATCAGGTATTTCTTCATTATTTTTACTATATTCGCTATCTAATAAATGATTTGGATTAATAGTAAGCATTGTAACCTTATATTCATTTGAATTTTCATCATAATATAATTTAATAGAATCACTTGCATAAGTATAAGAAGGAATAACATACATTTCTTTAAATTTATTTGTTACATCAGCTTCAGTTTCTGATTGAATTTCATTTAATTCATTTGCTAATTCTTCTTGAGCTTCTAAAGTATATTCTTCTTGCTTTGATGCAATAATAGATGCTTTTGCATTAGCAATATGCTCATTTTTAATTTTTTCAGTTTCTAATGCAATATATTTAGCTTTAACCTCTTCAATAGCTTCATTTTGAGTTTTTCCTTGAGCCATTAAAGCTCCAATTTCATCCTCAGCTTCTTCTTTTGACATATCAGATGCTACAGCATTTGCGATTTCTGATTTAATTTCATTTTCTTCACTTAGTACTTTTTCTTCTACTGCATTAGTTATTTTTTCTGTAACTAAATCTTTAACAAGATTTGCACATTCTAAATATGCTTCTTGAGTTTTTGCCTCCTTATAAGCTTTAAATATATTAGCATTTTCTTTTGTATTTAATTCATTAAATTTTGATGTAAATTTCAAATCAAATTCCTTTTCACCATTTAAAGCTTTATCCTCTACATTAATTGATGTTTTTTTAATTTCACTTGTAATTAATTCTTGAATAATAGTATCTTGTACTCCATCCTTTACACTTGAAATATTGCTAGTACCAGATATTAACATAACACAAGATAGCATAAAGCATACCGCAACTGTTATTATTAACCACATTAATCCATTTGCTTTGCAACTTTGCTTAAACAAAGCTTTAGAAAATAATCTTCTTTTATTATTTTTCATCGTTATTACCCTCCATAATTTCTTTAAAATGCTTTTCTAAGGTATATTTAACCTCAGATATAAATTTCACATTTAATCCATCTAATTTTAAAAATAAATTGTTGATATTTTCTTTATTTATTTCAATAGTACATTGATTGTATTTTTCTTGAATTCTAATAATTTTAAAATTCATTTTCATAAATTTATTAAATGATTCAGCATCATTAAATTCAATTTTAAAATCAACTTCATTTCTATTTTTAATTGTCTTCATGTCAGCTATATCAATAATATGTCCATTAGATATTAAAGCTACCTTATCACAGGTATCTTCCATTTCATTAAACATATGAGATGACATAAATATTGTTTTTCCCTTTTGATGTTCACGCTTAATAATATTTAAAAATGCATCTCTCATTAATGGGTCTAATCCTGTAGTTGGTTCATCTAAAATAATTATTGGTGAATCAGCCATTAAAGCGGCAACTAAGGCTGTTTTTTGCTTCATACCCTTACTCATTCTTTTTAAGTTAGCTTTAGGATCTAGCTGTAATTCTTTTATTAAAGAATCAGCATAGCTTAAATCAGTTATTCCTTTATATTCAGCTTGACTCTTTAAGAAATTAACACCTGTTTTTAAATCAGGGAA
>CAMVDS010000034.1 GCA_947166335.1 uncultured Mollicutes bacterium
CATATATTCATGGTAATGTTGATAATTCGACTGGAAGTATATCATTTAATCTTGAAGATATTGATTTAACTAATGAAAAGATTATAGATATACCAATTACAGAATCTGATTATGAATTATTATCAGATGAAGAATTAGATAATTACATTAATGAATTAGAAAAGAATAATTAAATAATTAATAGGTTGCGAATTAAGGGCTATAATAGTTGGGTTATACCTGATTATTATAGCCCTTTTTTTGTGCTTAAAAATAAGAATAGAAAGGAATTTGAAGATATGAATAAAGAATTAGTATTAAAAGAAAATAGAAAATCAAAATTAGGCAAAAAAATATTAACAAGAGGAGCTTTTATAATTGGCTATGTAGTAGCATTAAACTTTTTACAAGCATCAAATGTATTTGCTGCTGACGATCCATTAGCTGTAGTAAATAATCTATCAAATTTCATATTTGGATTAATTAGAGCAGTTGGAATGATAATTTTAGGTTTTGGTATTGTTCAAGTTGGTATGAGTTTAAAATCTCATGATCCAACACAAAGAGCTAATGGAATTATGACTTTAGCAGGTGGTGTAGTTATAACATTTGCAAAAGAAATATTATCATTAATAACTGGAGGATAAAAATAAGTAGGAGAAATCCTACTTATTCTTTCCTAGAAAGGAATGATTTAAATGTCAAAATTAGTAAAAGTAGAAGAAGTTGTAGAAAAAATATTAAGACAAGATGAATATGCAAGAAATAATGATGTTTATTTGATTTTAAAATATATATCAAAAGTTTATCCTTATGAAGTAGGTAAAAGATTTGAGGAAGCAATGACAAATGTTAGTAAAAAAGGTTTAAGTTTTGAATCAATAACAAGAGCAAGAAGAAAATTACAAAGCAAATATCCTGAACTAACAAACAAAAAAATTGCTTCATTTAGAGATAAGAAACAAAAAGAATTTATTGCATATTCAAGAAAAGTATAGATTGGAGGTGCAATAACTTGAGTTGGGTACAAGGAAATTTAGAAAATGCATTAAATACTTGGAATGGAAAACTAACAGAAATCTATCAATTAGTTGCAACACATCCACAAGATTTTAGAGGTGGCTCAATATGGAATGTAATCATGAATATTAATGGAGCAATGCAAGCAATAGGACTAGCTTTATTAGTTCTATTTTTTGTTGTAGGAGTCATGAAAACATGTGGTTCTTTAAGCGAAGTTAAGAAACCAGAACATGCCCTGCGACTCTTTATAAGATTTGCCATAGCTAAAATTGTAGTTACTCATGGACTAGAACTTATGAATGCAGTTTTAGACATTGGAAATGGAATTACTATGAATATCCTTGCTAAATCTAGCTTATTAAATACTCCAACATCTCTACCTGGAGAAATTGTAGATGCAATAAATAAACTTGGATTTTTTGAGCAAATACCTTTATGGGCTGTTACTTTATTAGGAAGTTTATTTATTACTGTCTTATCATTTATTTTAATACTTACTGTATATGGTAGGTTCTTTAAAATTTACATGTATATGGCAATATCTCCAATACCATTATCTACATTTGCAGGACAACCAAGTGAGCAAATAGGTAGAAGTTTTCTAAAATCATTTGCTGGAGTTTGTTTGGAAGGAGCAGTTATTATACTTGCTTGTGTAATATTCTCCGTATTTGCAGCATCAGGTCCAAGTGTGGACACAGGTGCTGAAGCAGTAACAATGGTATGGAAATATGTTGGAGAGCTGATATTCAATATGTTAGTTCTGGTGGGAGCAGTAAGAATGTCAGATAGAATAGTAAAAGAAATGATGGGGTTATAGAAAGGAGTATTCAATGAGTTTAGATTTTAATCATGTAGAAGAAAAAAGAATTAAATATTTAGTACATCCACCAGGAAGTATATTTGAGGGCATGATGATAAGAGAAAATCCTGATGAAGCATTTGATAATGCAATAAAGAAAGGTATGAAAAATCCTGATGATTGGATGTATATGTATTCTAAAAATAACAAAGATTATTTTAAAAATTATTATTCAAGAAATTATAAAGCCTATCCTCAATTTGATTTAGGGGAAAAATTAAAAAAGAAGTTATTTAACAGGAATACTAGATAATTAAATATTATAGGAGGTGTTAATTTATGAGTATAACTCAAGAATATGAAAGATTTAGAAAACAAATAGGAAATAAAAAATATGATGCTTTAGAACATTATATTGATACTCATGGAAAAATAGAGGAATGGGAACAAGGAGTTAAAGATATAAGAAAAATTGAAGATATAAAACTATGGGAAGAAGAATACCACAAATTACATCAAAGATGTAAACCTATTTTTATTGAAGATGTTTCAATGAATGAAGAAGAATGGAACAAGTTTGAAAAATGGTATAAAGAAAATTATGAGAAAAAGAAAACTCATAAGGAAAGAGAGGTTAGATAAATTGGAAATTAAAATTAATAAAGATATAAGAGAATTTACAGAAAATATATTTTTTGGACTGTCTATGAGGCAGTTCATTTTTTCTATATTGGCATGTATTGTAGCTGTTATTTTATATTTTGCATTTAAGCCATTTTTTGGACTAGAAACATTATCTTGGATGTGTATTCTAGGAGCTGCACCTTTTGCAGTATTAGGCTTTGTTAAATATAACGGAATGACTGCTGAAGAATTTTTAATTACATTATTTCAATATCTAATAACACCTAAACATCTTTGCTTTGAAGCAACTAACCTTTATTACGAAGTCTATAAAGAAGATATTGAAAACTTGCAATTTAAAGATATTAGAAAACCAAAAAAAGAAAAGATAAAGAAATATAAAAAAACAAAGAAAAGGGGGAAAGTAAATGAGGACTTTAGCGAGAATATTTAAGCAAGATAAAGAAAAGTTTAAAGTACCTAGACGAGTACAAAATATTATCCCTATAAAAGCAATGTGGGATGATGGAATATTTTTAGTTAGTAGAAATAAATATTCTAAATCATATAAATTTTTAGATATTAATTATGCAGTTGCATCTAGAGAAGATAAAGAAGCAATGTTTTTAGATTATTCTGAATTACTAAATTCTTTAGATACTGGAGTTACAACTAAAATAACTATAAATAATAGAAGAATTAATAAATTAGATTTTGAAAAAACAATGTTATTAAAAGATGAGAATGACGGACTTGATAAATATAGAAAAGAATATAATCAAATGTTATTAGCACAAACAAAAAAATCTAATGAAATTGTTCAAGAAAAAATAATTACAATATCTGTATATAAGAAATCAATAGAAGAGGCAAGAAGTTATTTTTCAAGAGCAGGAGCAGATTTAATAAATCATTTTAATTCTTTAGGTTCAAAATGTATAGAATTAGATGCAACAGAAAGATTAAGAATAGCACATGATTTTTATAGAACTGGAGAAGAAACTTCTTTTAGATTTGATATACATGAATGTATGAAAAAAGGACATAGTTTTAAAGATAATATTTGTCCTGACCATGTAGAATTTCATCCTGATTATATGAAAATAGGAGAGAGATATGCTAGAATTTTATTCTTAAAAGAATATCCTAGTTTTATAAAAGATAGTATGATAACAGAACTTACAGATTTAAATAGAAATATGATGTTATCAATTGATGTTATTCCAATACCAATGGACGAAGCTGTTAGAGAGGCAGAAAATAGAAGATTAGGAATTGAAACTAATATTACAAACTGGCAAAGAAAACAGAATGCTAATAATAACTTTAGTGCTATAATACCATACGATATGGAACAACAAAGAAACGAATCTAAAGAGTTTTTAGATGATTTAACAACGAGAGATCAAAGAATGTTTTCAGCTTTAATTACTATGGTACTTACTGCTGAAGATAAAGAGCAATTAGATAATGATACTGACTCTGTAAAACAAATTGCAAGAAAGCATCTGTGCCAATTAGGAGTATTAAAATTTCAACAACTACAAGCATTGAATACTGTACTACCATTTGGACAAAGAAAAATAAATGTATTAAGAACATTAACTACTGAAAGTTTAGCTGCATTTATGCCATTCAAAGTGCAAGAAATTAGGCACGAGAATGGTATTTTTTATGGTCAAAATACAATTAGCAAGAATATGATTATGGTAGATAGAAAGCAATTATTAAATGGTAATAGTTTTATTCTTGGTGTTAGTGGTAGTGGTAAATCATTTACAGCTAAACAAGAAATAACATCTATCAAATTAAGAGAACCTAATGCAGATATTATAATCGTAGATCCAGAGAGGGAATATTCTCCTTTAGTAAATGCACTAGGAGGAGAAGTAATAAAAATATCTGCAACAAGTGATAATCATATAAATGCTATGGACATGAACTCTGAATATGGAGATGGAGCAAATCCTGTAATCCTAAAATCAGAGTTTATTTTATCATTATGTGAGCAATTAATTGGTAGTGGTTATCTTGGACCGAAACAAAAATCTATAATTGATAGATGTACAGCAAATGTTTATAGAGTATTCCAACAAGGTAACTATCAAGGTATTCCTCCAACATTGCAAGATTTTAGAGAAGATTTATTAAAGCAACCTGAACCTGAAGCAAAAGAAATTGCACTTGCAATAGAGTTATTTACAAATGGGTCATTAAATACATTTGCGAAAAATACTAATGTTGATACTAATAATAGGCTTATTTGTTACGATATACTAGATTTAGGTAAACAATTATTGCCTATTGGTATGTTAGTTGTTTTAGACTCAATATTAAATAGAATAACACTTAATAGAAGTAAGGGTAAAAATACTTACATATTCATAGATGAAATTTATCTATTA
>CAMVDS010000035.1 GCA_947166335.1 uncultured Mollicutes bacterium
ATCTCAACATTATATAGAAAAAAGTTAGAATTCATCCCCACCTTATAGAAGATGAGGTATTCTTCTAACAATTATGATAAACATATATTTTCTAACGTTTGGTACTATAGTTAAAAAGGATTAATTTTCTAATCCTCTTCATTACTTAAAAATCCTCTTATTTCATTTAATTTATTTTCTAATAACTTTTAATCTATTAATTTAGTGCTATATTCTGCAACTGCAGTAGATTGTCTATTTAATTCTCTAGCTGAATAATTATTTTTAATACACATTCTAATATAAAATTCTTTTTCTTCCATTGTTTTTGTGCATGAAAGAATTGCTATATTATTAGTCCAACTAATTTGTCTCAACAGTGTTGCGACAATTTCATTATCCTTATATGTATCATAAAATTGCATCATCCTATACAGTCCTGCTCTATTAAAGCCCTTTAGTGTTGGATACTTATTATTTATCTCATTAGCTATATTATCTATAACCTTGTCCAACTTAAAATGTTAGATTTTGCGGATAGTGTTTGCACAAAGTCGGGATGTTTTATTTTTCAACTAATTTGTGACAACACTGTTGACACTATTTCACTTTAATTCTTTTTCATTAAATTTCGCACATATCATCATACTTGAATAGTTAAAAAGGATTAGTTTCCTAATCCTCAGTATTATCTAACATTTTTCTAATTTCAACCACTTTGTTTTCTAATATATTTTTATCGATTAATTTAGTACTATATTCTGATACCAAAAGCGGAGATGTATTTCTTGACATCGCATATTCTACAACTGCTTGGTCCTTTTCTGAGCATAATATTACACCAATAGATGGATTTTCATCAATTCTTTTTTCTTGCCTATCTAATGCTTCTAGATAAAAATTCATTTTAGAAACAAGTTCTGGTTTAAATTCATCAACCTTCAATTCAAAAGCAACTAAACATTTTAAATATCTATTATAAAATAATAAATCTATATAATAGTCATGATTTCCAACTTGCACGCGATATTCTTTTCCAATGAATGAAAAATCTTTACCTATTTCTAATATAAAGTCCTTTAAATTATCTACAATAGCACTTTGTAAATCTTTTTCTTTATAATTATTAGGTAAATCTAAAAATTCTAACGAATATTGATCTAATATTCTAGTATTAGGATAATCATCTTCTCCAACAAGTGCAGTTGTACTTTCTAGTTCATTACCTGCAGATAATATATATCTTTCATAATAATGACTAGCTATTTGGCGTTCCAATTCTCTTTTAGAATAATTATTTTTAATACACATTCTAATATAAAATTCTTTTTCTTCTATTGTTGATTTATGCGAAAATATTATTAAATTATTAGTCCAACTAATTTGTCTCACCAGTGGTGCGACAATTTCGTTATCCTTATATGTATCATAAAACTGCATCATTCTATATAATCCAGCTCTATCAAAACCCTTTAGTGTTGGATACTTATTATTTATTTCAATGGCTATACTATCAATAACCTTAGAACCCCATTTTTCAGATGCTACTTTTTCTGATAAATACTTGCCTATTTCATAATACATAGTTACTAATTCTTCATTTACTTTACGATATGCATTTTCTCTATGTGTTTCAATAACCTTAACAATAACTGTAATTGAATCATCGTTTACAATTTTTTCATTATTATCTTTCAATGTAATCCACCATCCTAAAAATCAAATTTATTATAAGCTTCCTTAATAGTCCTATAAAGCCAACCACTTTATCATTATCTAATGCAATGTATGTGATATATTCATGAATTATTCTCAGGTATTCCCAAAAACTCAAGAATCATAGGATTTTTTACAAATTCTAACTTCTTTTCTTGAAGAGGAGCATTTATTTTAAGCATTTCATCTTTTACCAATTCTTTCTTTTGAGATAATAACATTCTATGATAATAATCTGAATAGACATTGCGTTGCAATGTTCTAACTGACCATGACCCTTTTAAGGCTTCTTTTTCATACCAATCTCTGGCTTCAGAATCAAATAC
Organism: uncultured Mollicutes bacterium; assembly: GCA_947166335.1. The sequence continues at coordinate 2,022 of CAMVDS010000035.1, forward strand.
TTGAAGCAAAACTAGATAATGAGACCAACTCAAAAAAGATTGTCGCGACAGTGATGCGAAAATGTTTGGATAAGTTTTGTAGAATTGAACAAATCTATAAACTGCTGATTTATCGAACCCTTTTCCAAATTCTTTTGTAAGCTTTTTTGATAATTCAATTATTATTTCCATGCCATAGTTTTCTTTTCTAGTTTCCTTTAATTCTTCTTCAGCGATTCTTTTCCCTAGTAGCCAATTTCTTTGTACTAATAATACATTAACACTCCTATAAACTAAATCGCTAGCTTGATTTATAATATTTGAAACATCCATATAGATGTTATCTGTCTTTTCATACGTAATTTCGTTTTTATTCATTTTTTAATCCTCCTATTTTATAATTCTTCTTAAATATACCCATTTATTTGTATCATAACTGGTGTCATATGCTTCTATATAATCACATGAATCATCGCCAATAATTGTTCTAACTAAGCTTATTCTAAGATTTCCTGCAACATACACTTTTGCATATTCTTTTGCTCTTTCTAAATCTATAAATTGAGATAATATAATATTACCTTTAGTTACTTCATATTCAGCTTCTCTTTTTGAATATCGTTCCTTATATATTGGTGTTTTAATATATGGGAATGGTCTAACATGTACACTATTATTCGTATTAAAGAATGATCCACCATTATACTGATCATAAACAAGATTTATTTGTGCTTTAATTTTGTATGTTTTTACATTTGGCGAGTATTTATCAACCCCATTTATAAAACTAACAATATCACATCTCCATGTATGCGAATCCCATTTATCCTTATCTATCGGCCTAGAGTTTTGATCTTTTCTTAATCTACCATGATAACTTAAATAAAAACTGGAATCCTTACTGATGTGATTATCAAATGGAGAGCCAATAAATGCTATATCTTTAATGTCTTTTAAATTGTAATACCATGATCTATATGAATGATTATGAAAATACCATTCAGGCAAATCTTCTTCTCTTATTTTAGTAATTCTACCAGTATTCCAATTTCTAAGGAACATTTCATCGTCTTCTCTTACTAATAGATTGAATAAAATATTCTTTTTCCCAATATCATAAGATTCAATTTTTAGAATATTATTATAAAAGCATCTAAAGTTATCCTTTTCTATATCTAAATGATAATGTCCAAAATACCATTTTTTAAATATTACATCTTTTAAAATCCTAGATAGTTGATCTGTATCATTATCTTTTTCAAACCCAAGCATAGTAACATATTCGCTTGGGGCACAATGGCTTATCACATAATCAACTTTGTAATTACATTCTTTTAGATTATCTAATGCATTTCTTATGTCAAAATCAGTTATATGTTCATCATTCCACCATGACTTTCCTTCAATCCTAAAAAATTTATCTATGGATGTTGCTCCTCCTATACAAAGAAATAATAAGTCATTTAATTTTAAAATCTCTCCACGCATTATATGATAGACATTATTACTTAATAAATGGCATTTAGCCCCATTTTTAGTCACAATAGGAAATGTATTTAATAAATCAAAGTTTTCATGATTACCATCTATATAAAACACAGTTAAACCAAGCATTGAATAATCGGATATAAACATTTCTTTCTGACTCCATACTATTCCAGCATCACCCAGAATTATTAAATAATCTTTTTTTGAAACATATTCATTCTTAAAATAAGTTTCAAGCTTTTTAAAATCTATTTTTCCATGTGTATCGCCTGTTATATAAATCATTAATATCCCTCCTTTTCATTATATAAAATGATTAATAACTTGTTATTATTACATATTATTTAATTATATGTATTTTATACAACTATAATTATAATATGTTTCCTTGCATTATTCAATAGAAAAAAGCATTTTTTACATTTTTATATTGAAATATTAAAAATTACATATTATAATTTATTTGAAGGTGATAAAATGGCATTTAAGGATCAACTAAGCAAGCTTAGAAAGCGAAAAAAAATAACTCAACTTGAGTTATCAAAAATGATGGGCGTAAAACAATATGTTGTATCTTCGTGGGAAATAGGTAGATCGGAACCTAATATTAATCAAATTTTAAAACTTAGCGACATATTAGATGTACCTACAGATTATCTTTTGGATAAGGAAGTTATCCGCACTATTTCTGAAGAAGATTTTGAAAAAGTAATTAGGAATATGATGAAAGATGACGAAGACAGTTTTATAAAGGAAATTAAAAGTCTTTGTGAAGATTTGTCTGACAAAAAGAAGAGTGTTATTATAAACATTATAAATGATTTAAAGGAATATTAAAAAAAGTCTCATGTAGAGTTTTCTATATGAGGCTTATTTCTTTAATTCTAATAAACTATTCAACATGGGTGCAGTTGTAATAAATGCTGACAAACCCCTATTTTTCAGAGTGTGCGACTATTGTAGTGCTGATGTTTTATTTTAAAACATTATGTAGTTTTAAGAATTTTGTATCATTCATTTGCTCATTAGTGACATATTTACCATCTTTAAATAATGCGTATGTTGTAATAGGTGTAGGAGCATTTTGTGCTTCTTCCTTACTATTTATATGAACTGCTTTAAATGGAATATTATTGTCTTTAGCTGTTTGTTCTACAATAGGAACATATTTTCCATTGAATGGGCATTGACTTGTATAATATAAAACATAGCCAGATTCTTCAATACGAGGATGTTTTGCACATCCTTTAAACATTGGTTTTGATGCATTCTTATCAAATGGAAAGTACCATAACTGTATT
>CAMVDS010000036.1 GCA_947166335.1 uncultured Mollicutes bacterium
CCAACTTCTGGTTTTGCACCAGCTCCAAGACCTCTAGTTAATTTCTTTCCTAATTGTATTCTATTTTCACATCTTGAGATTTTTAATACTTGTGAATCAGTGTTAGCAACGATATATTCAACCCCTTGAACATCGTTATCGATCATTCTACCGACAGCATTACCACCGCCGCCACCAACGCCGATTACTTTTATTACTGGTTTTTGGTTAAAGCCACCATTATTATCACCAAAAAGCATATGCATACTCCTCTCTACAAAAAAATTAGATAGTTACTCTACTATTTATTTTACTACATTTATTAAAATAAATAAAGGTAAATACATAAAAAAAAGTGAGGTTTTTATCCTCACATTTTTTTCTATCCTTCGTAGTTATATCCAAGCATGATTGCTTCAATATTTTTTGGAAGTAAATGAGCTTTTTTAGCAGGAACGACTTTTTCTACACCCTTCTTTACTAAATCTAAGCTTAACATATTAGTTTTCTTTAAAACATAACCAAATAGGATCATATTTGCTAAACCATGATATCCATTTTCATTAGCAAGCTTTGTTGCTGGAATACCAAATGCTCTAGAATTTTTTACTTCTTTTTGAATTAAAGACGAATCAAAGATGATATAACCATTAGGAGTTACAGCATTTTCAAATTTTTCAAGTGATGGTAAGTTCATTGGAATTAGTACATCTGGTTTAGATACGATTGGAGAACCTACTGGAGTATCAGATAAGATTACTGAACAGTTAGCAGTTCCACCACGCATTTCAGGGCCATATGAAGGAAGCCATGAAACTTCCATATTTCCGATTAGTCCGCTATATGCGATTAATTTTCCAAGGAATAATACACCTTGTCCACCGAATCCGGCAATAAGAATTTTATTTTCCATTATTTATTATCCTCCTTAGTTTTATCTTTAAATACACCAAGTGGATAATATGTTTGCATATTATCTTCTAACCATTTTAAAGCATCTTTTGGTTCCATACCCCAGTTAGTAGGACATGTTGATAATACTTCAATAAGAGAGAAACCTTTCTTATTAATTTGGTTTTCAAATGCTTGTTTAATTGCTCTTTTAGCGTTTTTGATATTTTTAACATTGTTTACAGCAACTCTTTCAATATATGCTGCGCCATCTATTTCTTTTAACATTTCACAAACTTTAACAGGGTAACCTACAACAGTTACATCTCTACCATATGGAGAAGTTTGTGTTACTTGGTTAGGTAATGTTGTTGGAGCCATTTGTCCACCAGTCATACCATAAATAGCATTGTTTACGAAGATGATTGTAATATTTTCACCTCTAGCAGCTGAGTGTACAGTTTCAGCAGTACCGATAGCAGCTAAGTCACCATCACCTTGATATGTAAATACGATATTATCAGGTAGTGCACGCTTTAAGCCTGTAGCTACAGCTGGAGCTCTACCATGAGCAGCTTGTACCATATCACAGTTAAAATAGTTATATGAGAATACTGAACAACCAACTGAAGCAACACCAACAGTCTTATCAAGTATACCAAGTTCTTCTAATGCTTCAGCAACTAATCTATGAATGATACCATGAGTACATCCAGGACAGTAGTGAAGTGGTGCATCTGTTAATCCTTTTGTTTTGTCAAATACAACAGCCATTATTTTGCACCTCCAATTTCTTCGATTTTAGCTAATACTTCTTCAGGAGATGGGATCATACCACCAGTTCTACCTACGAAGTAAACTGGGCGAGAACAATCAATTGCAAGTTTAACATCTTCAATCATTTGTCCCATATTTAATTCTACAGAAATAAATGCTTTAGCAGTCTTACTAGCCTTCTTTAAAGCCTCTTTAGGGAATGGCCATAAAGTGATAGGTCTAATTAAACCAACTTTAATACCCTTATTTCTTGCTTCTACAATTGCGTTTTTAGATACTCTTGCTGCAATACCAAATGCTACAACAATAATATCAGCATCTTCTGTCATAAATTCTTCATACATTACTTCATTCTTTTCAACTTCTGCATATCTATCATATCTTCTATGATTCCATACTTCTAGTTCTTCTGGAAGTAAGCTTAAAGAGTTAATAACATTTCTTCCTTCATGATTCTTTGTTCCATTTGTAGCCCATGGTTTTTCAATTACTGGAATTTTAACGTCAGTTAATTGAACTGGTTCCATCATTTGTCCCATAGTACCATCTGCTAGGATCATAGCAGTCATTCTATATTTTTCAGCTAAATGGAAACCTTTGAATGTTAAATCATACATTTCTTGTACTGTAGCTGGAGCAAGTACGATTAGATGATAATCACCATGTCCTCCACCTTTACAAGCTTGGAAATAATCTGATTGAGATGGTTGAATACCACCTAGACCAGGGCCTCCTCTTTGTACGTTAACAACTAATGCTGGAAGTTCACAACCAGCTAAATATGAAATACCTTCTTGCTTTAATGAGATACCTGGGCTTGATGATGATGTCATAACTTTAACACCAGCACTAGCAGCACCAATTACCATATTAATAGCAGCTACTTCTGATTCTGCTTGAAGGAATGTTCCTCCAATTTTTGGCATACGCTTTGCCATATATGCTGCAACCTCTGTTTGAGGTGTGATAGGATATCCAAAATAGTGTCTACATCCAGCAGTAATAGCAGCTTCAGCCATTGCTTCATTACCCTTCATTAATACCTTTTCTGCCATGTTTTCACCTACTTTTCTACCTTAATAACTGTATCAGGACACATTGTTGCACAGAATGCACAGCCAATACATTTTTCTTGATCAGTCATCATTACAGGGTTATATCCCTTTTCATTAATTTTGTCAGATAAAGCTAAGATTTGCTTTGGACATGCAGTAACACATAATCCACAACCTTTACATCTAGCTTCATTAATTGTTAATTTAGCCATAACCTATGTCCTTTCTATTTTTAATTTACCACTATTATAATTATATACCTAATTATACCCATAAACCATAGTTAATTAGACTTAAAGGTAAAATATTGTCTACTAAACCTTCAATTTCTTTAACTAGATCTTTTCTAACTGAAGTATATTTTACTTTTAAACCAGTCAATTTTTCTACTTCTTTAGCATATTCTAAAGAATTTAGAATAGTTTCTTTAGTAGTTTCTTTTCCTAGGTTAGAGTTATTAATAATGGCAGTAAATTTAATACCTGCAACTTCTTCAATTTCTTTCATTATTTCTAAAGTCTCTTCTGGAGTTCTAGTTTCAAATCTGTATTTGTTTATAATTAAAAACATATCATAATCATTTTCTTTTAGAATTTCATTTCTAAAACGACCGAGAGCATAAGCTCCTCTATCATCTCCACCGACGTCTACAACAGCATATTTATCTGGCTCTCTAACCATCCTATAGCATTCTGGATTCATAGCAGGACAATCTACGTTTGTATTTGCATAATCAGAAGCAATTAGAGGAATATTATTTTCATCTAAAATATCTTTTCCATCTAATGTTCTAAAATATGGATTAACGATATCTAAGTCATATACTATAACATCATTCTTAATCATTAAAGCAAAATTTAAAGCAATATTTGTTTTACCAGTTCCATAGTGACCTAAAAACAAATTAACTCTTTTCATTATTTTACTTCTACTGTCCAACCAAATTCATCTTTGATCTTACCAGTTTGGATTCCTGTGATCTTATCATAAAGCATTTGAGATACTGGACCAATCTTACCATTATTGATTTCATATTTCTTTCCATTAACTTCAATTAAGCCAATTGGAGAGATAACTGCAGCTGTACCGCAACCCCAAGCTTCTTCTAGAGTTCCGTTTTCAACAGCATTAGTTAATTCTTCTAATGATAATTTTCTTTCAGTTGCTTTAATTCCTTCTTTTTTAAGAATTTCAAGACAAGATTTTCTTGTGATACCTGGAAGAATTGATCCTAGTAAAGCTGGAGTAATAACTTCTCCATTAATCTTAAACATTACGTTCATAGCTCCAACTTCTTCAATGTATTTTCTTTCTACACCATCAAGCCATAGAACTTGTGAATAACCTTTTTCTTCAGCCTTTTTACCAGCTCTAGATGATGCAGCATAGTTACCACCACATTTAGCAAAACCAGTACCTCCACGTACTGCTCTTACATCTTCAGTTTCAATTAAAATCTTAACTGGATTTAATCCTTCTTTGTAGTATGAACCTACTGGTGAAAGGATGATTACAAATGTTGAATGATGAACTGTATGAACACCTAGTGTTTCATCATTTCCAAATAGGAATGGTCTAATATAAAGGCTTGTTCCCTTTGCCTTTGGAATCCATTCTTTATCAATTTCAACAAGTTTTTTAATAGCTTCTACGAAATCCTCTTCAGGAATTTCAGGTAAGCAAAGTCTATCAGCAGACTTGTTCATTCTCTTAGCATTTTCATAAGGTCTAAATAATTGAATTTTGCCATCTTCTGTTAGATAAGCTTTCATACCTTCAAAGATTTCTTCACCATAGTGTAGAACTGTTGATGCTGGTGATAAGCTTAAGTTTCCATAAGGAACGATTCTAGCATTATGCCAACCATTTTCATAATCGTGATCCATAATGAACATGTGATCAGTAAAATACTTACCAAAGCCTAGTGAATTTTCATCAGGTTTTTGTTTTGGATTTTCATTTTT
>CAMVDS010000037.1 GCA_947166335.1 uncultured Mollicutes bacterium
ATATATATTCATGCTTAGATTTAGCTGATGAGCTTAATAATATAGACTATCTAATTATAGATTTAGTTTATGATAAGAAGTTTATTAAAGGAGATAACCTAGGCTTTTTAGATAGGAATATAGTATATAGGAAGGGGGATTTATAATGATAGAATTATTAGCCCCTGCAGGTAATTTAGAGAAATTAAAAATAGCTGTACTATATGGTGCTGATGCCGTATTTATTGGTGGTAAAGAATTTTCTTTAAGAAGTAGAGCTTCTAACTTCACTTTAGAAGATATAAAAGAAGGATGCGATTTTGCGCATAAGCATAATGCGAAGGTGCATGTCACTACAAATATTCTTCCACATAATAATAACTTAGATGGTTTAAAAGATTATTTAATCAATTTGGAAAAATGTGGTGTTGATGCGATTATTTGTGCTTCACTTTATATTATGAATGTTGCTTTAAAATACACAAATTTAGAAGTTCACGTATCAACACAAGATAGTGTTGTAAATAGTGAAGCTATTAAATTTTATGAAGAACTAGGATGTAAAAGAGTTGTATTAGGTAGAGAGGTAACTCTAGAAGAATTAAAGAAAATAAGAAAGAATACAAACTTAGATTTAGAAGTATTTATTCATGGAGGAATGTGTTCAAGCTATTCTGGTAGATGCATGTTAAGTAATGAAATGACTAATAGAGATGCTAATAGAGGTGGATGTGCACATTCATGTAGATGGAACTATGATTTAATTGATGAAAATAAAGTAATTAATGAAGGTAATTATTTTTCTTTAGCTAGTAAAGATTTATGTGCTTTAAAGTTTATACCTGATTTAATTGATAATAATATTCAATCACTTAAAATTGAAGGAAGAATGAAAAGTATTCATTATATCGCAACTGTTGTTAATGCATATAGAAGAGCTATTGATTCATATTATAAGAATAAAACAATTGATTATGAAAAATTTGATTATATGATTAAAAAAGCTGAAAACAGATTAACATCAGTAGGATTCTATAATGGTAATCCTGGTATAAATGAACATTTATACATTAATTTTGGTGAAGAACCAAATCAAGAATATATTGGAAATGTCCTAGATTATAAAGATGGATATATGATTATGGAAGTAAGAAATTATTTTACAAAAGATGATACTTTAGAAATATTTTCACCAAAAGAAGAGCTTAGAAGTTTTAAAATTGAATCTATTTATGATATGGATAATAATATAGTAGAAGTATGTAATCATCCTAATCAAATAGTAAAAATAAAAACACCTTTTGAAGTACATGAATTTGATTTTGTAAGGAAGCTATAATATGGAATATAAAGGCTATCAAATAGAGATAAAATATAAGAATATTAGAAGGCTAAACGCAAGAATTAGAGATGGTAAAATTCTCTTATCTGCGCCATATTTTACTCCAAATAGTGTAATAGAAAACTTTATAGATAGTAATATTGATAAAATCAGTAAAATAATAGAAAAACAAAGTGAAATTAGTGATGATATTATTCATATTTTTGGTATAAAATATGATTTAATAAATGTTCCTTCAAAAGATGAAAAAGTTAATATTATTGATGATAAATGTTACGTATTTTATAAGAAGGATTATAATCTTGCAATTGATAATTATTATAAAAAAATAGTTAAAGAAAAATTAGATGAAATAATCAATAAATATAAAAATGTAATGGATGAATTAGATTTAAATTTTAATAAACTTACTATAAAAAAGATGAAATCAAGATGGGGTAGCTGTTTAGCTAGTAAAAGAAATATAGCAATTAATTCTAATTTAGCTAAATATCCACCTATATGTTTAGAATATGTTTTTTGTCATGAAATAGCTCATATAAAACATCAAAATCATTCTAAAGATTTCCATGATTTTATCTATTCATATTTTAAATATGAAAAACAAGCAAGAAAAGAATTAAAAAAATACTATTAATTTTTAATTAATTAGTGTATAATTGTAAAAGTAATGTGGAGGTAATAGTATGGCTAAGAAAGTTACATATTTAACACAAGAAGGTTATGATCAATTAGTAGAAGAATTAAATCACTTAATTGACGTTGATAGACCTAAAAACATTGAAGCTTTAAAAGAAGCAAGAGCACAAGGAGACTTATCAGAAAACGCTGATTACGATGCAGCTAGAGATGAACAAGCTAGAATCGCAGCTAGAATTAATGAAATTCAAGACACTTTAAAGAATTATGAAATCATTAAAGAATCTGATGACTTATCAAAAGTTACTCTAACAAAGTATGTTACTCTTGAATTTATAGATTTAGGTGAAGCAAAGAGATACCAAATTGTTGGTACTACAGAAGCAAAACCATTTGAAGGGAAAATTAGTAATGAATCTCCAATTGGTGCTGCTATTATGAATAAAAAGATCAACACTGTTGTTAAATTCATTAATGGTGCTGGTAAAGAAGTATCAATTAAAATTGTAAAAATCGAAAATAAGAAATAGGCTTGATGCCTATTTTTGTTTTTTTAGGGTAAATTGTAAAATGTTTTCATATATTACGATTAATATATGATATAGATATTTTTAAAAATTTTATGTATAATAGTATTGATGTGAAAAACACAGGAAAATTTTAAATTAAGGAAGGATTATTTATGGAGTACACAAACGAAGTAAAAAAAATGACTAAGGTAACATGTGGTGCTAGTCATGGTTGTGCACCTATTCCACAAGAAGGTAAATGGACTTATTCTCGTGAAATCAAGGACATCAACGGATTCACTCATGGTATCGGATGGTGTGCACCTCAACAAGGAGCATGCAAAATATCTTTAAACGTTAAGGATGGAATTATTCAAGAAGCTTTAATTGAAACTATTGGTTGTTCAGGAATGACTCATAGTGCTGCAATGGCTGGAGAAGCTATTGTTGGTAAGACAGTACTAGAAGCTGTTAACACAGACTTAGTATGTGATGCAATTAACACAGCTATGAGAGAATTATTCTTACAAATCGTATATGGACGTACACAATCTGCTTTCTCTGAAAATGGACTACCTATCGGTGCTGGTCTAGAAGACTTAGGAAAAGGATTAAGAAGCCAAGTAGGAACAATCTACTCAACTAAGGAAAAGGGTCCAAGATATCTTGAATTAACTGAAGGATATATTGAAAAGATCGCTTTAGATGAAAATAATGAAATCATTGGTTACCAATATTTATCACTTGGTAAGTTCACTGACTTCATGAAGAAAGGATTAAAGGCAGAGGAAGCTCTAGAAAAAGCTAGAGGTACTTATGGTAGATTTAAAGATGCACCTAAGTATATTGATCCTCGTCAAGAATAGGAGGTTAGCACGATGGCATTATTTGAAAGTTATGAAAGAAGAATTAAGCAAATCAATGAATGCTTAAATGCTAATGGAATCGCTAGTATTGAAGAAGCTGAAAAGATTTGTAAAGATAAAGGTTTAGATGTTTACCAAATGGTAAAAGATATCCAAACTATTTGTTTTGAAAATGCATGCTGGGCTTACACAGTAGGTGCTGCTTTAGCTATTAAGAATAACGCTAAAGATGCTGCTGAAGCTGCTGAATGGATTGGTAAAGGATTACAATCATTCTGTATTCCTGGTTCAGTTGCTGATGACAGAAAAGTAGGTTTAGGACATGGTAACCTAGGAGCTATGTTACTAAGAGAAGACACTAAGTGCTTCGCTTTCTTAGCAGGACATGAATCATTTGCTGCTGCTGAAGGAGCAATCGGTATCGCTAAGACTGCTAACAAAGTTAGAAAAGAACCACTAAGAGTTATCTTAAATGGTCTAGGAAAAGATGCTGCTAAAATCATTTCTAGAATCAACGGATTCACTCATGTTGAAACTAAATTTGATTATATGACTGGTAAAGTTGAAATCGTTAAA
>CAMVDS010000038.1 GCA_947166335.1 uncultured Mollicutes bacterium
TTAACGCCTTATGATTTAACACATGGGAGAATAACCTATAGAAGGTAGGAGGAGATATTATGAAAGTAAAACCATCAGTAAAACCAATGTGTGCTAAATGCAGAATAATCAGAAGAAAAGGAAAAGTAATGGTTATTTGTGAAAATCCAAAGCACAAACAAAAACAAGGATAATATATAGGAGGTGTATTTATGGCACGTATTAAAGGTATCGATATTCCAAATGAAAAACATATTTCCATTTCATTAACTAGTATTTATGGAATAGGAAGAAACTTAGCTCTTACAATTTGTAATGATGCTAAAGTTGATCCAGCTAAGAAAGCAAAAGATTTAAGTGATGCAGAATTAGCTGCTATTCGTGAAGAAGTTAATAAATATTTAACTGAAGGTGACTTACGTCGTGAAGTAAATATGAATATTAAAACTAAAATGGAAATAAATTCATATGAAGGAACACGTCATAAAAAAGGATTACCAGTAAGAGGACAAAGAACTAATAGAAACGCAAGAACTCGTAAAGGTAAACCAAAAACAATCGCTAATAAGAAAAAATAATAAGAATTAATTAATATATAAAGGAGGATAGACTATGGCCTACAAGACAAGAAAAAGAAAAGTCAAAAAGAATGTACCAGAAGGTATAGCATTCATTCATTCAACATTCAATAACACAATCGTTACATTAAGTGATAAAGAAGGAAATGCAATTAGTTGGGCTTCATCTGGAGCAATTGGTTACAAAGGTAGTAAGAAATCAACTCCATTTGCTGCAGGTATGGCTGCTGAAGCTGCAGGAAAAGCTGCTTATGATGCAGGAATGCGTAAAGTAGAAGCAAGAGTAAAAGGTATGGGACCAGGACGTGAAACAGCAATTCGTTCATTACAAACAGCTGGATTAGAAGTTACATCAATTACAGATACAACACCAATTCCACATAATGGATGTCGTCCACCAAAAAGACCAAGAGGTTAATAATAAAAGGAGGTTAGTTTCATGTTACAATTCGAAAAACCACAATATAAAATAGTAGAAAACGTAGAAAGCAATTTCTATGGAAAATTTGAACTTGAACCACTTGAAAGAGGGTTCGGAACAACATTAGGTAATGCTTTAAGAAGAGTTATGTTATCAAGCTTACCAGGATCAGCTATTACTAGCGTAAAGATTGATGGAGTTTCTCATGAATTCCAAACAATCGATGGAGTAAGAGAAGATGTTGCTTTAATAATCTTAAATTTAAAAGGAATCGTTATTAAAAATCATACAGATGAACCAAAGGTAATACGTCTTAATGCAAATACTGAAGGTGTAGTTACTGCTGGAGATATTGAACATGATAGTGATATCGAAATCTTAAATCCAGATAAAGAAATAGCTACATTATCTAAAGGTGGAAAACTTGTTATGGAAATGACAGTTGGAAACGGTAGAGGATATATTAGAGCTGAAGAAAACAAGAAATTAATAACTGATAAGAAAGTTGGAACAATCGCTATTGATTCTAATTATTCACCAATTGAAAGAGTAGCTTATGAAGTACAACCAGCACGTGTTGGACAAAACGAAAGCTATGATAAATTAGTATTAAGTGTATGGACAGATGGATCAATGACTCCACAAGAAGCTATAGCATTAGCATCTCGTATAATCATTGAACATTTCGAAATATTAACTGATTTAAATAGTATCGCTGATGTTAGTGGTATGATGATTGAAAAAACTGAAGACCCTAAAGTAAAAGCATTAGAAACTACTATTGAAGATTTAGATTTCTCAGTTCGTGCTTACAATTGCTTAAAGAGAGCTGGAATTCATACATTACAAGACCTAGTTAATAAATCTGAAACAGATATGATGAAGATTAGAAACTTAGGTAAAAAATCATTAAAAGAAGTATTAGACAAAGTTAAAGAACTTGGATTATTACTTCGCGACGAAGATTAATAGTAAGGAGGACTTAAGATGGCTTATAGAAAATTAGGTCGTGATAACAAACATAGAAGAAGTATGTTAGCAAACTTAACTAAAGATGTTATCATGAATGAAAGAATCTCAACAACAGAAACAAGAGCTAAAGAAGTTCGTAAATTTGTTGATAAAATGATCACTTATGGAAAAAACGGAAGTTTAGTATCTAGAAGACAAGCATTAGCTTTCTTACATAACGATACTGAAGCTGTTAAAAAAGTATTTGATGAACTTGCTCCTCGTTACAAAGAACGTAACGGAGGATATACTAGAATTCTTAAAACAACTGAACGTAAAGGTGACGATGCTTTAATGGTAATTCTAGAATTAGTTAAATAATAAAAAAAGAGATAGATTTATCTCTCTTTTTTTGTTATTATATCTATTGGAGGTTTTTTTATGACACGAGGATATAATTACCCAATAGTGTATACATTAATGAAAATTACAGATTATACTGATTGGGATGTAGAAGAAACAGTTGGATATGTTGCAACAAAAGCACATTTAGTAAGTGAAAAAGTAGTATATAGTGGAGATGGAACTAAACATAGAAATTATAATGTAGTATTTCCATATAGAAATATAAATGATATAAGAGAACAAAAAAGACAATATCCAGAATATGGAATAGGTAATCATAATGAATGCTATAATTCTACTGTTGTATATAATCTATATGATAGTTTTGAAGAAGCAGAGGAACATGCAGCTATTCTAAATAAAGAATTAGTAGATAATTACTGTAAAAAATGTTCATTAGATGCTTTAAAAGCAGCAAGAGCAGAATTTAGAAATATTCAACAGAAATACAAAATATTTGAAGAATTACTAAAAGAAGCAACAGATGATATGCATGTTCTAGATATGGAAAAATATAAAATAAAAGAAAAAATATAAGAGTAGATTTGTCTACTCTTTTTTTGTAAAGTAAAAAAATTATAAATTGACAAGTAAATATATAAGAAATTATAATAATTATAGGATAAAAAGTAGGTGAAAAAATGGAAGAAAAAAAAGAAGAAGTAGTAAAAACAGAAGAAGAAATAAAAAAAGAAGCAACAAAGAAAGCTTTAAAACAAAATAATACTTCAACTATCATAACTGTAATTCTAATAATGATATTATTAGGAACAGCAGGTGTAACTATGAAAGATAAAGTTAAAAATGAAAAGGAATATAAAGATTATAAAGAATATATGAGTACAAAACCAACACCAACTCCATCAAGTACACCAACTGTAAAAGGCAAAGTAGAAATTAGTAAAGATGATGCAACAGTTAAAGAACTTTATGATAAGTATACTATTAATTATTCTAATGAATGTTGGATGAAACCAATTGATTTAAATACTAGTAATTTTGTTAGATTAAGAATGGCATATAAGAATATAGCTGAAAAAGTAGAAAAAGATAGTGATTGTAAAGAATTTGATACTAAAATAAATACTAACCTATATGGTGGAATGACAGCTATATGTGGTGGATTTGCTGGCTCTTCAGAATATG
>CAMVDS010000039.1 GCA_947166335.1 uncultured Mollicutes bacterium
TATAAGAAAAAATAATTAAGAAAAAATGATAATTTAATAAAAATATTAATACTTTATTCAAAGCATTTCTACAACCATCTAGCTGATAATTCAGCATAAAAAATTAAATAAATATCTACAACTAATTGTATTTCATTATATAATTATAATCACATAATTGATAATTTTCACATTAAATAACACCACAAAAACAGAACAAAAGTAATAATATTAATCATAATAATTCGTAAATAATTACTCCAATTTCAGCGGCATTTAAAGATATATCGGAGACTGGTAGAAATAATTAACATCATCAGTTCCAGTTTTATCAATGAAGCATCGAATCGAAAAATCAAGCGCAGTTTCCGCCATTTTCAACGCACCAGGTTCTCTAATCGCTCCAGCCCAAGTGAAGTAATAATAGCACAAGTAGAAGGTTAGTCTCTCGAGTTGTTCTAATTTGAGCACATCATCATTATGTTGATAAGAACACATAACTTGATAATGACTAGGAGTAGCAGTTCCTTGATTGACGAATTGAGGCTGGATGAAAAATTCGAATCGATTTTTCTGGGTAATTGTTTCATCTATTATCAGACCACTTTTGGGATTGTTGTAAGAATTTGAATTATTTGGACCGACTTCGAAGAATTTCATATCGGATTTCAAGTTGCAACAGATATAGTAGAAAGGAATTTTCGCAGTGATGTTTTTCGTCTTTTGCAGCATTTCCTCAAGTTCCATGATGACTTTGATGAAAATATCTTTTTCGTCTAAGGCAAGTTGGATGTTTTCGATATAATTTCCCCCTTTTCTGTAAAGAATGATATAGTTAGGAGCTTTCGGTGATTGCTTCATTAGGCTTTGGATGGCATCCTTAAACATGTTCCTAAGCAATTCATCTCTTTGTTGTTTATTATTCGCACATTCTTTTATTGAAGTATTTATCACATTCAAGAATTTATTTCTTGAAGATGTCATGCAGTATTTGACTTTATTGGTGGCACGTTCTACTTGAGTTTTTAAGCCGATTATGAGGAAGACATCTTCGTTTTTCATTATATTCTCTTTCACGAAGTTGATGTGGTGGTTTTCGCCTCCGATTTTTATATTGAATTGATCGATTAGGTTGAATTGAATACTATTACCACGCTTTTTATCGACTAATTTCCTCGTTACTCCGAATTGAGTTATAAGGCCGAGCTTTTTATAAAAATAATTCTTCAATGCCGGATAATTCTTTTCCATACTAGATGACAAGAACACAAATCCATATTGATGATTATTATTTCCTGGAAGAACTCTACTTAATTCCGAAGAAATCTCATTCCAGTTATTTGTCCTTTGCAAGCAATATCCTCTTACTTTATTAGGATTGAAGTCATTGGAGAAAGTGAACTTCTTTTGTCTGCACTTTAACATCAGGCCATTGAATAATTTAAAGGCATCTCCCTTTTCCCTCTGGTCATATACATAGAACAAATTTTCACTCGTGAATTTCATTACAACATTCGGATTCTCAGCTCTGAATATACCATTATTAGGAACCACGAATTTTTCACCATGATTAAACATAAGATGAGGTTGAGGCATGACTCTGGCATCAATAGTCAAATTATCTCCAATCTTTATTCCATAAAGATCCTGCATTTCTTTAGCACTTCTTAATTTGACTTCTTTGCCTTGCTTATTCGTATATTTTTTATTAGTAGTCGAATTCAGCAAGTAATTAATACCACGAATAGCATTTATTTTATCACCGGGTCTCATCTTAGTTTTACTCGTGATTTTCCTTTTGGTAGTGTTATCATCCGAACTAGTACCATATTCCAATCCTGTCAAGTAAACAAGTTCAGGAATTAAATAAATAATATCTTTTTCTTTTTCTTTCTCTTCAGTAGTATTAGCTCCTTTCTTTTTGAGGACTTCGACTTCGATCAAGGGTTGATTCTCGTCTTTGATGCTTATGCTATATTGATTCTTGTAGTAGTTGACCAAGTTGCATTGAGTTTCTTTTCCGTCCTTTTCTCTCAAAGTGATACTTGTATTTTTAGGAGTCCTATCGAAATTAATATTAGACACACGATAGGTCCTGAGATTACCATATTTCGCAAGTACAGTTCGATGTTCAGAGAAGTACTGATTTATTTTCTTGAATAAGTCTTCTTTGTTCAAGTTCCTATTTTCTTCTCGGATTTCCAAGATCTTCTTTAAGGCACTTTTTCCTGAGATTATTTTACTCACATCATTTATTCTCATAAAGAAGCCGCTTTCTGTTATTTGCACTGAAGTCATATAGCCACGATATATCTGTTCTAAACTATTTTCGCCTGGACTTTCGTTAAGTCTTTGAATATTTTGCTTTGCCACATCTACCATCGTTCCATCTTTGAATTTGATCACATTAGGATTTCTCATAATGATGAAACGAATAAGCTTTTCTATTATGTGTTTTATTTCCTGGTTTTCTTTCTCAGCACTGCGCAAATTTGAGAAATTAATTTCAGAAGCGAGTTTGAGTTTCACGGAATAATCCTGATTCTGGACTTTTACAGTCTTTTCTACCAACGTTAAATTCAAGTCTTTGTCTTGAGTCACACAAGCATATAAGTTATTTCCGTGGAAGATAATTTTTTTGAATCCTGCAGGTAGTTCTGTTTCGAGTAAGTTGTAGATGACTCTTTTGAGGGGGAAATTATCGTCTGAGATCGAGGGAAGAATTTCGATGGAGTAGTTGTAGAGCTTATGGAAAGAATCAATATATAGGATAGGGAAAAGGTTTGTAATTACTGAAGCATGAGAATCTTTACGAAGATTGGTGTTTCTCTTTGGAATTATTGGATAGTCGAAAGACTGGATTGCTTTCATGTCTACGTCTTTTGAAAAGAAGGCTTTGGATGACATTGTAAGATAAGTAAGAATTTATTTATTAATTAAAAAATTATGAATTTAAATATTATTTTAATTATTTTTTAATTTAACTAAATTTTTTAAATTTTATAAAATTATAAACATATAAAATGGGGATTGGGGATTGGGACGGGAAGATT
>CAMVDS010000040.1 GCA_947166335.1 uncultured Mollicutes bacterium
AGGTGGTCTTGAAAGAGTTTATGAAATCGGTAGAATCTTCAGAAATGAAGGTATGGATAAAACTCATAACCCAGAATTTACAACAGTTGAATTATATCAAGCATTTGGTGACCTATCTTCTATGATGGACTTATGTGAAGGTGTAGTTAGATATGCAGCAACAAAAGTTATCGGTAAGGAAACATTTAAAAATCCATTCGATGCTGAAGGTGAAGCAATCGACCTATCTAAGCCATTTAGAAAGGTTACAATGTGTGAATTAATTAAAGAAAAGACAGGTGTAGATTTCAAGAATAACAATTATACACTTGAAGAAGCTATCGAACTTGCTAAAAAGCACAACGTTCCAGTTGAAAAGCATTTCACAGTTGGTCACGTTATTAACGCATTCTTCGAAGAATACTGTGAATCTAGCTTAATTCAACCTACATTCCTTTGTGGTCATCCAATTGAGATTTCACCTTTAACAAAGAAAGATCCTGAAGATCCTAGATTTGTTCAAAGATTTGAATTATTCATCGGCGGTAAGGAATTCGCAAATGCTTATACTGAATTAAATGATCCAATAGATCAAAAGGAAAGATTTGTTGAACAATTAAAGGAAAAGGAAAAAGGTAACGACGAAGCTAACGAAATGGACCAAGATTTCGTAGAAGCTCTAGAATATGGTATGGCTCCTACAGGCGGTATCGGTATCGGTGTTGATAGATTAATTATCTTATTAACTGAATCTGATTCTATTAGAGATGTTATCCTATTCCCTCAAATGAAGACAAGATAATGGATATTTATAACGACTACTTAAGCTGGAGATTTGAAAATAAAGATTTCATCAACAAACTAATCGATAATAAAAGTAAGACAATAGCTCGTTTTAATCATGTTATCGATGTTGTTGATTATCTTTATGACAAATATTCTAAAGAAAATAAATTAGATAAGGATTTAGAATTAATATTTTCTACAGGCTTTGAATATATTTATGATAAATTCTTAATTATAGAAACATTATATGAAAAGAATTTTAATAGTAATTATGCCGAATTAGAAAAATGTGCAAAAACCATTAATCTTCTTCTATACATTAATGATTTCCAAAACGAAGCATTAAATTATGATATTGATATTTCTTCTTTAAATAAGTTAGAACATACAATTACTAATTATATCGATAAAAAAGAAAATTGTCCTGATGAATATTTCCAAGTATTAAATGATATCCTAGATGATATCTTCGAAAAGAATAATATAGAAATAAATACAACAGAACAAATATTTTATGATATAGCATTAGAATTAAATCTAGTTGAAGAAAAAGCAAATGATTATAATGATATAATAGTTAAAAAATTAAGCGAGACAAATTGTAGTGTACCCAAGAAATTGGACTAATTAATTTAATATTATAATTGTGATAAGGATTGTTGTCTATATTGAATTGGACTCAATCCTTTTCTTTTTATATTTATTCTTTCTTCATTGTACCATTTTATGTAATCTTCAATGGCTTTCTTTAAATCATCTAATGTTTTAAATTCGTATTCATGACCATAATACATTTCGTTTTTAAGTATTCCAAAGAAGTTTTCCATTAATGAATTATCCATACAGTTTCCTTTTCTAGAAAAGGATTGCTTGATGCCTCTTGCTTTAAGCCATAATCCATATTGTTTCATCTGATATTGCCATCCTTGATCAGAATGGAATATTAAACCTTCTAAATTATCATATTGTTTAAATGCTTTTTCTATCATTCTTTTTGTTTGACTAAAATCAGGATGTATTGATATGTCATAAGCTATTATTGAACCATCATACATATCCATTATTGGTGATAAGTATAATTTCCCATCTTTATGTTTAAACTCTGACACATCAGTAGTCCATTTTTGATTAGGACCAGTAGTTTCAAAATGGCGCTTAAATATCACTTTATTTTTTTCTTCATCTATTTCTTTTTCTAAAAGAAGATTTTCTTTTGGTTCACCATTATCGTTCTTGTATGAATGATATTTTCCATTCTTGCCTTGAATACCATATATGCCTAATTCATGCATGATGCGCTGCACTCTTTTATGATTTATTGGTTCATCAGCTTTTTCATTAATCTTAATTGTAATACGTCTAAAACCATATCTACAGTGATTTTTATTGTAAATAAAAAGTATTTCATCACGCAGTTTTCTATCTTTAGACTCTTTTACTTGTAATGCTTTTAAACCATAGTAATAACTTGATTTAGCTATTCTGAAGAAGGCCAATAGATCATTTAATGGATATTTTTGCCTTAGTTCAGATATTGCTATTACTTTTTCCTCATTTTTCGGTTCTCTCGTTCCTGAACTAAGGCTTGGAGTTTTTTTAGGCAATCTACCTCCATTTGTAATCTATAGTTTTCTTTTCTTAATCTATTAAGTTCTTCACGTTCGGCATCAGTCACTGGTGCCATTGCTTCATTAGTAGAAGTTACCTCTTTATTTTGATTCTTTCTTGGTCTTCCCATTTTCGAGACACCTGGCTTTCCTCGATTATCGATAAGACCATTATAACCTAATCTCTCATATTTTGAAATCCATTGGCGAATAACTGAATCACTAACATTTAATTCTATTGCTAATGATGTTTTACTTTCACCGGCATAATAACGATTTATAATTACTATTTTTTCTTCAGTAGTAAATGATTTAGATTTTCCATGTAATATTCCTTCTAAACCATGTTTTTTATAACGTCCTACAACTATGTACATACTCCCCATTGGATAATTAAACATCCTGGCTATTGTCCTTGAACCATATCCATCATTTACTAGTCTTGCTATTTCTTTTAAATCTTCATCTTTTAATCTCATAATAAAAAGTACCCCTCAGTCTTTCTAGATTTACTCTAGTCCAACTTTAGGGGTACTCTTCA